>DDJR01000116.1 GCA_002339135.1 Flavobacteriales bacterium UBA2619 | reverse complement strand
GACGGAGCTGTGGGAGCCGCCACTGCTACTGGATTGGGAGAAGCTGTTATGAGAACAGTGGGCAGCTTTTTAGTTGTTGAGCTGATGAGAGGTGGACTTCACCCTCAGGCAGCATGTGAAACAGCAGTCAAGCGAATCACCGACTCTATGGATGTTAGCAATCTACAGGTGGGATACTTGGCACTAGATAAAGCGGGGCGACATGGAGCACATGCAATCCATTCTGGATTTAATTACGCTTTAACAACTTCAAAAACTGAGAATCTAATTGATGCATCACATGGTTAAAGAACCTGTAACCTCATCGCCATTTTACGCTTGGTTTAGAGTCATAAGACCTGCCAATCTGATTATTATTTTTATTTCAATTGTCGTACTCAGAGAAAGCTACGGAGCATTAGTCAAGAATAGTGATTGGCTTTTAGAATGTCTCATTACTCTTCCCTTGGTATTTTTAGCTGCAGGTGGAAATATCATCAATGACTATTTTGACATTAAAGAAGACAGAGTTAACAAACCTGAACGAGCATTAGTAGGTATCGTTTTAAAAAGAAGAATTGCACTCATTAGCCATTGGGCATTGACAACTGTCGGAATTGTGCTTGCCGCCTGTCTGTGCTGGAAAATTGAAAACTACATTCCCCTTGTGATAGCTGTTGCCCTTAGCATTCTGTTGTTTTTCTATTCTACAAAATTAAAGGGACGGGTCCTTGTCGGAAATGTAGCCGTAGCAGCTGCAATATCCTCTGTGATTCCATTTGCATATGCTGACCAAATAGACACATCCATGACCACATTGATGAATATCACCATATTCCTATGGGAGTTTGGTGCTTTGCTGGGACTGACTTTTGTGATTGTCTTTACTCGAGAAGTCGTAAAAGATATTGAAGATATCGATGGCGATAAAAAGGCAGGACACCTCACACTACCAATAGCATATAGCCCTCAAACTAGCTGGCGCCTTGTAGGCGCGCTTACATTGATTCTAATTGGCTCCGTCGTTTGGATAACCTTTAGCTCAGAATTTAACATAACTAAAGGATTGTTTGGTGGAATCACCCTCGTGATCACATATTTTACTTGGCAAAAGAAAGCCACGCAGTTATCTGCATGGCTTAAACTTCTACTTGCAGCAGGGCTTTTACTCTGCTATGTAAATAGCACGGGTAGTCCCGTCTGACCTTCTTTCAAGTTTAACACCTCTGTTTCCAGGTGACCATACCCTGCCCATCAAATCATACTCCCCTACTAAAAAGCTTCCATCAACCACCTCCAAGTCAGAAATTCCAACTACAGATCTAACATCAAAAGCGATTCCACCTGGAATAGCGCCAGCTTGGAAAGATGAAATCAAAGTCCCAAAAGCGTCTAAAATTTGAACTTCAGCATCACCTACAAAATTGGTGACCGTAGCATAAACATCTCCATTTACGGGACTCACCTCCATGCTGTAATACACATCAGTAGCAGGCCCCCACATTTCACTTGATGGCGTTAAATCGAACACCGATGCTCTGCGCATTCCCGCTTCATTTACAATTTGAAAAACCAGCTCATCTCCTATTAAAGAAGCTGCATTGCACCCAGATGATACACCCGCCACAGTCATTGTGTTGACTGCAGCTAGAGAAGCTCCCAACGAAGGCAACTCAACACGTGATATACTTGTCGCCGACCAATCAGTATTGTTGACAAGCAAAACTTCATTGTCCGTTACTTTCAGATGTACAGGATTCTTTCCATTCTCTCCCAAATCGTGCTCTGCATAGTCTCCCGTCTCTAAGTCATAAACACCCAACAATCCTACTTCTTCGCCCCAAGTAAAAGCATGGTTAATCGCAATGTAAGCAACACCATTTTTCACAACCAGTCCTTCAGAATCAAACCCTACTCCTTCAGCAGCCGGAAGCTCTCCTTCCCAAATCAATGTTTCTGAATTGAACCAAATAAAGTAAGCATCAAACTCCACCGACCCCCCAGTCTCAAAATCGTACTCACCTCGTGTTGCATAAATAGCCCCATTGTAGTATGCAAGATTTCTAACACCTTCTAGTTCTACTGAAGCTTCAACTTCATATGTATCCAAATTGAATCTGTAGATTCGATTATCTGCTGCCGCAAATGCAGCACCATCAGCTACAATTACATCAGTTGTAAATCCAGCCTCTTCAAATTCCATCACCACCACAAACGTGTCTTCGGTGGGATTATAGACACCCACTGAAGGTGTTTCTAAAGATCCTCCTTCATTCAATAACCATACAGAATTCAACACTTCTACTTGGCAATGAACTCCAATAGAGAAAACGCTACAACAAATTACAATTGTCAAAGAGCAAACTTTTTGTATAAGAACATTCATCATTTTTGTTTTTTTTTTTGCAAAAATACTACATATTTTTTGCTTCAACAAAACATCTTATCACGTTTTAAAATAAAAAAAGGGTCAGCCACTTTGACTAACCCTTTCTTTTAAAAGTGTAAAACCACTTCGTATTAATTACATCTCAATTGAATATCTGAATTGTTACTCATATTCAGTTCCCCAAGCCAAGAGGAAGTCTAAAAGGTCTAAAGCTTGGACAACACCATCACCATTGAAGTCAGGACAAACATGGTATGAACAAGTTGAGTCATCTGTATTGGCAATGTGATTGAAGTTCATCGCTTCCATATCTGTACAACCAGTGAACACACAGTTGGCCAAATCAATGGTCGCTGAAGGATCATAGTTAGAGGCTGTCTCATAAGTACAACCATTAGAATTTTCTTCGAACACATCTGCAAGAGCATCTGGAACAACTCCACAAGCATTGGCAACCCAATCCATCGACCAGTCAGGACCAGCTTGACCGTAAGAGATTAAGAACTCTAAGAGATCTGCAAGTTGAACAACACCATCTGAATTAAAGTCGGCGTTCATCGGCGTATTCGAACAGCCACTGTTGTCCGTATTTGCATACATATTGTAGTTGGAGTAATTGTTATTTACACATCCTGAGAAGACACAAGAGCCATCGTCTTGAGTTACAGACGCACTGTAATTTGAAGCTCTAGGGTAAATACAGCCTTCTACAAAATCACATAATCCAAAGACACATGTTCCATCACTTAAAATAGCTTCAGAGTCATAGTTACATGCTGAAGGAGCAATACAACCTGAACAGCTTGTATACTCACATGAGCCGTCATCTATCTGAGCTGCGTAATTAAAGTTACAAGCAGTTTGATTTAAACATCCAGCAGACACTAACAGACACTGACCACTATCTTCAGTAGCTAAAGGATTGAAGTTTGAAGCATTCAAGTCGGTACAACCTACCACCTCGTCAGCATCACAAACACCATCCGAATCTGAATCGTTTAGACAGCTTCCGTTGCAATCATAACCAAACAATGCCAAGCTACAAGTACCATCGTTGTAGATAACATCTGGACTGAAGTTACAAGCTGATTCTAAATTACAACCGTAGCATGAAGCATAATCACAATCTCCATTGCTTACTGTTGCAACAGGATCGAAGTTACAGGCTATTAAAGACATACAACCCAAAACATCGAAGACACATTGCCCATTGTCTGTTGTTGCGTCTGGATTGAAGTTGTTTGCAAGAGAATCTGTACATCCCACACAACTGAAGAAATCACAAGAGCCATTATCTGTATTCGCAAGAGCGTTAAAATTACAAGCATTGTTATTGGTACAACCAGAGATTAAACATGAAGTGTAATCACACATACCTGAAACTTGCGCTTCGTCGTCATAGTTACAAGCGGCATCGTTCATACAACCAACGATGGCACAAAGAACACCGTCAGAATCCGTGTAAACACAGGCAGCTTCATCTCCGAAGTTACAAGCTAGAATATCGGCACAACTTCCACCACTAGGCATTCCCATCATTGCTAAACAAGAGAAATCACAAGATCCTGGCAAGTAGTAATCTGCTACAGGATCGAAGTTACAAGCAAACGAAAGAACACAACCTCCAACTTGGATAATACAAGATCCGTTATCTTCTGTAGCGTATATGTTGTAGTTGTTTGCTTCTGGGTTAGTACATCCAAAGACCTCCAATTCATCACAAACACCATCACCATCGGAATCGTTGTTACAAGCTCCGTCACAATCAAGAAATTGATTGAGTGGATACGTACAAGTTCCATTTGCGCTTAATGTTGCTTCGAAATCATAGTTACAAGCTGAATCATCCGTACAACC
>DDJR01000102.1 GCA_002339135.1 Flavobacteriales bacterium UBA2619 | reverse complement strand
TCACTTTTATTGACGGGGAGGTCTGCGAAAAGGATGTCCCTGCTTCCCTCAAGGCTTTCTGCAGAATTCGTCTACGAACCCTCGGAGAAGTTGATGTTTAACTTGTCTGTAAAAAGTGGAGGCTGGATGCCAGAGTTGCTCTATTCTGCAGGAATGGGGTGGATTCCTTCTGATAAAATTGCCCTAGGAATTGAAGGTAGATATGGAGGTTGGGGAGGTTTTCGGTCTGCGGTATGGGCCAAGTGGAGATACAGTAAGCGCAGGATGTTAGTCGTTCAGGTTGAATCTCCATTGGGATTGTTTTTTAACAAACAGATTTCTAACAACACGTATGGAAGAGGTGTGACATTTAGCTTGGCACGTATCGCTCCTAAAAGATAGGGTATGGATTTACAGACTTTTGAAAACAAACAATCTGCTGAGCAGAAGAACTCTTTCACACAGATTTCCAAGGGGAAGCTTCTCGTGATTGCCGGTCCTTGCGTTGTTGAAGGTGAAAAGGAGCTTTTCGAAGTGGCTGATAGGGTCATCGGCACATGTCGTGATTTGGATTTGCCCATCATTTTCAAGGCTTCCTATAAAAAAGCCAACAGATCTAGAATAGACAGTTTTACTGGTATAGGAGATGCTAAGGCACTCGATTTGTTGGGTCAGGTAAGAGAAAAGTATGGTGTTCAAGTTATTACGGATGTTCATACTGCTGCAGAGGCCGCTATGGCTGCTGAATTTGTCGATGTGTTGCAAATTCCTGCTTTCTTGTGTAGGCAAACAGACCTTCTTGTTGCAGCTGCTAATACTGGATGTATCGTTAACATTAAGAAAGGCCAATTCTTATCCGCAGAATCTATGATTCACGCTGTACAAAAGGTCAGAGACTCGGGCAATGAGAATGTTTGGGTTACTGAGAGAGGAACTACATTTGGGTATGAAGATCTCGTGGTAGATATGCGTGGAATCCCGATTATGCGTTCTTTTGCACCCACTGTAATGGACCTTACCCACAGCCTTCAACGTCCAAACCAAACCTCTGGGGTTACAGGTGGAAGTCCACATTTTATTCAGACATTGGGTCGAGCAGCAGTAGCTGCTGGTTCTGATGCGGTATTTATTGAAACCCATCCTCGACCCTTCGAAGCTTTGTCTGATGGTGCCAACATGCTCCACCTTGACCATTTTTCCAGTTTACTCAAAACACTTTCTAAAATACACAAAGTCGTGCGCTCATGAAATCAGCTCTTATTTTTACCTCTTTGTTACTTTCTTTTGCGATACCCGTTTTTGCTCAAAGTGAGATACAACTCAGAATTGTTGGCGGATCAGGAGTAGATCAAGCGAATACCGTATTGCCAGTTGACAATGGGACTTACGTTTTAGGCTCTACCTCCAGTGATGGTTCGGGAAATGTGCGTGGTTATGTGGTTTTCTATGATGATGATTTTCAATTTGCTTGGAGTTTACTCACCCCCTACGGCACACCTGTAGAGCAAGTAGTAGACGCTTGGGAAATTTCCGATGGAAGCTTAGATGGGGTTAACATACTCTCTCAGCGTTTGGCTAGCAATGGCACTTACAACACGGTCGTTTATACTATTCAGAATCTAGGGTCTGAAGGCTTAATTGTTGCTAATCAGGAATTCGTCCATTCCGACAATCAACTCCCTGTAAGTGCAGTTACTTGGAGGGGCTCTCGATGGGCTATAGGAGAGAGTGAAGGTGATGGTTTGCTGTTAGATATCGATGATCCACTTTCAGGCTTCCCAGAATTTTCATACGCTACATGGGGTCATCCTGCAAAAATTGAAACAGTTGAATCAGCTACTGTGTATGGAGACACTTTATACGTCACGGGTACAACAGAAATAGATGGCGTCAAACAATCCACTATTTGGGCATGGGGGGCAGATGGAGAGCCAATTTGGGCAAGAATCCAACCTGATGCTGAAGCTTATGGAGACAATTTTGCGCGTGATTTGGCTGTGAGTGAGCAGGGCATGATGCTTCTTTATTCTTTTTTAAGGCCGATTTTACCTATAGGGCATGGGGTCATTAGCATGAATCCAGACAATGGAACTCCAGGAATGCCCATTAACACTTCAGGGAATGTTTTCGTCGATGGTTGTAAGATGGAATGGTATGGTGATCAGCTTCTCAAGCTTGCCCATATAGATTTTGGTCTGTCCACTGGCAAGGATATGGTGGTGACATGGTTAGGTCCTTTTGGAGGTTATATTGAGTCCGGAATCTTGGGGACCAACTTTGATGAAAAGCCATCTGACATGAAGGTTGATGAAGAGGGACGTATCTGGGTTCTAGGCTCCACGAAGGGGTTCCTTAACGGCGCCCAAAGTATTTGTCTTTACCGTCTTGATTCTCTCAGCGTCATTCCCAATGTAAACTCAATTACTCCAGGCTTAGGTATTAAAAATGATCCTCTATTCCAAAGTACTTCGGGGTTGTTGTATTCAGATATGACATCGCATTCGATTTATCCCAACCCAGCTAAGACATCTTCAGTCATTCATATTTCAGGATTTTCAGAATCACAAGCCTGCGTCTATCAGGTGTTCAATGCTCAGGGAGGCTTGTGTTTAAAGGGTAGGGGAGTATCCATCCCCGCGAACAGTCTCACTGCAGGGCAGTACTTTGTCACGGTAGACTCTTCTGTGTCTTCATCATCAGTAAGTTCAACAATTCCAATGATTATTTTGAATTAACTGTTCATCGAGATTTGAGTTTTAAATTTCATGGTAAGCAAGTATTTCAAAAACCTCATTCAATAGATAATCCCCTTAGTATTACGTTAGTAATACTAAGGGGATTAAGATTATACGAGTGTTTAGAACACCGTATTGTAGCTAAGTATCGTGTCTATTAGATTTGCATTTTCAATGCTAATCTGCAGCAACGATATGTTAAAGCATTAAGTTAAACTACTTTGACATTTACTGCGTTAAGTCCTTTAGGACCTTCTTCTACATCATAGCTTACGTTGTCTCCTTCGTGAATCTCATCAAGAATGCCGTTTGCATGTACAAAGACATCTTTTCCGCCTTCTTCAGGTGTGATGAATCCAAATCCTTTGGAATCATTGAAGAATTTTACTGTTCCGTTACTCATATTAAAAAAATTTTATTTGAAATGCAAATGTATTGTATTTCTGGTCTATCTAAAAGAATTTTTCCATGAATCTTCATTTAATTTTCCGTTGTCTTATGACGTTGCGCAAAATACTGATATATAGGTATTTACGCATTATAGTTAGATGTATTTCACTGTTTATTAATTCAAAACACCCTCAAACATAGATTTTTATTTCCTGTAGGTCAGATAATTATGACATCTTCACATTTTTTTTTCATATATTTTACTAAATAGCTATAAATGCCTGTCACAAGGGGAAAATATTACCTGATATTTGTACTTCGTATTAATTATATACATTAGGCTTCTTGGATTTCACGATAAGTTTTATGTAGATGGGGGTATGGCGCAGCTGGCTAGCGCACTTGCATGGCATGCAAGGGGTCCGGGGTTCGAATCCCCGTATCTCCACAATGTTTTAGAGATAGTTCCCTTTTTTGACCAAACACAATTTACATTATGACGTCCCATTTATATCTTACTGTTATTTGTTAAAGTGTCATTAGTTTTTATTTAGCTTCGTAGTACAATGGATAGTGCATG
>DDJR01000110.1 GCA_002339135.1 Flavobacteriales bacterium UBA2619 | reverse complement strand
TCATCTCAAAAGGCAACTCTTGAAAACACATCACATCAAAAGAAGTTGATTCAAGCCATGCAAAAATATCATTCCTGGTTTTTTCTCCCTCTAACCATGCATACTCATCCAGTCTTCGTACATTAAAAGTACCGATCGATATGGTCGATGATTCTTTCTTCAATTCAGGAACAGTTCCAATTCCACCAAGGGTCGAGGCAATGCTTGATTGAAGAAAAAAGCACATCAAGAAAGGCACAATCAATCCTTTCCATCGACCACGAAAAAGTCTGAGAACAACACCTAAAACAAAGGCCAACAGAACGAATGGAAAAACAAGTCCAAAAATCGCGAAAAGCGGAAACACCTCTGGGGAAATGAACTCACCCATCTTTGCAGAAGCAAGCAGAAACATGGCTGGTTCCACAATAAAATGATCCAATCTAACTCTTGACAATTCTTATTTTTTTGATTGATTGAACAAAAATTGCTTTTCTTCTTTCGTTAGATGGTCATAACCATGACGTGAAATCTTCTCGAGGATTGCATCTAACTGGTCTTCTCTTTCTTTCCTCTCTGTATTAAATTCATCATCGCTTTTCGGCGGGCGTGTCGTCTTGATTTTCTTTTTTGTGGGTTTTGAAAAACTGAATTTTTTACGAAATGAAGAACTCGACGAACTAGGTATAGATGACATAATCATATCAATTACGACCTCTAACCATCTGACCAGATTCATTCCCTTGCGGGAATACACAATCAAAAAATAACCGAAAGCGGCTCCACCCAAATGGGCAATTCTGCCCCCAGTTTCAACACTTGAATCACCAAGTATTCCAAAATAATCAAACAGGACATACCCCATAGCGATATATTTCAGGTCAATCGAACCAAAAAGAAAGAAAGGTATTTTTTTTGTTGGATTTAAGGTGGCTGTGGCTGTGAAAATAGACATAATAGCTGCAGACGCTCCGTACGCGAAAGACACCTTTTCCATCCTCAGACCAGGCAACACATTCACTGAAACTGCGTAGATGGTAAATCCCACCAATCCACCCATAATATAGGTGCTTAGAAGTCGTCTAGACCCTGCCTCAGCAGCATACATTCTACCCATCCACCAAAGAAGCATCATGTTAAACAACAGATGAAATATTTCCTTATGTGCAAACATATGAGTCAGGATAGACCATGGCCTATAAAGCAAAGTAGGCAGGTGAGCCGTCGCAAATAAACTGAAGCCTCCTGACGTATTTTCCGACAGCTGAATACCTGTTAATTTAGTGAACACAATGGTTGAATTGATGAAAACGAAAACACCAACGTTCACCCAAATCAGCCTGTATAGCATGCCACCCGAAGTCCAGCTTTTTTTAAGATCCTCCCACATCTGGTTTGTCAATAAAAATTAGTTCGATCACGTTGCCACTTTTTGATCATAAAGTATCCGATTAACATCCCACCAAGGTGGGCAAAATGAGCAACATTGTCCCCAGGATTGTTTTGGAAAGCTGTCATCAACTCTATCGCACCATAGCCCATTACAAAGTATTTGGCCTTGATCGGAATCGGTGGGAAGAGAAGCATCAACTTCGTGTTTGGGAAAAGCATTCCAAACCCTAGCAAAAGACCAAAAACACTTCCGCTTGCACCTAAGACCCAACCCATATCAACACCGGGATCAAAAGAACCAATTTGGCTATAAATTTCTAGCCCTATCGTAAATTGGTAAAGGAAAAACGAGCCTATCCCACAGACCATGTAGTAGATTAAAAACCTCTTCTCACCCCACACCTTCTCAAGCGCACTTCCGAAAACCACAAGGGCAAACATGTTAAATAGCAAATGAGAGAATCCTCCATGCATAAACATATAAGTGACCATTTGCCAAGGATAGAAACCTGGAGAAAGTGGGTAATGACCCATAAACCAAAACTGCATTTGAGGAAATGCTTGCTGGGCAAGGAATACCAATACATTAATAATGACTAAATTCTTTACTACTGGAGTCATTCTATCTAACATCGTCTGATTTATTTGAATATTTTATCCATCTTCTCAAGAGAAAACAAGGTGTATACCGCTCTTCCTCTTGCGTCTATCGCAGGAGAGTCACACGCGAACAATTTTGCGACAAGATCTACCATTTCTTTTTCCGTAAGATTGATCTTGTTGTTTCCTGAAAGTTTCAATGACCCCGCCTGAGCTGCTGCCTGAGCTAATTTCTCCCGTCTACCCTCTTCATCGATCCATGTCCCATCCTTGAGAGCGCCCAGGACTGAATCAATCCAGTCCTGAAGCCTACCGGCCAAGCCTGAAGGGACTGTTACAATTTCGACACCTCCTGCACTGGAATTTTCCAATTCAAGACCAAACATCATTAAAATTTCGGATGCGCTTAAAAGCAAATCTGTGTCTGCGGTTGAGAGCGTAATTGGCTCTGGAAAGAGTAGTTTTTGGCCCTGAACTGACACAACTCCACGACCTGCTGAAATATATTGTTCAAATAAAACCCTTTCGTGGGCTCTTTTAGCATCAATAACAATGACCCCTTGCGTATTCTCTGCAACAATAAAACGAGAGTTCAGCACAAACATTCTAGGATCCTTCTCTGCAACTACAATGGAACCCTCAAAAGACAATTCTTCTTCTCTCCCAAACATCGCATAGAGGCTGTCAAGCTCCTTCTCAGAACTTGCATCGAATCCTCCGAATGAACCTGATTGCCCTTTGTTTTTCTGATTAGATACACCAGAATTGAAGGGGTTGTAGTTGGGGTTTATATTCACCTTAGGCTCAGCAACAAAGACACCTTTTTCTGGTGGGTCTAAAGAAATACTCAGCTCGGATTCAAAATCTAAAGAAGGAGCAACATTGTGTTGACCTAGACCACGTTTAATGGCCGATCGAAGCATCGCAAAAATGATTTGGTCTTCTTCAAACTTTGCCTCCACTTTTGTGGGATGAATATTCACATCTATTTTAGAAGGGTCCACCTCGAGAAAAATAGTATACAGTGGGAAACTGCCTGGACTAAGAACGCCTTCATAAGCATTCATGATCGCACGATGCATAAGAGGATGCTTGATAAACCTGCCATTGACAAATAAAAACTGTTCACCTCGTGTGCGTCGAGCAAAAGCCGGTTTGCCTACAAAACCAGAAATCTTTACAACATCGGTTTCTTCCTCAACAGGAACCAGTCTTTCATCATGCTTCACACCAAAAACAGACACCACCCGCTTTCTTAAAGGCCCGGGCTTTAGATTGTAAATATCGACGCCATTGCTTTGAAGCCTGAAACTTAATTCTGGGTGAGCCATTGCGACCCGTTGAAATTCATCAACTACGTGCCTGAGCTCGACTTGATCAGATTTAAGGAAATTTCGACGAGCTGGAACGTTGAAAAATAGGTTTTTAACTGAAAAAGATGAACCTTCTGAGCAAGCAACAGCTTCACTAGCAACGATCTCATCACCGCTGATGGATATTTTAACACCCAAATCAGCACCAGTTTCTCGCGTTTTAAGCTCTACATGTGAGATCGAAGAAATCGATGCAAGAGCTTCTCCACGAAACCCTTTGGTGACAAGAGTTAACAAATCGTCAGCGGATGAAATCTTTGAAGTTGCATGCCTTTTAAAACAAATAAGCGCATCCTTCTCCCCCATCCCGCAACCGTTGTCAATGACCTGAATAAGTGTTCTCCCTGCATCTTTTACAACAACTACAATCTCTGTAGACCCTGAATCAACTGAATTTTCAATCAATTCTTTGACCACCGAAGCTGGCCGGTTGACAACCTCTCCAGCTGCGATTTGATTAGCGACATGGTCGGACAATTGAACAATTACATCACCCATTGTCTCTAATAAATTCTAACATTTTACCAAATTCTGTTGTTTCAGCCCAAACGATCACTTTCCAAGTAATCCACAACAAAACTACGCCAATGACAACAACCCTGAAATTTGCTTTGCGAGCGGCTCCCCTAACAGACAATCCTTTCCTAAATCGAATGGTCGACCCCGTGTGCTTCGGGGCTGCCTCTCCTCGCTCTAAAGCAACCTCAGCTTCTATCCTACGCTTGCGCTCCCCCCATTCAGGTGGAGCATCGGAGAGATGTCTAGATTTAAAAACGAACGATCGAGGCTTGGTTCTCACGTTGCGGAACATCCCTCGAAGCTTAGGTGCTTCCATAGTTGCTAATTTACGGAAAAGCAGAATTTCTAACTAGTCTTATCACTCCAAATCTTCAACACTGAATCCACATCCTTTCCTCCCGGGAAATAATTTAAAATCTGATATAAAACTCTCTCCATAGAAGCATCTGGACAAGATGCCCCACTTGTTAAAAGAATAGTGGGAACATGTTGATATTCATGTGTTTCAGATAAAAAATTCTCTGTAACAACAATCTCTTGTTTGTGAATGTCGAAGTGATTTAGCTCTCCATTTTCTCCCCAATCGAGTTCGTTTCGAACAAAGTATGTGGGTTTGAGTTTTTCACAAATTTCTACAATGTGAGAGGTATTCGAACTGTTGTAGCCTCCAACCACGATAACCAGATCAGCTCCACCTTCTTCTAACGCACCCAAAGTTGCCTTTTGATTGTCATTCGTGGCGTAACACAATGTGTCTTTTGTATTTGCAAATCCTTTTGACGCCTTTTTTAAAATGTCCGCAATCTCCTGAGTTTCAGATGCAATCATCGTTGTTTGATTGACGACCCCTATGTTTTTCAAGTCTCGGTTGAAGTCAAACCCAGTACTGGTGCGCCCTTGAAACATACTGTCGAATCCCTCCGCCCCTTCTGACATCATTTTCGCCAACGCATGAGCTTCCTTCAAATCTTCAACTACGAGCGCAGCTCCAGTCTTTGAAGCATGGGAAAACGTAGCCCGGGTCTCTTCGTGATCAGGTTTCCCATGAATAATGACTGTAAAGTGATCTCCACCCAATTTATCAGACCGCTTCCAAACCTTTTCTACAAAAGGGCAGGTTGTATCATACTTCCCTATATCTACACCTATCTCACGGAGCTGGTCCTCCATTTCTAAGGTTGTTCCAAAAGCAGGGATAATCACAACATCATCAGCCATAACTTCGCTTAAAGGTGTCATCTCACGGCCCTGGGTGTCCATTAAAAACCTCACTCCTCGACTCTCAAGATCCTCGTTAACTTCTGGATTGTGAATCATTTGGCTAAGAATAAAAATCTGTTTGTCAGGATTTTCAACGATCGCTTTGTAGGCAATCTCAATGGCATTCTCCACACCGAAACAAAACCCAAAATGTCTTGCCAGTTGTATTTTTACAGTCCCAAAATCAAGTACAGCAGGAGAGAAATCTAGCTTTCTCGAATCCATCTCTTTCCTCTTTGCCTTCACCATACTAATGATAGGGCTTCTAAAATGTTCTGGGATATCAAAACTGCGCATACTGCAAAATTAAATCTAAAACGCTGCCATATTTAACTAACCAAATAAAATCCTCTTCGATGTTTGTGTTGATGTTTGTAACCGACAATGAAATGACTTCGGCAATCGAATTGCCTGAACCGAAGATCAACTCGGATGACGCTACTTGGCTTGCAACTTTTTATTCTCCTGAAAGACCAACTGCAACTCTTCCGATATGCCACCATCGCTCCGTCGTGCATACCTTTTTAACTTTCGCAAAACACGCTTGTTGTTAAACTCTAAGTACTGCAATTGTTCAAGCGCAATAATTTGTATTAGGGCACCTTGCAACATGGGGTCTGCTGTGAAAACGGGCCAATCCACTGTGTTGATATCGACCCTCATTTCATCACTATTTGCAATCCATTCTAATGTCCAAGCATCGATTGCCGGCATCAGCGCTTCACAAGCCCCGCTCCCTCGATCTAACCTCCACTCTAAGGCTTCTTCTACCCAATCTCTAGTCGCCACTCCATTCTCTGGCCAATCTGGTGCTCCACCACAAATGAAGCACGCAAAGCACCACCATGGTGCCATAGATATCGCAGAAAACATCATCCTTAGAGTTCTATTTGAGATTCCTTAAAAACCACCCCAAACTCCTCTAGTTTAGGAAGCACAACATCATAGTAATTGGAGGTGACTGGTATCTGAACCCCCACTGTTCCAAACCCTCCTCCAACAAGCATATGTTCAGCTGCAATTGCCATGGGCAAACCAACTGTATCAGACATCGCAGTGTAAATCGAGCCACGGCCTTCAAGGAAAAACTCAGAAGTTTTCGCGTACCGTTTGCCTGCCTTTTCAAACTCAAATCTATGCCACATCACAATCATATCACGATCTCCGTCTTCCAGAGCCCATTTTTTTACAAGAAGTGCCTCGATGATTTCTGCTGGTGTGCCTTCTGTCATTTCCGGCCCCACTTCTGTATCAAAAAGACCCAACCACTCCAACCGTTCATTTGTTTCATGGTCGCTTATAACAGTTGAATTGATGGCGTCAGAAACCGTCATGCCAGCAGTTTTTGATGGCAAAAAAGATCGAGTCCACTCACTCCAGGATATTCCTTTTGGCCAAACCAGCTTCGCGTCGTCCCTCACCATTCCTAACTGGACCAAAATGTCCCACGACCTACAAAAGCCATCCACGCGCAGCGTACCGCGAATGAGGGTCTCCATATCAGGTAGATTGTAAATGTCTTCGTAAGCAAGTGAGTCACGATTGGGATATCCTTTGTAAAGTTGTCCCTCAACTTCAATCGCTCGAAGTCTTCGAAACACCCTGTGTGGCGGCTCGAGCTTCACTCTGCCAGCATCCTTAAAGGTTGCTGAGCCACCTTGACCTGCAAGCACAATGTTGCGGGGATTCCATGAAATTTTATAATGCCAAGGATTGTTGTCTGACTCCTCCGCAACTAAACCACCACAATAGGACTCAAATCCCTTCATCACACCTCCATCAGCTTTAATCTCATCGATCACCTTCATGGCGCTCATGTGATCAATTCCTGGATCAAGACCTATCTCGTTAAGAACCAATACACCAGCCTTCTTCGCCGCTTCATCTAGCTCCATCATCTCTTCATTCAAATAACTTGGAGTAACCACAGGCACTCCTGCAGATATAGCAACTTTAGCAACACTTGCATGTAAAAAAGCCGGCACCATACTCATCACTAAATCCGCTTCACATATTCTCTTATCCCGCTCTTGATTGTCGCTTGTTGACAACTGAAAGGACTCGCCTCTCTCATGCCCACTTACTTTTTGTTGAGCCACAGAAAGATCAATGTCACCCACCACCACCTTCCAACCACACTCAACAGACCTTTCTAAAAGCCTGCTTATCAATGTGCTACAAGACCTACCTGCTCCTAAAACTAAAATAGACTTCATCTCAACTGTAATTATCAATGTTTAACTCAGCAAGATATGGCACGCATATTGTTTTCCCCTAAAATCATTACAAAACCTATAAAAAAGTATATCTTGCACCAGAAAATCCACAAAATGAATCGTTTTATTTCCTCATGCATACTTTTACTTGCGACTACAGCACTCAGTTTATCGCTAGATAGCTGCCAAGGAGCAAAGTCATATGTCAAGCGTGGTGAGAAGATGGAAGCCGCAGGAATGATCGACTCAGCAGTGGATTATTACATCACTTCTCTACAGAAAAAGCCAAACAACTTAGAGGCACTTTCAGGTCTCAATCGAACTGGCCAAATCATACTGTCCCGTCACCTTTCTTCCTTCGATGAAGCCCTTCTAAGAAAAGACAAAGAATCGGCAATCAGAAACTTCATGAATGCCGACTTGTTCTTCAACAAAGTATTAAAATTTAAGGTGTCACTTCAATTTTCCGAGTCAAAAAGAACTCAATTTGAAACTGTGAAAAACGACCATGTTGAAGAGCTATACACAACTGCGAACTCACACCTCGAAAAGTTAGAATACGACTTGGCTTTTGAACTGTTCGAGGAAATTACATCTCTGGTTCCTGGATTTAAAGACGCCGATTCACTTGCCGATTTTTCCTACTGCACACCAGCATATGATTTGGCAATGCTGTCGATGGAAAATAAGCTGTACCGCTCCGCATATGAGACTTTATCAAATGTTATTCAACGTGATCAAACATACAAAGACGCCTCTGAAAGACGAGACGAGTCTTTGGAGTTGGGGCGATTCACCATTGCACTTGTAACTTTTAAAAATGGCTCCAACAGACGAAACATCAACACGAAATTAAACTCCTATGTAGAACAAAATCTCATGGGGTCTTCCGACCCTTTTCTTGTAGTGGTAGATAGAGAATCTTTGGACGTTATTCTTCAAGAACAACAATTAGAGCTTAGTGGTATTACGACAGGAAATGATCTCGAAATCGGATCACTTCTGGGCGTAAAAGCAATTTTAAAAGGTACTGTCACTGGATGTGCCGTTTCAACTACGCCACTCAGACATGATAACAAACTTGGCTATGAAAAATACTTGATAGAAACAATCGACTCTGAGGGGAAAAAGCTCTCTGAAACAAAATACCGTTCTGTTGGATACACTGAGTTTTACCAATCCACGGAGGCTACTCTTTCATTTTCCCTCAAGCTTGTTTCTATGGAGTCTGGAGCTATACTAGCCAGTAAAACCATAACCTCGAACACTGAAGACAGAATACGTTACTTAAAATATGGCGGCAATGCGCGAAACCTTTACCCTACAAAATCGAACGGGTCAGTGAATGGATCGAGTAGAGGACACAACAACCTGATCGGACTCCTCGGAGAACGACAAGATTTAAAAAACGACAACACAATGTTGGATGAAATCTCCCGCAACATCGCCGCTCAAATTCAAACAGAAATTGAAAGGATCATCAAAAAAGAAGTGAAATAAATTGCAACAAATCCACTTTACTTTTCATCTTTCCCTTTTCACCTCTTTTCTTCTCTTAGGGATAGGGGGTTGTGCGAGTTTGAGAAGTGTTGAAGTAGAAAAACCGATTTGGGTTCTGGAAAGACCTATTGACTCAAATTACTACATCGGCATTGCAGGTGCTTCAAAAATAGAATTTCCATATCAAGCTAGGGAAATTGCAAGAGAAAATGCGCTCAACTCGCTTGCGAGAGAAATTAGAGTGAAAGTATCTTCATCATCTTTGTTGTCAACGCTTCAGGTAAACAGTTGGATCGAGGAGAGTTTCGTCTCAAACATTGAATCTACGGTCGCTGAAAATCTTGAAGGGTTTAATTTAATCGACTCTTATGAGAACTCTCAAGAAGTCTTTGTTTACTATAGTCTTTCTAAATCGAGATACGCAAGCATTTTAACTGAACGCAAAAAAGTTGCTTTGGGGGCCGCTTTCGGACACTACAAAGATGCCCAGAGAAAAACATCTGAAGGGAAAATTGCAGGAGCAATCGAGAGATATTTAATGGGGCTTGACGCGATGAGCGACTACCTTGGAGAATTAAATCCGCATCCGAACGGAGATGCTGAAGGAACCCTGTTCGACCTTGACAGAGCATTACTCAATGGTATGTCTGATGCAATCAACGGACTTGTGCTGTCAAACAAACCTGAAGAAATTAAACTTTTGCTTAGCGACAACTACACAGAAGCAGTCTCTGTTTCTACATATTTTAACAACAAAAGTGTTTTTGGCATTCCATTAAAATACACTTACAACAGAGGTGATGTCCCTGTGAGAGGAACCACAAGAAGTTCTGGGAACGGAAATGTAGAAATACCCCTGAACGGCTTTACTCCTGGGACTGTGCGCAGCGAACTTGTGGTAGAGGTAGATGTTTCATCCTTTTCAAAAGTCCTCAAATCACTCAGCCCTTTACATCCATTACTTGAAGGGATAACGTCGACACCTCTAAGAATTCCAATCCTCCTTGAGAGGCCTAAAATATATGTGGTGGGGACAGAAAAAATGTTCCAAAAGCTCATTCCCCAAGGAGAATTAATTCCAGCTCTGAGGGCAGCATTGATCAAAGAAGGAGTCGAAGTTGTCGATCATGCTTCATCAAGCGCGTTAACTCTAACTGTCCATTCTGACACACAGGCTGGAGGTCAAGGTTCTGGATTTTTCACAGCTTATCTCAATGCAACCATAGAACTTACCGACGATGGTGGGAAATTAATTATGCAAAAAAACCTAGAACGCATTAAAGGCGTTCAATTAGATAGAATAAAAGCAGGACAAGAAGCATACAGAAAGGCTACGCAAGAATTAAAAGGTAGATTTACAAGTAGATTTGTGAGTGCCTTTTATGAGTAGAATGTACTTTGGCACAATCTATGTAAAATGTTAAATGAAAAACAAGTATCATGAATACAATTAAATTATTTAGTTTCACAGCTGCAGTTATTGCAATGATTCTGGCGGGCTGCAAAGGAAATCAAGCGATTACTCCTTCTGAAAATGGTGAAGTTGAAATTATCGAGTATTGCACAGGCTCTGATTACAACTCGGACAGCAAACACTTCAGAGCTACTGCCACCGGTGAAAGTTTAAGCCGTGAAACAGCAAAAAAAATGTCAAGATCCAATGCTGAAAGCAGACTCGCAAGGTCGATCTCTGCAACACTTTCTGTCGTGACGGACAACTATGTCAATTCTTCGAGCTTTAACAACAAAGAAGAGGTGACTGAGACATTTAACGACATGGCTCGCACCGTTGTAGAACAGGAACTTAGAGGTGCAATTATCATCTGCGAAAAACTAACTCAAAAGACTGACGGCGCATTCGTGAGTTACATCTCAATCGAGTTAAGCGGAGAAGGAATTGCACAAGCTTACAATGAAAGGCTCTCTAAGGATGAGCGAATTATGGCAGAATACAATTACGAAAATTTTAAGGAAACCTTTGAAGCGGAAATGAATAAACGAAG
>DDJR01000065.1 GCA_002339135.1 Flavobacteriales bacterium UBA2619 | reverse complement strand
TGAAAGCACTGTCGGGTCGTATTGTAGACGATTTTACTGGCATGCCCTTGCGAGCCTCTTTAAACTTAGTTGACATGAGCACTGGATTGGTTCTCACTTCCATCCGTTCATCTCTAGATGGATTTACCTTGCCACTTCCGGTGAATGGGCGCTACAGTTTTGAGGTATCGTGTGAAGGGTATATGTTCAACATTGCGGAGATGTTTGCCATTGATTCGAATAGCAAGGGTCACCATGTCGTGGTTCGATTAAAGAAGATTAATGCGGGAGAAACCTTGTCATTGACTGCTGTTAGGTTCACATCTGGAAGTGCTGCTCTTGACCATGGGTACCAAACAGACTTAGTTCTTCTCGCCTCATGGTTAACTTCTAACCAGACCACTTCAGTCGAAATAGTTGGGCACACGGACAATGTTGGCTCTGCTGCGGCAAATTTAACATTGAGTGAGGACCGTGCATCTGCCGTTGTAGATTTCTTGATTACATCGGGAATTTCATCGGACCGATTGTCAAGTTCTGGAAGAGGTGATCAAGTACCTGTTGTTACGAATGCTACTGCGCAAGGAAAAGCGGTTAATCGCCGGGTGGAGATCGTTGTTAATGAACGATAAATCAAATGCTCCAGCGAAGGGAGATGTAAGCTGTCCTGGGTGGTGCAGGGTTGTAGAACTTTCCATAAACACCATTCAATTGAGGCCAAGCTGAGTACTCTGTATCTAAGAGGTTTCGAGCTCCAAGCTCTACAACAATGTCGAATGGAAAGTTTACGCTCAATGAAGCATCAAGAACATGGTATGCATCCATCATGATGCTGCCTTCGTTGTTGAGAGGCGTTTCACCAATGTATCTTGAATGTAGACTAGCATTTCCCCAGGATTGTCTTGAGTTGATTTGGAGGCCACCAGAATTGAGTGGTGATCCGGGGAGCGCATTCCCTGAGTGATCAGTGTCTTCTCCAAATTCATGAAGAGTCTTTGAGCCATAGGCTCTAAAGTTCATTTTGTCAGATATCTTGTAACTGATTTCCAACTCAAATCCTCCCATCATCAGGCCACCATCGATGTTCGCAAATGCTATTGCGTCGTTGTCTTGAACCACTTGTAGAATAGCAGAATTCACACTAGAACGGTAAGCTGTAAAACTTATCTTAGCTTTGTCAAACAGTTGAGTTCGTGCACCTATTTCCATTCCGAAAGCTGATTCACTGTCGAGGTCGCTGATTTGTCCATCTTCAGGATTTACGATTTCGAACGCTGTGGGATCGCTGAACCCTGAGCTAGCTTGAGCAAATAAAGAGTATCCCCGCATCACTTCCCAACTTACTCCAATTCTTGGGAGAATCGTATTGTGGTTGGTTTTGCTTTCATGTAATGTTGGAATGTTTTCTGTGTACAACATTCCTGAGATATCGCGCGAACGATTGCTAAGTCCTATTTGGGCTTCAATACGAAAATTATCTTTACGTGTGCCTACCCAACTTGTGCTTATAAAACTTTGCTCAGCATTGAGCGCAAGATCGTACCGCATCGGACTGATTACAGAAAGATCCGTAGGTTCATTGTCCCACTCTGTAATCTGAATGAGATCTTTAAGATGCATCACAGTCATTTCAAAGTCAAACGACCAAACTAGACCCTCGTGCAGCTTCTTGCCAGCAGAAGCTAGTAGACTGTATCCAGATCCTGATTCTTCTTTATAGCCACGATAGAATTGAGAGGTGCCATAAGGATTTCTTTTGCTTGTTTTTCGACCCAGTAATGAAGCAGATAATTTCCAACCACGATCAAATACGCGTTGATATTTATATCCAGCGATATTTCGAATTCGAGCCACATGAGCATTAAAGTCTTCACCTGGCGAAGCTGTAGGTAACGTGTCAACTTGAGATTGTTTGATTGCACCAGGCAATGCCCATTCCCCATCAAAATGCCCTGCCATGATTGTGTGGTTGCCACCTTTTTTGTCGTAGTATTTAAACCGAAGATTTAGCTGAGTTTTGTTGTTCCACTCCCAAGTTCTATAACCTGGGTTGTCAGTAGCAATTGCTGAAATACTCACTCCACCATTTTCAAATCCAAAGTCAACACCTGATGCGATGCGTGTGTTCATTCCCAGAAGCGGGTTTCCTGATGTCCCAGCTTGCGTGTGCGCCCATGCGTGTGTTTGAGATTTTGTGAAGCTAGGTGTGTAAATATTTAAAGCTCCACCATAAGCTCCACCGAAAGATGCTGCGGCTGGCCCTGATACAAGACTTAAAGATTGTACCAAGTCAGGGTCGATCCATTCTAATGGGGAGTTTCCATCTGCTTCAGTGAGCACAAACCCATCATAAAACAGCATCGTGTTTCTAACAGAGTAAGGTGAACGAAGTGCAGAGCCTCGCACGTGAAGTCTTCTAGAGCCTCCGTCTCCTCGAGTTTCCATTTTTACTCCAGGAATGCCATTTAACGCATTGCTTAAATCTGAAGCGGCAAAGCTTCGCAATTCGGTAGAATCAACGATGTGAATAGCTCCAGGGATTAAAGACTCAGGTGTGTTTAATCTGTATGCTTCTATCTGGACGGCCTCTAAAACTGTTTGAGCAAATGGATTGCTTGAACATAAACCTGAAGTAAAAATTACTGCAAGTGCGAAAATATATTTACCCATAATTTAATTGAGAGTGAATGTTCGTGTGATTGTTTCCTTGCCATTTTGAATATACAAGTAGTAAGATCCACGCGCCTCATTTGAAACGTTGATGGTGACAATTGATGCAGTAATTGTCCCAGTGTGTACTGTTCGCCCTGTGTAGTCGATGATTTTGTAGTCTCCACCGAGTAGAGCTTCGGAGACTTGAATGTTTACAATGTCAGAAGAAGGGTTAGGGTAGATTAAAGCATCTACCAACTGAGAAGCAATGGTTGATATTCCATCATTGACTCCTGGTCTGAATTCCTTAATGATATTTGGCCCGCTCCCTGGATATGAAGGTCCATTAAGAGCCATGTATACTGCTCCTGAGTATGGGTTAACACAAATGTCACGAACACGCTGGTTAAATTCTGAGAAATACTGATCCTCTGAAAGAACCTCCTGTCCGTCTTCGCTAAGGTGAAGAATGCTTAATCGTTCGTATTGGGCTCCTAAGCCACCCAAGACTGACAAAAGAATACAATTGTTCCAAGCCGGTATTGCGGGATGGTTGTAGTATTCTATGCCGCTAACTGCGATACAAGGCGCCCATGATCTGAGAGGTTCTCTGACATCAAACTCTTCACAAAATTCCATTTCACTAGATCCACCACAGTTTCCTTCAACTACAGGCCAACCGTAATTTCTTCCAGCTTCAATAATGTTAAATTCATCCCAATTGCTTTGTCCGTGCTCTGAGCTATAAATGGTGCCATCAGGGCCCAAACAAAGCCCTTGGCTATTTCGATGACCCCAGCTGTAGGAATAACTTCCAGGCCATGGGTTGTCCTCTGGCACAGAGCCATCAAGATTGATTCTGAGCATTTTTCCATTGTCCGAATTGAGGTTCTGCGATGAAGCTCCTCCATCACCGGTATCCCCAGTACTCATTAAAATCGTATTGTCTGGTAGAATGATGAGTCTGGATCCGTTGTGAATTCCTCCTCCATCAACTGTTAATAGAATTTCTTCGTTCACAAGCTGAGATCCATTCCAATCAAATACACTTAGCCTTTCCGTAACGTTGGACCAACTTGTTCCAGCGTTGTAGACCAAGTATACTTTGGGAGTATTCTCCCAATCGGGGTGCATTGCCATCCCTAGAAGCCCTGGCTCTGCACCATTGCCGCCGTATACATTCAGGTTTAAAACGTTTGTATATGCTCCTGTTTCTGGATCGATTCGAAATACATCTCCAGGTCTTGTCGTAGACCAAATCATGTCGTCAGGTCCCCACAAGATCTCCCACGGAACCTGTAGGCCTGTCACTAAATCGTATTCAGTTAAAATTGTTCCTTCGATATCCCAAGTGTCTTGAGAGATAGAGTTTTTTGGTGAGATTACCAATGTTAAGATGGCGACAAACAGGACAAGTAGGTTTTTCATGCTAGTTTCAGGTTTCAATTGGGTCGCAATTTACGTGCGACATCTCTTAAGTTGAGTGTTTACCCAATTAATCTCCCAGACATATTGCCGATTGCGAAGGGATTAAGATCCTTCCGTTCTGTAAATGCTCAGCTTTTCCTGCAAAAATATTTCTACCACTTGTGTTTATCTGAACGGCTTCATTCGATTTGTTAATGTAAACCACACTCTGTTCACCTAGGTATTCTCTTGTTATTTTTAGGAGCGTGTGTGAAATAGCTTCGATATCACAAGATCCATAAATGAAAGACATTCTTGATCGGCGAAGTTTAATCCATTCAGAGGTCCACAAAAAATTCACGTGTTCTTCATCAGAAAGGTCGTCAAACCTCATGACCCGCTTGTTGTCAGGATGATTCCCACCCACATCAGAAATTTCGTCACCGTAATAAATACAAGGGATGCCAGGCATTGACATGATGTAAGACATCAGCATTCTCATTTTCTTATATCCTTGACCTCCCTGCTTGTGTGTGATGTTTTGAGTCCAGCCTTCATAATGGCCGCTGTTTTCCGGAGTAACACCTCCATCAGCTAGAGACGTAAACCGGATGCGGTCTTTGTTCCCTGTTATGTTGCCCATCAGGTTGTGTGCCCCGTATGACTTTAAAGTTGCGCGCGCGACATTGGCAAGATTTTCAAAAGAGCCTTGATCAAATGCGAATGCAGCCACACAGGCATTGTAGTGCTTAAAATCGAATTGTGCATCTAACTTTCCCGAAGAGATGTCGCTGCGAATTAAAGAAGAGGAGCCGTGTGTTTCCCCTATTTGGAAAAGCCGGCGTCCACGTTTCCGATTCATTGCTTTCATTTTTGTTGTCAGGGTTCGCCAGAACACATCAGGTACATGCTTTGTAGAACTGTGCCTAAAGCCATCAATGGCTGAGTTCTTAACCCACCACATTGCGGAGTCTGTCATTGCTGAGTAGACGACCTTGCGGGAAAGGTCTAGCGAGGGTAGAAATGTGTCGAACCATGTTGTGTGTTTGTGTTCGTCATATTTCTCAGTAATTATTGAATCATGTTGCTGATAGAAACCTTTAAACCAATCTGGGTGGTTTTTGTAGATTGGGTGATTTTGATGTACGTGGTTCGATACATAATCTAAGATAACATTCATGTCTGCCGAATGTGCATAATCAACAAAGCCATTAAATTCAGCTCTAGATCCGAAAGCAGGGTCGATTAACTTGTTGCTGGTGGGCCAATCTCCTTGGAAACTTGAAAACTTACTGGATATATCCGTTCGTGGATCAGACCAGGCTCCCCAAGCACCTTTTGCATTCTTGGAGATAGGGCTAAGTGAAACAGTATTGACTCCCAATTTGTCAAAATACCCATCTGCGATCTTGATAGCAATCCCCGTGATGTCACCACCTTGGCGATTGGCAATAGGCATGATGTTCTTGTCATTGACGGGGCTGTCATTGTTTGGCATTCCATTGTTAAACCTGTCGACCATTAAACAATACATAACCATTGATTGCCAATCTTTTCTGTCTAAAAGTTCGGTAGAAACAATCGGTTTTCCATACTCAAGAGGAATGAGGGTTTCAGGTCCTCTAACACCATTTTTAACAGGGAAAATTCTAAGGTGTGATCTTTTTAACGAGGTTGCCGAATTGGGTGTTTTTAGACTCGCATTGCGAAGAAGACCAATCTCAATTTTTTGAACAAAACGATCTTCCCAAAAGCACCAAAGCTCTGCTCCATAGTCCCCTTGAATTTCAAGATCATATCCTTCTTGATCTGCTTGCGTAACTTTAATTGAAGGGGGGGCTGAAGAAGGAGTTACTTGTAACAAAGAATTCCATTCTTGCACCTCATTGGATATGGAGTCTTTGTTCGCGGGATCTAGACCCCAGGTGTTGTCCGTGACTATTTGGTATGAATGGTTTCCAAAGGGAACGTGAATGGTTACATGCCAAACACCATTTTCGTCTTTCATTAAAGGTGTTGTCAAAGGACTCCAGCCGTTCATAGAGCCGGCTAGATAAACATGTTCTGCATTAGCCATCCTCTTGCCACTGGTTTCAATTTTTACAGCTTGTAATTCAGAAGCAAAAACAGGGATATCTCGTTTAGCTTTGTTGACACCTTGCTTTACAAACAGGGAAATGATTCCAACGCCATTTGAGGGTTGTGTTTTTATGAATGCTTCCTTAGAGCTGTTAAAGTGTATTCTTAGAGACTGAACGCTGTTTTGGTAATACAATACAGAATCTAATTTTTCACCATAAAGCAAGTAATCTTTTAGGTTAAGATAAGTTGAGTCAAATGACAGATAGATAGGAGTGGTGGGTCCCCATTTACTCCAGCCATCTCCTTCATTTAGTATTTCTTTTACCTCTGTAAAATTATCTAAAGATATGATGTTCCGATTACCAGGCTCACTTGAGCAACAAAAGAGGAAAAAGGTTGAAATGCAGAAAGCAGTCGCAAGGTTGAGTCGATTTGTTTTCATTCTTAAAGATTACGCATATGCTAGCATTGTGAAATTAATGGATTCATTCTGATACTGCTTCAGGGTTAAATGCGAAAAGTTGTGCTGGCTTATGCAAAACTCCAGTTTGTTTTTCATCCAGAGGTACAATGTGATTCATGCGCTTGACGTTTTTTCGAAAATTTCGTTTGTCAAGTTTTTTATCAAATACGAGTTCATGCAAGTGTTGAAGTTGGCTTAGGGTAAACTTTTTTGGAAGCAGCTCGAACCCGATATGGTGTGGTTCTATATGCTCACGAAGTGTGAGCAATGCATGGTTGAATATTGCGTTGTGGTCGAAAGCGAGTGGTGGAATTTTATCGAAATCTACCCACTGTGTGCTTCCAGCAAAAGACGATGCTTCGGGCTTGTATTCTTGAAGGGACACCAATGCATAGTAAGCAACAGTGATAATTCTTTTGTTGGGTGATTCTCTAAAAGTTTCAAGCCATCTCTGATCTTTTTTTTTCCGGACTCTCTCGGGATCTCCGAAAGCTTGAAATTGTTTAAGAAAAACACCTTCGATACTTGTTAACTCTTGCATCACTCTTGCAGCGCATTCGGAAAGTGCTTCTTCAGGCATGACAAGGTCACCTGGAAGTGCCATTTGTAAACCGCTTTCTTGAAGCGTACCGCCATTTTGGGTTTTTTGCTGTATCAATAGAACTTTGATAGCATCACCGTTGTAGCCGAATAGGACACAATCGACACTGACTCCCAATTGTGAATTCAAATTCATAGTCGAAATATACACGTGAAAGTGTCACTTTTACACTTTATGCAACAAGCACATCACAAATAAGAGAGTTTGTTATTTATTTATAGATAACCAGATTCAATACCACCGCTTATTTGGGTTTTATATGGCTGGGTGTTTTAAAGTTATTGTATTTTATACACTAAGTTGTGTTTTCTTGTTGTTTATTGGATATATTTTACTAAATTTCGGATGCAAAACATGATAAAGCACACAAAATTGAAAAAAATTGCAGTTCTAACTTCTGGTGGTGATTCTCCAGGCATGAATGCCGCAATACGTGCAGTTGTGCGTACA
>DDJR01000022.1 GCA_002339135.1 Flavobacteriales bacterium UBA2619 | reverse complement strand
AGGCATTCACCGAATGAGCTCTGACATAGAAGGCTTAGTCCAAACATCAAACAACCTTGCGCGTATCGAAGTAGGCTTTGGCAACGTAAGTATCAAATGCCTCAACCGAAGTTCTGTAGATTCAGAAAAGTGGGATCTCGCTCGCTCGATAGAGGCTGCATTTACACTCGCGGGACTTAAAACTGAACAAGGTGGAGCTTATCCGGGATGGACACCTAACCCATCTTCAGAAGCAGTTGAAATGCTTCGCGCACTGTATGTTGAGAAATTTAACTCAGAACCCAAGGTTATGGCCTGCCACGCTGGACTTGAATGTGGGATTCTCGGGACAAACTATCCAGAGATGGATATGGCGTCTTTCGGCCCCAATATCCGAGGCGCTCACTCTCCAGATGAATGTTGTCAGATTTCTTCCGTCGCTAAGTTTTGGAATTTCTATTTAGAAGCACTAAGCCGAACTCCCAAACGTGTAAAGTAATATGATTAAGCGACCACTCATACTCATTACGAACGACGACGGAATCTCCTCAAAAGGCATAAGCGCACTAGCAGAAGCTGTCATAGACCTCGGGGACATTCATGTTGTAGCGCCTGACAGTCCACAATCAGGAATGGGCCATGCTGTAACGATTGAAGATATCTTACGAGTAAAGCCTGCATATTTCCCTATTAAAGGAGTAACTGCTCACAGCACTTCAGGCACACCAGTAGATTGTGTAAAACTTGCCATCTACAAAGTGCTTGGACGCAAACCAGATCTCATTTTATCAGGCATCAACCACGGAAGCAACAGTTCAATCAACGTGATCTACTCAGGCACCATGGCTGCAGCCCTGGAAGGCGCCGTTGAAAGCATTCATGCGATTGGATTCTCACTACTCGATCACGACGCTGATGCAGACTTTTCAAATGCGAAGAAAATTGTTAGACAAATGACGGTCGAAGTTCTCAAGCGTGGCCTTCCCCAGGGTGTTTGTCTCAATGTAAACATCCCTAAAACTCAAACAGGAGAAGAACTCAAAGGCATCAAAGTGTGCCGCCAGGCCGCTGGGTATTGGGAGGATGGATTCGATGAACGCAAAGCACCTAACAAAGAAAGTTATTTCTGGCTTACAGGGAAATTTAGCAATCCAGACAAAGGCGAAGACACTGACGAATATGCCCTTTCACAAGGATATGCATCAGTCGTCCCCACTCAATTTGACCTAACAGCTCACCACGTTATATCTGAATTAAATAGCTGGGAATTAGGTGAATGAATATGAGAGAGAAACTTGACACGATCGGTGGAGGGATTGCAACTGGACTCTTAGGAACTCTTGCAGGGTTCCTCATCTTAGGCGCAACCTGGTCATACTCGAACTCTGTTGAGCTTAGTTATTTCATTGAAAATATCGCCTCAAAATCTCTTCTCTACCGCGACAGCTTACTCACCATCAGCACGCTGTTTAACGTTGGGATATTCTATGTGGGCATCAAGGTTGAATGGTGGCGGTTCTGCCGTGGTTTACTTATGGTCATAATGACCTCCGTTCCCCTCATTATCTATTTTCAGATGCAAGCTGGAATTTCATGAAAATTTTCATGGTCGCAGGAGAAGCATCTGGAGATGTTTATGGTGGACTCATCGCAAAGGGTTTTTCAGATTCAGGCACAACCCTGCAAGGCTGGGGAGGAGAAAACATGACATCCTCTGGTGTAATGGTTACCAAGCATTATCGAGAACTCGCCTATATGGGCGTCTGGGAAGTAATCGCAAACTTGCCTGCCATTTTACAAAACATCCAGTCGTGCTGGGATGAGATTCAAGCATTCAATCCAGACGCTCTTGTACTTATCGACTTCCCTGGCTTTAACATGCGTATCGCTCGAAAGGCACATAAAGCAGGAATAAAAGTCTACCAAGTCGTGGCGCCACAGGTTTGGGCTTGGAAAAAAAGCCGGGTTAAAAATTTAGCACGAGACTACTCAGCTGTATTTCCTGTACTACCATTTGAACACGACTTTCTCTCGAAATTTGGTGTACGATCGATCTATCACGGACACCCCATCTTGGATACGCTCGTCCCCACCTCCACGAAAGCTGAACATGAAATTCATGCTCAAAAACCCATACTGGCTCTTCTCCCTGGATCACGCAAACAGGAAATTCAAAAAATGCTGCCACTGCTCCTCAACGTTGCAAAGAAATTTCCGTTAATGACACCTATAGTAGCTGGCGCTCCGGGGACGTCTAAGGAACTGTATCGACTTGCTGAAAAAACAGGAATCAACGTTGTGTTTGGAAAAACAAAAGATCTTTTAGGTGCCGCAAAACTTGCCGTAGTTACTTCTGGAACCGCCACGCTTGAAGCAGCACTTTTACAAGCGCCACATGTACTTGTTTACAAGACTAGCTGGCTTACCTATTTGGCTGCAAAGCTATTCGTCAAGGTGAAATACATCGGACTGACTAACCTAATACTCGGACGAAAAGTCGTTCCAGAGCTCATCCAAGCAGATTGCACCGCAGAAAATATCCAGCGTGAATTGCAATCTGAAAAAATAAACGCCCAAAGTGAGGCCTTTCAAGAATTAAGATGGGCACTTGGTGGAAAGGGAGCCTCAGAAAAGATTGCCGGGACGATACTTGGCCTTATCTCAGTCGATAAGTCTGCCTAAGGATCCAAGGACTGAACCCTCGCCCTTTGACTTACCGCCATGGCTGGGCGCATGACGTAATATGCGGTCTGCCAAACGGCTGAATGGAAGGGATTGCAGATATACGGTCCCTGTTCCCTGAAGTGTGGCGAGGAATAAGCCTTCTCCACCAAATAGCATTGATTTCAGGCCACCTGCACGCTCTATGTTGTAATCTATATCACCGGTAAAAGCAACGATACAACCGGTGTCTATTCGAAGTTTATTTCCATTTAATTTTTTCTCTACGATGGTTCCACCTGCATGGAGAAATGCCATGCCGTCACCACGAAGTTTTTGGAGGATAAACCCCTCACCTCCGAAGAATCCTGAACCGAGACGTTTGTTGAAAGTGATTGAAATTTCTGTGCCTTTTGCAGCACAAAGGAAGGCATCCTTTTGGCATGTAATGCACCCCCCAATCTCAGAGAGGTTAATGGGCATAATCTTTCCTGGATACGGGGAAGCAAAAGCTACTTTACTCTTGCCCACACCATCATTGGTGAAATGCGTTATGAAAAGTGATTCGCCCGTTAATATGCGTTTTCCCGCACCTAACAGGTTCCCAAAAAACCCACTGTTGGGCTTAGACCCATCACCCATCATAGCCTCGAAGGTAATGCCTTCTTCCATCCAATTCATCGCTCCCGCTTCAGCTATGACGGTCTCTTGTGGATCCAATTCAACTTCTACGGCCTGGAGGTCATCTCCGAATATATTGTAGTCTACTTCGTGTGAGTTCATTCGTTGAATATATGAAGGTAATATGACAAAAGACGACTTTCACCCAGCGAAAAAAACAAAAAAATCGGCTATAACATCTGTTCCTTAAAATAGCAACTCGAATAGATTCAGAATAATTCTACTTGACATTTCTACTCTCTCAATTCACAGCAAAACAACTGAATCACAAACCACTCCCCGCGCTTACGCACGGCTCGTGATTTGCCAAC
>DDJR01000011.1 GCA_002339135.1 Flavobacteriales bacterium UBA2619 | reverse complement strand
GTTAGTATCGTCAAAACGAAGGTTGGTTTTGCCACCAAATTCCTCAGCCAAGCCGAAACTTATGCAGATTGCTTTTGCATGACCAATGTGCAAGTAACCGTTTGGCTCAGGCGGAAAGCGTGTATGAACTTTACCATTGTTTTTCCCCCCAGCTATATCAGCATCTATTTTCTGCTGTAAAAAGTGGCGACTCTTGTTTTCTGACATGACGCAAAAATACATTGCACGCCTTATATTTGTACAAGTACGTAAAAAGTTTATCAGGCGTTTATGATCTATAATTCAAGCACAGAAACTGAAAAGGAGGTGTTGGTCGATGTGAAAATCGACGAAGGCTGGAAGATTGTTGTTTACAATGACGACCACAACACCTTTGACCATGTCATCAACAGACTTGTCGCAACTTGTGGTCACGAACCTCTCCAAGCTGAACAGTGCGCTATGATCATCCATTTCAAAGGAAAATGCACTGTAAAGAGTGGATCGTACGACGAATTAGAACCGATGTGTACATCGCTTCTAGAGGCAGACATCACAGCAGAAGTAGAACCTTAAACCACAAAAAATATGAGGTTGTTTTTTCTCTTTCTTGCACTTTCACCTTGGATCACGTCAGCCCAAATCTTTAAAAACAATGCACCCCAATGGGGAGTCGTGCAATATGATTGGGATGGCATCTATGGATCAGGAGTGTCAACCGCAGACTGGAATCTAGATGGGTGGGATGACTTAACATTTGGCAACTCTTCTGGAGCGATCAGAACATTTACGAATACTCAAGGAACAGGTTTTTCGATACTCCCCCTGCCTATCAATCAGCAAGCAGAATCAAAATCAATCTTGTGGCTAGACATTGACAATGACGGAGATATGGATTTCCACTACTCAGATGCAGAGGGTCGGACAGAAATTCTTGAGAACATTGGAGACACTACCTTCATCAATGTAACTGAAATCACCAACATTCAACAGACATTTATATCTTCAGAAGGAAGCTCTTGGTGTGATTATGACAACGATGGAGATCTTGATCTTTATATCTGTAGATATTACGAAAGTGAGGAAGATCTGGGTGCAGAATATCAGAATGTATTAATGAGAAATGACGGTGATTTTCAGTTTACTGATGTCACATCGCAGTCAAATACGGGGACATATACACGTGCTTCTTTCCAAAGCGTATGGTTTGACTGGGACCGTGATGGCTTTCAAGATCTTTTTATCATTAACGACAAAAATGGTGTAAACACATTGTATCACAACCTGGGAGATGGTGGTTTTGAGGACATTGCCGATCAAGTAGGATTAAACATTTCGATGGATGCAATGTCAGCATCAGTGGGCGATTACAACACAGATGGAATCACTGACATTTACATCTCTGATTCCGGGTTGGGTGAATTTCCTCAAGGAAGCAAATTGTTTAGAGGCACTCCTTCAGGTGTTTATTCAGAAGAGTCAATCCCCATGGGAGTTAACCTGCAAGAGTTTTGCTGGGGCGCTGTTTGGATTGATATGGACAACGACACCGATTTAGATATTTTTATTGCTGAACACGACCTATCGAACCCCTACCAAGAGAATTATCTTTTTGAAAACACGGGGACATCTGGCACCAACACGTTAGAATTTAACCTTGCCAGCACAGAAATTTATTTCACAGACCTTCTTAATTCACACACAACAGCAAGTGGGGATTTTAACAGAGACGGATGGATCGATTTTGTAGTCCACAATACCGGAAATCACAAAGCTAGAATTTGGATCAACTCTGGGTTTAATGAAGATCCCGCAAACTATATACAAATTGGTCTCTTGGGTCAAAAATCTAACAAGATGGGCATCGGCGCTTGGATGGAAGTTTCAGCAGGCGGAATCACACAGGTAAGAGGAACACACTGCGGCGAAAACTATTTGGGTCAAGAGGGTTTTTATGAGCACTTCGGGCTGGGCGAAACATCGTTCATGGATTCAATGACAATTGAATGGCCAAGTGGAGTTGTAGACAAGTACTTTGGTTTGGATATTGGAAATGACACTGAACCTCGCGCCATTTATACTGAAGGACATTCAGCCTGTTCAGACTTTGCCGACACTGTCCTTTGCGGGACTGAGACAATCACTGTTGCATCAACACCCTTTTGGGAGGACGCGGAAGTTGTTTGGTCATATCAAGAAACAGCTCCTCAAGAATTTGAAGTAGATGATCTACAATCCTACGAAATGTACCTTTCTGAATCAATGGAAATAACAATTGCCTCTGAGGGGTTTTACAAATATACAGTTGCCCACCAAGGAACATTGCTGTGCGAAAGCTCATTCCACATTACACAAGGACTCCTCGGTGATTTAAATGTCGATGGCGTGATCGGTAGTTCTGACATCCTAGAGCTCATTTCTAATTATGGATGTACATCAGACTGCTTCGCAGACATCAACGGAGATGGAACCACAGAGATTCACGACTTGCTTTTGTTGTTGTCGAAATTTGGAGACAGCTGCTAAGTGAAACTGACTTTAGAAAATTACGCATTCTTGATTGCTGTAGCTGCAGCACCAGGGTTTTCAGCCCTGAAGATAGAAGATCCAGCAACGAGAACATCCGCTCCCGCCTCTACCAATGCTGAAGAATTAGATGTTGTCACTCCACCATCTATTTCGATGTGAAATGTTGCCCCAGCCTCATGACCCATTTTTCTTAGTTTACGTACTTTTTCGTAGGTCCGTTCAATGAAAGACTGGCCTCCGAATCCAGGGTTAACACTCATCAGACATACAAGGTCTAAGTCATTAATCACCTCACTTAAAGACTCAACGGGTGTGTGGGGATTAAGTGCAACACCTGCTTTCATTCCTGCGGCACGTATCGCTGCAAGCGTTCTGTGAAGATGGGGACAAGCTTCGGCATGAACAGTAAGTATATCTGATCCAAGATCGGCAAATGCATCGATGTACCTGTCCGGGTCTACAATCATAAGATGGACATCTAGAGGTTTTTTAGCGTGTCTTGCAATCGCCTTAATAACAGGCATTCCAAAACTTATGTTTGGAACAAAAACACCATCCATCACATCTATGTGAAACCAATCTGCGTCTGATGAATTGACAAATTCTATATCTCGCTGAAGGTTTGCGAAGTCAGCGGCTAAAAGAGAGGGAGCGACGAGATGAGACATGAGTTTTTATGCAATATTGTAGTGCAAAGGTGGTGAGTATTTCTTTCCTTTACAGTATGTTGAGTACAGTAAATAAGAAGGAGATATTCACAGTGGGTCTCACTGGAGGAATCGGTTCTGGAAAATCCACAGTGGCAAGGGTCTTTAAAGCTCTAGATGTCCCTGTGTTTAATGCAGACAAGGCAGGACATGCTATTTATGCGGAGAACAACCTCATTCGAAATGCCGTGATTGAGAAATTTGGGCGCAAAGTTGCTGTTTACGACAACGAAGGGAAGGCTGTTGACATCAATAGAAAAGAATTGGGAAAGCTGGCTTTTAGTGAAGTTGGCGGAATCAGTTTTTTGAATCAGCTAGTCCATCCAGCCGTCAGAAAGTCCTTCCAGGTTTGGGTTGCTAACTTGCCAGACAGCGTGACGTATGTGGTACGTGAAGCAGCTATTTTATTTGAAAGCGGAGCCAGCAAGGACTGTGATGTCGTCATTACCGTGAATGCTGATAAAGAACAAAGAATCGCCAGGGTGAAACATAGAGATGGGTTCGATAAAGTCATGATTCAAGGGAAAGTAAACGCTCAATTTTCCGATGAAAAACGAACTTCTCTTTCAAATTTTGTGCTTGTGAATAACGACACCGATATGCTGCTCCCACAAATTGAAAAATTACACTCCATTTTAAAAAGAAAATCTATTAACTTCAGCAAATGATTAAAGGCATTTATCGGGGAGGTTTTCGAGAAAGAAAAGCCAGGATTAAACTCCTGATGTCCGCAATCGTAAATTTTGAAAAAGAATTATTACACGCATTAAAAGCGGACCTCAACAAGCCTGAAGCAGAAGCTGTTTTACAAGAAATATACCCTTTAAAAAAAGAAGCACAACACACAATTTCAAACTTAAACCGTTGGATGGGGAAGCGTCATGCCTCTACCCCACTTGCTTTGATCGGGACAAAATATTATGTACAGGCTGAGCCCAAAGGCCGTGTACTGATCATTTCACCATGGAACTACCCTGTTATGCTCACGCTAAGACCTTTAATTGGAGCACTGGCTGCAGGAAACAGTGTGGTGGTTAAGCCATCTGAGCACACGCCTCATGTTTCACTTGTTTTAAAGAACCTTCTTGAATCCATCTTTACGGAAGAGTTGGTGAAAGTGGAACTGGGTGGGCCGGAAGTCGCTGCAAAACTTACGTCCTCACCGTTTAACCACATCAACTTTACGGGCGGCACTGAAATTGGGCGACTTGTCATGAAAGCTGCCGCTGAACAACTTTGCTCAGTGACTTTAGAGCTCGGGGGGAAAAGCCCAACCATTATCGACAAGAGTGCCAATATAAACAACGCAGCCAGAAAAATCGCTTGGGGCAAATACATGAATGCAGGACAAGTCTGCATCGCACCTGACCATCTTCTCATTGAGAAATCGATTAAAACTGTGTTCACGGAGGCTTTGCTTCTTCGCATCACAAAAATGTATGGGGAAAAACCCATCGAAAGTCCTGACTTGGGCAAGATCGTCAACACAACACATTACAACAGAATTCTAAGCCTAATTAAAGATGCAACTCAGAAAGGAGCTACACTTCACGTTCCCGGAAATACATTAGAGATGGGAGAAGAAAGATGTAAAATTGCACCCTGTATACTCACGGGCTGTACATTAGAAATGGCAATTATGCAGGAAGAGATATTCGGCCCCGTGCTGCCTGTGTTAACATGGGAAACGCAAGAACAAGTAGCAGAAACAATTATGAGGAACCCTTACCCTCTTGCACTTTATATCTTTAGTTCGAAGTCAAAAAACATAGCTTGGTTTATTGAAAATACGCAGGCAGGAAGTACAGCGATTAATGAAGTTATTCTTCAAATTGCAAATAGTGCGCTTCCATTTGGAGGCATTCAATCAAGTGGAATGGGACGTTCTGGGGGAAGATCGAGCTTTGAATCTTTCTCAAACCTGCGAAGTTTTGCAGTCCAAACACTTCCGTTTTCATTTCTATTCCTGACATATCCACCCTTCAAAGCCCTTGGACTTACCTTCTCGCGAATTGCGCGTAAGTGGCTGTAACGATAAGACATGTTAGTCCAAACTCACTATCCACAAAAACTCTCAAGAGTACGCTACGATCAATACCTGGCTTCAGGTTGGTTTAGAGGTGCGGTCATGCTTTACAAGATGGATCTTTTGTGCATTGATGACGAACTTTTTTCTGTCGTAAACATTCGAGTCAAACTCAACGATTTTTTATTGAGAAAAAGCCAAAGAAAACTTCTTCGAAGAGTCGATGGAAGATTTCGCACCGTTTTTGGAGAAGCAAATCCCACACAAGACAAGGAAACTCTTTACGCAGCTCACAAACACAGATTCAAGGGTTTCATTCATGCTACGCTTAAAGAATACCTGAAAGCGGGATTTGAGACCACTGTATTCGACACTCGAGAAGTATGCATTTACGATGGAGATCAGCTCATCGCAGTGAGCTACTTCGACATGGGAGAAAAAAGCATGGCAAGCCTACTGGGATTGTATGACGAACGGTATTCCGAATGGAGTTTGGGAAAGGTGACGATGTTGAAGGAGATTGAATTTGGAATAGAAAATGAAAGAGAATGGTACTACCCTGGCTATATTTTAGACAAAGACTCCTCTTTTGATTACAAATTAGATCTGGGCGACACAGAATTTTACACACCTGAAAATTGCTGGACTGGTTTTTCTAACTACCAACCAAATAAGACTCATGCACACGAAATTCGACACCATACAGAAAAGCTTTGTGAGAAATTAACTGAGCTGAGAATCCCACATAAACCATGGCTATACCCCTACTTCAGTCTGGGACACATCGGCCCTTGGAATGGATACTTAATGCGAGAACCTGCCCCCATAGAACTTGGTCACGACCTTGAAGGGATGATTGTAGCCACTTACTCCTCTGTTGAGAGGGGTTATTCTCTTTTTCACATCAACCCTTGTCCAGATGGATCACAGCTCCTCAACCTTGAGGCTTCTGATGAGTTTTCGAATTCAACCGCTTATTTAAATCATTTGTATCAAACTGGAGACTTTATTCTTCTCCATGGAACGCTCGAAATTCTAATCGATCTGATCAAAGTTTGGAAATCTAACCCACATTATCTACCCCCATCATGAGACTATTAAGCTGGAACGTAAACGGAATACGAGCAGTCGTTAAAAAAGATTTCAATTCAATTGTAGCTGAATTTAACGCGGACGTGATCGGACTTCAAGAAACAAAAGCCCAAGATGATCAAGTACACGAAGCGCTTTCTGATCTCTCATCGTTGAA
>DDJR01000018.1 GCA_002339135.1 Flavobacteriales bacterium UBA2619 | reverse complement strand
CTCACTCTTCGCTCCTTTCGAAGGGGAAGAATCCTTCGAAAATATCAAATCTGACAAGGATGTACGTGAGTTTTTCGAGAAACATTTCCCAGATGCGATCCAACATCTTCCAACGCTTATTGAGGATTGGAATACCAACCCTGTGAGTGCTCTTTGTAGTATAAAATGCAATCCCTGGAACATCAGTTCCAGAGTTGTTATTATTGGAGATGCTGCCCATGCCATAGTGCCTTTCTTCGGACAAGGAATGAATTCTGGATTCGAAGATTGTACAATAATCAGCTCTCTCATAGATGAAGCAGTTCCATCTTCTGAAGCTGACTGGGAATTGCTCCTCGATGAATATACACGACTCAGAAAGCCTGCAGGAGATGCAATCTTAGATTTAGCGCTCCACAACTATATCGTGATGCGTGATAAAACAGCCGACCCTAAATTTCTATTACAAAAACGCATAGAAGCACGAATCGCAGCTGCACATAGCAACCGTTGGAAACCACTTTATACTCTTGTAACGTTCAGTCACATTCCATATGCAGAAGCATGGGCAAAAGGCGAAATGCAACAGGCCGTAATGAACGAAATTATGGCTTCTCCCGGAATTTCAGAAAACTGGGAAAGTGATGACATTGTCGAACATGCAATAAAACTTCTTAACGACTACGAATCTGGGGCCTCAAAAATATCTCAACCTGCTCACTTACTAAGTACTGATGCTTAGGAAGCACATTTGCTTGGGCATTGGCTTTGTTTTTACTTCGATTATTTCAAGTGCTACAGCCCAAACATCGTTCTTCACTCCGACGCTTTCCGATTGCCGGTCATCTGGTTGGTCACTTTCAATTGGGGGGGCAGGTCTTGGAGGGGCGAGGTCTCCGTTTCACGAAGAGTGGATTGCAACAAATTCTTTTTCAGGAGAGCTTGACACTTTGTATTCCGGCACTTGGACTCCCGATGGAGGATTGCATATAGCTTTAGGAATTGGACGTGTTTTTATTGCACAAACACCCATTCTTGCCGACAGGTTTTCGATATCTTTTGTCGGATCTCGTCGCACAATAACAGAAACGTTTGACGGTGTCATCGATGGACAAGATACTGTTGTAACAGGAACTGGAAGCTCTCTCAATGTTGGCGTTTTTATGGATGCTCTGAAAGCGATTAGGGCAACACGCAAGATGTTTTTAGAGGTGGGAATAGGTGGCGGCTATAAACGTGATTTCTCAGCTAAATTTGATTTTGCAACCTCAACTCCCCTGTCAGGAGTTGAACATGAAATGTCGCCTTACTCAGGCTGCTTTGAATTTATCATAGGTGCCGGTTTTAAGATTTCTCAAAGGAAATATCTAAGAGTAAAAATTGCAGCGGACATGCTTCAGTTAGCCCCAATCAACGGTACTGCGAAATTGCCGTGGAGGGTAGGTGAATACCGGCCGTACCGAGCAATGATAAGCTTGGATTTGTTTGGCGAAAAACCCATCCAGCCGACAGGATCGTGTGCTGCTCCGACACATTCTGAGAAATCAAAAGAACTTTTCGGCAAGGAGATGCGGGGTCGGGGTCGGGCAAAGAATAAAAGGAACAAAAAGGGTTCTTGATTGGACCCTATTCAAGTCGTTGTTGAATCGCTAACCTTCACACAGTTCCACCAATACTTTCGCGGTATCTGAAGGATGAAGGAATGCGATGCGTTTTCCATCAGCGCCGTCTTTGGGACCGCTAATGCATCGGTACCCTTTCGTTTCCAATTCTGTGATTTCCGCTTCGAGGTCATCGACATGAAAGGCAATGTGGTGAAGCCCTGCTCCTCTTTTAACAATATGATGAGCAATGGGACCGTCTTTAGAGGTGGATTGAAGAAGCTCGATTTTAGATTCCCCTGATTTAAAAAACGATGTTATCACCTTCTCTGAGGCAACCTCCTCCCTCTTGTAAGGAGCGGTTCCCAGCACATCTGTAAAAATCTTTTCAGCTTCTTCTAAATCTATTACGGCAATTCCAAGGTGATCGATTTTCTTCATGAGAGTGATTTCTTCGTACATGTAAAGTTATACATTTGCTGCCATGAATCTATCACTCAAAGGACGCCACGCATTAGTGTGTGGAGCATCACAAGGAATCGGACTTGCAGCAGCGAGGGAACTCGCAGAATTGGGAGCAAGAGTAACACTTATGGCTCGCAATTCAGAAAAATTAGAGGTCGCTATAAAGAGTCTTGCGCAAGGAGATCACTTGGGTCATGGATATGTTGTGGCTGATTTCAGCAACCACAAAGAGGTAAGCGACGTGGCTCTACAATTAACCGCGAGTTCAAATATTGACATTCTCATAAACAACACTGGGGGTCCTAAAGGGGGTGCAATCTCCGAAGCAGGTATCTCGGAGTTTACAAATACATTTGAACAACATTTGCTTTGCAACCATGTTCTTGCTCAGGCAGTTCTTCCCGGAATGAGACAAAGAGGACATGGAAGGATTGTCAATGTAATAAGCACATCTGTAAAAGCTCCACTCAACGGGCTTGGTGTCTCGAATACGATCAGAGGGGCTGTGGCCAATTGGTCTAAAACATTGGCCAATGAAGAAGGGAAAAACGGCATCAGAGTGAACAACGTACTGCCCGGAGCGACTAATACTGGCAGATTGCAAAGTATTATCGAAGCAAAGGCTATAAAGAGTGGAACAACAACTGAGGTCATTCAGAAAAATATGGCGGGAGCAGTTCCGTCTGGAAGGTTTGGCGAACCACATGAGATAGGCGGTGTTGTTGCATTTTTATGCACACCCGCAGCGGACTATATAAGTGGAATCAACTTGCCGGTTGATGGTGGTCGAACTGCATCACTTTAAAGGAATTTTAGATTATCTTTGCGTTACCAAGCGTAAATAGAAACGTTAAAAACAAGACCATGCAGGAACGTATTGATGCATTTATGGCTCAAGTAGCCCAATCAAATGCAAACGAACCAGAATTTCTTCAAGCTGTCCAAGAGGTAGCTGAAACAGTCATCCCATTTATCGAAAAAAATCCAAAGTACTCTGACGCAAAAGTGTTAGAACGGATGGTTGAGCCAGAAAGAACAATCATGTTCCGTGTGGCTTGGACTGACGACAACGGCGATGTACAAGTGAATCGTGGATACCGTGTGGAGTTTAACTCTGCAATTGGACCTTACAAGGGCGGATTAAGATTTCACCCCAGTGTTAACCTGAGTATCTTAAAGTTTCTCGGATTTGAGCAAGTGTTTAAAAACTCTCTCACCACACTTCCACTAGGTGGTGGTAAAGGGGGGGCTGATTTTAATCCCAAGGGAAAGTCTGACAATGAAGTGATGCGTTTTTGCCAAAGCTTCATGACTGAGCTTTCAAGACATATCGGAGCGAACACAGACGTACCAGCTGGAGACATCGGTGTTGGAGGACGTGAAATCGGATATATGTTTGGTCAATACAAACGCATTCGCAACGAATTTGTAGGTGTACTCACTGGCAAAGGGATCACCTACGGTGGTTCACTTATCCGCCCTGAAGCTACAGGTTACGGAACTGTGTACTTTGCACAGGAGATGATGGCGACCCGCGGAGAGAAACTGTCAAATAAGACTGTCGTTGTTTCAGGATCTGGAAACGTTGCTCAATTTGCAGCTCAGAAATGCATCGAACTTGGCGCAAAAGTCGTGACTCTTTCTGATTCAAAGGGATTCATCCACGACCCAGCAGGAATTACGCAAGACAAGTTAGAATGGGTCATGGATCTGAAGAATATTCGCAGAGGACGTATTTCAGAATACGAATCTCACTTTCCAGGAAGTACTTTTTTTGAAGGGGCTCGACCTTGGGGTATAGCTTGTGATATCGCGCTACCATGCGCTACACAAAACGAGGTGAATGAAGAGGAGGCGAAAACGCTCATCAAGAACAACTGCGTTTGTGTTGCTGAAGGAGCGAATATGCCCTGCGATCCTGAAGCGGTTGAAACGCTTCAATCAGGTGGCGTACTGTTCGCTCCAGGAAAAGCATCAAATGCAGGAGGAGTAGCAACGTCTGGACTTGAGATGTCTCAAAACAACATGCGTCTTTCATGGACCGCTGAAGAAGTTGATGGAAAACTACACAGCATTATGAAAGAAATCCACTCACAATGTGTTGAGTATGGTACAAATGAAAATGGCACGGTTGATTATGTTCGTGGCGCTAACATTGCAGGTTTTGTGAAAGTCGCTAACGCAATGATAGACCAAGGAGTTGTCTAAATTTTAAAAAAAAGCATCATGAAAGCACCTTTTTACAACAAGATTAATTCATTCGCACTGATCGCACTTGGTTTGTGGGGATATGTTGATGTTCAGTCACCGACAGCCTTGATTCCAGTGGGGTTTGGTGTCATTCTGTTGTTGTGCAGCAATGGGTTAAATAAAGACAATAAAATTGTTGCTCATATCGCTGTTCTGTTAACCTTGGTGATACTTGTGGCTTTGGCTGGAATGAGGTTACCCAAGAGTCTTGACTCAGGCGGACTTGGATTGTTGCGTGTCATTGTGATGATTGTAACATCAATTTTATCCATGGTTGCATTTGTACTCAGCTTTATTAAGGCTCGCAGATAGCTTATGACAAAGGGCTTCCTTTTCATTGCAGTCCTGTCTGTGCTCATGATCACGTCTTGTGATAACCCTGCGAGCATTGAATTAAAGAACCCCTCTTTCATCGAGGGAGAGGAAATAACCAATCGCATCGACATAGCACTGATATACAGATACAAATGTTCAATCTGTCATGGGGAAAAAGGAATCTCTATAATTGACGGAGCACCAAATTTAATCTCGACGCAACTAAGTGTTGAAGAGAAAATCGCCGTCATTCTGAATGGTCGAGGAACAATGCCTCCACAAAAAGATGTACTTGACATGCCTACAATTAGAGGCCTCGCTGTTTTTATTGACAGCTTTAAGTAAACAAAATATGGCCAATCGAAAATCTTTAAGCACATCAACAGACACAGAAACTTGCATTCTTGTGGGCCTTGCGACTCAAAACCAGACACGTGAACGGCTGACTGAATATTTAGAGGAGCTTGCTTTCTTAGTGACTACAGCTAATGCTGTTACAAAAAAAACGTTTATTCAGTCACTTACGAAACCCGATGCAAAAACATTTATCGGATCAGGAAAGCTTCAAGAAATTAAAGAATATGTGAAAGCCGAGAGAATAGACATGATCGTTTTTGATGATGAGTTAAGTGGTTCTCAACTCCGGAATATCGAGAAAGAGATTGAGAACGTGAAAATCATGGATCGACCTAATCTCATACTTGACATTTTCGCTCAGCGTGCTCGAACAGCTCACGCAAAGACTCAGGTAGAACTTGCCCAATACCAATATCTTCTTCCCCGACTCACCAACATGTGGACGCACCTTCAGAAACAAAAAGGAGGAATAGGCATGAAGGGGCCAGGTGAGAAAGAAATCGAGACAGATAGACGAATAATTCGAGATCGAATATCACTTCTAAAAAAAGATCTCTCTGCAATCGACAAACAGATGGCAACACAGAGAAGCAACCGGGGGGCACTTATTCGAGTTGCACTTGTGGGCTATACAAATGCTGGGAAAAGTACACTGATGACAGCTTTGTCAAAAAGTGATGTCTTTGCCGAGGATAAGCTTTTTGCAACTCTGGACACAACCGTGCGCAAAGTCGTCGTAGAAAATTTGCCGTTTTTATTAAGTGATACAGTAGGATTCATTCGAAAACTTCCCACTCAACTTATTGAGAGTTTTAAATCTACCCTCGACGAAACACGTGAAAGTGACTTTCTTATTCATGTGATTGACGTAAGTCATCCTCAATTTGAGGATCAACTTGCAGTGGTAGAACGCACTCTTGCAGAAATTGGGAGTGACGACAAACCTACTTTGCTTCTCTTCAACAAAATAGATGCTCTCAAAGATCCCGAAAGAGAAAGATCACCCGAGGAGCTTGTTCAGGGGATGAAAGAACGATTTGAAAAAGATGGAAATGATGTGGTCTTTATGAGCGCAATGAGCAAAGATGATGTCACAGCCCTTCGCAGTCTTTTGTATGAAAGAGTTAAGGAACTGCATATAAAGCGATACCCCTACAATAAATTCCTTTACTAATATTCGCTAATCTTAGCTAACTTCGTAACATGTCTAGTATACGTCAAGAAAAAGTTGGTTCACTCGTAAAACAGGAACTCAGCATGATATTTCAAAGAGAAACAGCGATGCACTTCGATGGACTTTTCATCACAGTAACCCAAGTTAGAATGTCTCCCGATTTGGGGCTGGCAAAAGTTTACCTAAGTTTTATGGCTGTCAAGGATTCTGAAGCAGCTTTAAAAGTGATCAAGAAAGAATCAAATTGGACACGTCGGGCATTGGGCAATGTCATCGGAAAACAAGTGCGGAGAATCCCAGAACTGCAATTCTACATAGACGATAGTTTAGACTACTATGAAGCAGTAGAAAAAGCACTAAACGAATAGTGCGACTGCCTTTTAGACTAGCGCGCAGATACGTTTTCCAACCTCGGTCACGTAAATTAGTTCACGTTATTTCTGGTATCTCAATGTTCGTTATTGCAGCTGTAACCATGGCGATGATAGCTATACTTTCAGCTTTTAACGGCATTGAAGATTTGGTTCAGGATCTATTCGGAACCTTGGACGCAGACCTCGCAGCGGTGTCAACTCTAGGAGATGTCTTGCCGAACACACTTGGTGAAAAAATAGGAAAACACCCAGGAGTTGCGGAATACTCGGCTGTCATCGAAAGCGAAGCTGTGATCAGAGGAGGGGGTACGACACATATTTGCTCTGTGTTGGGCGTTGATTCGAATTATGGCAAGGTGACAGGAATAGAGGGAGCGATTGTAGAAGGAGTTTGGGGCAAATCGTTTTCAGATGAAACTTGTATTTGCCTCGGCTACGGAATTCGTTCGGTGATGGGGATACGCCCAGATTCTATTGACCCCCCACTCATGTCTCTTGGCGCTCCCACAAGAGGAAAGAAACTCCGAAGTCACAGGAAATCTGATTTCAAAACAATACCCGCTTTAGCTTGTGGAACATTTTCGATCAATGCCGATCTTGACACAAGATATGTACTTGCTCCTTTAGCGCTGACAAGAGAGTTGTTTGACAGACCTCTAGAAGTGTCTAGATTTGAGATTCGCGTTGCAAAAGGATGGAGTGCTGAGGAGTTGGCTGAGGACGAAGGTTTCCTCAATATACTTGGAGATCAAGTTTTCCTTCGAACGAGAGCTGAAAAACACAAGTTTATCACCCAAACAAACCGTGCAGAAAAGTTGGCTACATTCGTCATCCTTAGCTTTATACTCATCGTAGCTGCTTTTAATGTACTTGCTTCATTAACGATGTTGCTCATTGATAAAAAGCAGGATTTGGCAGTCTTCAAAGCATTGGGCATGAAAAGTCGTGATCTTGAACGCACTTTCTCAATACAAGGTCTTGCTATTAATATGATTGGCGGTGCAATCGGTGCCCTTTTAGGGGTTGCAATTGTTTTGGGGCAAAACGAATTTGGCTGGCTTACTCTTGAGGGCTCTGTTGTTCCCTCTTACCCAGTGAGACTATCTGCTGTGGACATCTTCGGCACACTTGCCGTTGTTGTGGGAATAGGAGGATTGGGATCATCTGCTATGGTGAGATTCCTCATTAGAAGACTTACAACTCTCTAAAATTCGGCCAGATAAAGGTCAGAAATCTCTGCAAGTTTTGCCCGTATTTCATCGACTGTATCGATGGTAACTAGATCCAATCTGTGTTTCTTAAAATCGGGGATCCCTTTAAAGTAATTGGCGTAATGACGCCTCATTTCCACGATTCCAAGACGAACTCCCTTCCACTGAAGTGATCCCTCAAAATGCATCGAGGCGGCGGCTATGCGCTCTTTCATGGTAGGCGGCGCAAGGTGTTCTCCTGTATTCATGAAATGCTTGATTTCATTAAATATCCATGGCGCACCTATACTTGCTCGGCCTATCATAATTCCATCTATTCCATATCGTTCTCGATATTCAACAGTTTTCTCAGGTGTATCAATATCACCATTCCCAAAAACAGGAATTTTCATTCGTGGATTGTTCTTCACTTGCGCTATTAAAGACCAATCAGCATCGCCTTTATACATCTGCGCTCTTGTACGTCCATGAATGCTGATCGCCGAAATACCGACATCCTGAAGGCGTTCAGCTACATCTACGATATACTTTGAATCGTCATCCCAACCAAGGCGGGTTTTCACAGTCACAGGAAGAGTACATGTGTTCACGATCTCCTTTGTCATAGACACCATCTTTGGAATGTTTTGCAAAATCCCTGCGCCTGCGCCCTTCAAAGCTACTTTCTTAACTGGACAACCATAGTTGATGTCAATCAAGTCGGGTCCTGCGCGCTCTGCAATAGCAGCAGCCTCTCGCATGGGACCTATATCCGCACCAAAAATCTGTATCCCCACTGGGCGTTCATACTCGAAAATATCGAGCTTCATCATGCTCTTTGCAGCATCTCGTATTAAGCCTTCAGAACTGATAAATTCAGTGTACATCAGGTCCGCACCGTACTTTTTGCATACTGCTCTAAAAGGCGGGTCACTTACATCCTCCATCGGAGCAAGCAACAGAGGGAATTCTCCCAATTCTATATCTGCTATTTTAACCAAAACTTTAACTAAATTTTCACGAACTTGCAGCAAAATTAAGCCCTTCCCATGACGTTCATACAAAAAGCCTTCAGAAATCTTCACCCAATTGTACAATTCGTCTTTGTTGTTTGCGTGTGTTTGACTGGAATGGGGCTTGCCGTGTTCTTTGGCAAGTATCTCTCCACATGGATTTGTGGAACCGGAAATACACTTCCCGAACTCATGATATCCTTGATGAATCTCGAGTCAAAAACAGGCATTTGCGGGAATCTTATCCTCAATTCTTTAAACCAAATATTTGCTTTTGCTGGTGCTGGATTCGTTTATTCCATCCTGCATGGTGCTGCTCCAGGGGTTGGATTTAGCAAAGCAGGCAAAAGCAGGCATCGGTTTACATTCTTGATTGGAGCTGTAGTAATTACGCTCGGTTTCTCTCCATTTTTAGACCTCACTTATCGTTTAAATGAATGGCTTCTCATAGAAGGTTCGACCCTTCACACATTGGCGGCCTCCCTTGAAGCGGAAGTTGCTCGAATCACCCAAGCTCTGCTTCAAATGGAAACCTCGAAAGAGTTTCTCGCGACCCTGGTCGCCGTAGCCGTGCTTCCTGCCATTTGTGAGGAGTGGTTTTTTCGAGGCACCTTGCAGTCTATTTTTTCAAAATGGAGTGGGAATATTCACATCGGCATTTGGGTTAGTGCCATCCTTTTTAGCACCATTCACTTTCAGTTCTTCGGATTTCTACCGCGTCTGTTGTTGGGAGCTGGATTTGGCTACATGGTCGCTGCAAGCGGCAGTTTGTGGCCCGCTGTACTTGGACACTTTGTTAACAATGGAGTCACTGTATTTGCAGCTTGGTGGTTTGGACCTGAGTGGATTGCCGAAGGAATGAATCCAGGCGAAGGGTCGCTGGGGCTGTCCGAAGCGATTGCCACTGGGTTAGGCGCAGCTTCAATCATCGGGAGTGTCTGGTGGTTAAAGGGAAAGACTAAGCCTCTAAAAGTGCACTCGCAACAACCAGGTCCTCAGGAGTGGTGACTTTGAGATTTGTGGGGCATCCTGGGAAATGTTGAACTCTGTGACCTCCAGCCTCAAAAACACTAGCGTCATCTGTGAAGGAGAGTGAATAGTTGACTGAGTATGCCGGCTTGATCAGAGAGAGGTCGAAAGATTGTGGTGTTTGGACTAACATATACTCCGAGCGATTCAATGCAACTGAATTTAATCCTGAAATCTGACGAATACTGTCCTTCAACGATACAACGGGAATAGAGCCTCCGTAAAGGGCTGCTGTATCAAAAGACATTCTAATCATTTCAACCGAAGGGAGTGGTCGAACCGCATCGTGGATGGCGACGAGACCTTCATCAGGAAGCGACACGAGACCGTTCAAAACAGAATGAAAACGTTCAGCTCCACCCTTCACCAATTCAAACGCTCCAGAGGGTCCATGCTCTTGCTCGAGTTGCCGAAACTCATCGAAGAGAGACTCATGCAATACAAGAGTAATGGGAGCGTCAGGTGTTGCCTCTTGAAAACGACGAAGGGTCCACCACATGAGTGGCAGACCCTTGATCATTAAAAATTGTTTCGCGGTCTTCGTGAGCATGCGTGTGCCTGTTCCACCAGCTACGATAATAATGTGACGGTTCATCGCGAAATTATTCCGTTGGACTAAGTTTACTTAGTTGCCTCTGCAAAACGAGCAGAAATTGCATTCCAATCTGCAACATTGAAAAATGCAGAGATATAGTCGGGACGACGGTTTTGGTAATTGAGGTAGTATGCATGTTCCCAAACATCAATGCCCATAATAGGTAAACATCCGCAACCGATGCCCGGCATCATTGGATTGTCTTGGTTTGCAGAAGAACAAACGGTAAGTTTTCCTTCATCACATACACAAAGCCATGCCCAACCAGATCCAAAACGAGTTGCAGCAGCTTTAGAGAACTCTGTGACAAAAGCGTCGAAAGATCCAAATGAAGAAACAATCGCGGCAGCGAGTTCACCTTCTGGCTCACCTCCACCATTGGGAGACATTGAATTCCAAAATAAAGTGTGGTTGTAAAATCCACCCCCGTTATTTCTAACAGCTGCGTTGTCCATGTTGTTCGAAAGTAGATCTTCAATGCAAGAACCCTCTAAAGGTGTCCCAGCAACAGCAGCATTCAACTTCGCAGTGTAACCTGCGTGGTGCTTTCCATGATGGATTTCCATAGTTCTCGCGTCAATATGCGGCTCGAGCGCATCGTAAGCGTAAGGTAAGTTAGGTAATTCAAAAGCCATTTTGTAGGATTTATTAAAGATTTAAATTTTGATTCGTGGAATCGTTGTAGAGCAAATATACTCCTCCATCTCGCACCTTGAACCTGTCATTTTGTAACAATTCATAAAGTGCGCGTTCTGTAAAATCATCGCCTGAAATGAGAACTTTGTAATATTCGTTATCTCCGTACAAATTCTTAGCCACTTGCGCATAAAATCGGCTTAAAATTAGTTCAATTTGGTCCCTTCCTTTTTGAGTTGAATTCTTAGGCCAAGCTGTTCCTTGATCTCCCGCCACCCTCTTTATTGCAGCCAATCCTCCCGTCTGAGAATCAAGCCAATTTGAGGAAGTTTGCAAAACAATTTCTCCCCGGTGGTCATCTACCCACTGAAAAGCTGCGTCTCTTAAAACACCAGTCCAAATTAATTCTGCCAAAGCCCTGTTTACACTAGAGCTATCCATCGGTATAAAAACATCGGGAGTAATCCCCCCTCCACCGAAGACTTCCCTGCCAAATAAGGTGAGATACGCATTGCTCTCGGTTGGGTGAACACTGTCATTGAGAAACAGTTCTCCCGATTCAAGCCTGTCTTTAAAATCATTTTCGTAATCA
>DDJR01000010.1:6109-8060 GCA_002339135.1 Flavobacteriales bacterium UBA2619 | reverse complement strand
GTATTGCTGTAGGAATGGCAACAAATATGCCCCCTCACAACTTGTCAGAAGTCCTCGATGGAGTCAACCATTACATTGACAATGAAAATTGCACTGTTGATGATTTGATGGACTTTGTGAAAGCACCTGATTTCCCAACAGGTGGAGTAATTCATGGCGTCTCCGGTGCTCATGAAGCATTTCGTACAGGGCGAGGTAAGATCGTTGTAAGAGCTAAAACCCGATTTGAAGAAACAAAAACAGGACGTGAGGTCATCATAGTTGATGAGATTCCATATCAAGTGAATAAAGCTGATATGATTCGAAAGACAGCTGCTCTTGTCAATGAAAAAAGAATTGAAGGAATTAGTGAGATTCGTGATGAGTCTGACAGGAATGGGATGCGAATTGTTTACGAATTAAAGCGCGACTCAATTCCAAATGTCGTCTTAAACAAGCTCTATAAGTACACCGCCTTACAGAGCTCATTTTCAGTAAATAACATAGCTCTTGTTAAGGGAAGACCTTTGCTGCTTAATCTGAGAGACATGATTCAGCACTTTGTTGAACACCGTCACGAAGTGGTTGTTAGAAGAACCCAATTCGAGCTGGCGAAAGCTGAAGAAAGAGCCCATATTCTTCAAGGGTTAATTATTGCTTTAGACAACATAGATGCCGTCATTAAATTAATCCGCGCAAGCTCTTCTCCCGAGGAAGCTCGCAATGGGTTAATGGAAAAGTTCAAGTTAAGTGAAATTCAAGCGCGCGCTATCTTAGATATGCGTTTGCAAAAACTAACTGGTCTTGAACGTGATAAATTACGAGCAGAGTATGATGAGCTGATGGCTTTAATTACTGATTTAAAAGATATTTTAGAGAAGAAGGAGCGCAGGATGATCATCATCAAAGAAGAACTCCTTGATGTTCGCGAAAGATTCGCTGATGAACGTAGATCAGTCATTGAATTTAGTGGAGCAGAAGTTAGCATAGAGGATATGATCCCTGATGAGCAGGTGGTCATCACCATATCTCACGCAGGTTATATCAAAAGAACCCGTCTTGCTGAATACCGTTCTCAGTCTCGAGGTGGAGTAGGTGCTAAGGGGTCATCAACCCGCGAAGAAGACTTTCTTGAAAATATATTTACAGCGACAAATCACAATTGGCTATTAATATTCACGAAACTTGGAAAATGTTTCTGGATGAGGATTTTCGAAGTACCTGAAGGGTCTAAGCAATCTAAAGGAAGAGCAATTCAAAATCTAATCAACATAGGTTTGGATGATAAAGTGCTCGCGTATATTCCTGTCAAGGACATCAAAGATCCAGAATATGCCAATGCCAATTATGTTGTTCTTTCAACCAAATTGGGTTTAATTAAAAAGACAAGCTTGGAAGCATATAGTCGTCCTCGCACAAATGGAATTAACGCCGTAACTATTCGTGAGGGAGATGAACTTCTACAGGCACGTTTAACAGATGGCAACAGTGAGGTGATTATAGGCCTTAAGTCTGGTAAAGCAATTCGATTCAATGAGTCTAAGACTCGCGCAGTTGGAAGAACGGCGATGGGAGTGAAGGGGATTACTTTAGGCAGTCCAGATGATGAAGTGATCGGAATGGTTTGTGTTAACGACGATGAAAGTTCAATCCTAGTTGTTTCCTCAAATGGTTATGGAAAGAGATCGGCAGTTGACGACTATAGAATCACAAACAGGGGAGGTAAAGGAGTGAAAACACTTCAAATCACAGAGAAAACAGGTGAATTGATTTCTATTCTTAATGTAACGAATGAGCACGATTTAATGATCGTCAACAAGTCTGGTATTACGATTCGAATGGCTGTTGAAGATCTTCGTGTCATGGGACGGGCTACTCAAGGAGTACGTTTAATTAGCCTTCGAGGAAAAGATGAAATTGCTTCGGTTTGTAGAGTGCCAAAAGCTGACGATGAAGAAGAACAAGGAGCAGA
>DDJR01000010.1:0-5797 GCA_002339135.1 Flavobacteriales bacterium UBA2619 | reverse complement strand
AAGGAGCAGAGGGAGCAGAAGATTCTCCTAACGAAGACTAGCATTGACAACAACAGAGGCGTTGTGCCTGCAGAACGGCATGATGTTTGAAATTAACAGTTAAAGCTTACAATCTGAGCTTACAGCTGGGGAGTTTTTTTTAGACTAATTTGATAAACAAGTAAAAGAGTATACATGAAACAATTTCTTTTAATAGCAGGTTGTCTGTTCTCAATCGTAGCAATAGGCCAGAAGGAGGTAGTATCAGCCTATAACGCGAATAAGGAAGGTGATTATCGTGAGGCAGCTACCTATATAGAACAAGCTATCTTAATTGAAAAGTCATCAATAAAGGATAAGGTTTGGCGCTATCGAGGCGAAATATATTTGAATATTTCAAATGATTCTGCTGTTTCTATCGAATATCCCAACGCTCTTAGAACGGCAATGGAGAGCTATTTAAAAGCACAAGAACTAGACATAAAAGCTCGGTATGTTGACGAAATTAGATTTGGGTTGGCGAAAGTCCAAACCAAAGCCAACAGCATAGGAATTCAGAATTACACGTCGGGTGTGTTTGATCAAGCTGGTGTTTCGTTCGACCTTGCTGCTGAAATTGCTCGTGTTTTTGAAATCGTAGATACAATGGCAGTGTACAATGCCGCACTCTGCTATGAGAAGGCTGATTTAAATGATATGGCGATAGAACGCTACCTAGATTGCGCAAAGATTAACTACCAAGTTCCAAATGTATTCCTCTTTGTGAGCACACTTTACCGCAAAGCAGGCAACGATGAAGCAGCACTTAAAACACTGCAAGATGCTCGGCTAGACTATCCCAGAGAACAAAGTTTAATTATTGAAGAGCTTAATATTTACTTAACCAACAAGGACTTTGAGCGTGCTAAGACCAATCTTGAACTGGCAGCAGAACAAGATCCTACCAATGAAATCCTTTGGTTCAGCCTGGGAAGTGTATTGGACAACATAGGCAAGACAGAAGAAGCTATTGCAGCATATAAAAAAGCTATTTTAGTTAAAGCTGATTATTTCGATGCGAATTATAACCTTGGTGCTTTGTACTTCAACAAGGCAGTAAAAGGCATCAACGATGCAAATGAAATGTGGAAACCACGAATGACTAAATCTGAAGCTACAGCGCAAAAGAAATTGGAAGATGATTCAAAGGCCATGTTCTCTACAGCAAAGCCATTCCTTGAATCGGCATTTGCTGCGGATAACAAAGATGTTGAGACCATTCGATCTTTAAAGGACATTTACGCAAGAACAGGAGATGATGATAAATTCATGGAAATGAACGATCTTCTTAAATCTTTTCAATAACCTAAGTATAACTAAGAAAAGAAGAGCTTATTGATTTAACAAGTTAGTTTACATAATATCTATTATCACGCAAGAGTGCGAAAACTAGTTTACGAAGGTTTTTCATCGAAGCTGATTGAAGATGGTATCACAGTGCCTAAGCTTAATGGAGAACCCTGGCTGAATGATTGATTGAAATTGGACAGCTTGTACTATCTATCGTGCCTGACAGATATCGAAACTTTGCAATCATTCGGTATGTATTCTTACCAAACAACAAAGTCAGAAATGACCACCTTGTTTGAAGATAAGGCTTAAGTGCCTTCACTGCGTCAACGCCAATTTTCACAGATCCACCGTTCTCAATTAAAATAACACCAGTTAATGGCGGAGTTCTGAGATTTTCATCCAATGTTTGAAGCGCCGTTTTACTTTGAATTGAAGCAAAATAAAGCTTATCAACTTTCCCTTTGTCTTCGATTTTGAGAATCATCTTAACAGTATAATTACAGAGCGCGCATGGCCCATCGTAGAAAAGTATGTTCATCAGTTGTTGAGCAATAATGAGACTCTGATGTTTCTACCGTCAGATGGCATGATTCCCGGTCCAGGGTAACCAGTAGCTCTTCTGGTGAAATACATTGAATTGAGGATATTGTTAAGTTTAAATCCTACTTTTATCTTGTCTGATATTGAATGACTAATAGAAAAATCTAAAACATTGTATGAAGGAATGATGCCATATAAAGCATTCGCCGTTCTTTCTGCATTTGTAGCATCTGTGTACTGCTCCCCTACCCAATTCCATTGAATGCTTGAATGTGTCATGTTGGATATATAACTGACAACCGTTCTAAATGTCCCAGAGGGAATATTTTCAACTTGATTGCCTATAAAAATCTCACTGTCACCACTAATGTAATAACCTTTCATCAACGAAGCGCTCACCAACAGACCCATTCTGTAATTCTCACGTTCAATCAATGTAGCCTGAATTAAACCTTCCAGACCAAAAGTTCTTGCATTTGCAATATTGGTTCGAAGTAAAACAGGTTTTTCAATAATAATGGGGTCAGGTATTGTCGTGGGATACAGGCCTATTTTATCTTTGTAATTCAACATAAATATGCTGAAATCCCAGTTTAAAATTCCGGAATTACTCCTAGCACCTAAATCTACATTAGAACCTTTTTCATCGTTGATGTTCGGATCTACAACGACTCCTAAATTTCTGATTTGGATGTCTGAGAAATTTATTGCCCTAAAATTAGCGACGGCATTTCCATACACTTCCTTGTTGTTTTTCGTGTTGTATGAAAAACCAATTCCAGGAAGAACCACATGTCTTTGAAAATCTTTATTGGAAGTAAATATCGAATCCTCAAGAATGTTTCCTGCACCATCAATGATATATTCTCTGTACCATCCACTTGCTCTAGTATCGATGAATTCCCACCTTAACCCTGGAGTGATTGACAAGTTCTTTGAAAGGCTCACAATTCCTTGTGTGAAAGCAGACAACTGATTGTTCGGTAGTATGAAATTAGATCCTTCTAAATCATTGGGATTCAGATATTCAAAATTCGGCAAATCAGTAGCATCAGCATGACCTTGTTTCATGATGGTGTTTCCTGAATATCCTTGAAAACCGATTGCCAAGGCGTTTATCTTGTCATTGTAGTCCCAAACTCGACTTGCTTTAAGGTCAACTCCCAAAGATGAAAAACTGGCAGAAATCATGTCTCTGTTGTCTAAGAAGTCAATGCGATTTGGTGTACCTAAAAAGCCCAGTGCTTTTCTTTTTGCACTTAGCACGTAAACAGATGCATTGTATCTCCACAAGTTGTCATTTGGTCGCCATTTCAGCCCCAAACGCCCTACATTCCAATCAACTTCAAACCAATTCCTATTTCTATTCGTGTTTCTGGGGTTCGAATTAAATTGGGCATCAGTTAAACCTCCTGGCTGATGTTCGGTGCGTTTCATGATGGTCAGGTCTTCATTCAATTCCAGCTCACCTTGGGAGGTTTGTATTCTTTGGGAAAAAGATCCTAGCGCAGTTGAACTTTTGAATTCAGTGTTGTTGCGCCACCCAATTCCGTCTTTTAAGTCAAGACATAGATAATGCGACGTGTTTTTTGCCCCTGATGCATGGTCAAGAAAAACATTTGCATTTGTATGGGTAGATTCATCATGCGGTTCATAGGCTGATCCACTTAAAATCATCCTGACTTTACCAGGAGTCTGATAATCTCCCTTTTTAATATCGAAGTTGAGCATTCCTCCCAGCTGTGAACCATATTGAAGTGCGCCAGCACCTGAGACATATTCAATTGTATTCACTGACTCTAGTGGTGGCGTGTAATATGACTCAGGATATCCCAGTGGGTCAGCGGCGATTGGAGATCCATTTTGGCGCACGCTTAAATGTGATGTTCTGTTGGGGTCTAAACCTCTAACTCCAATGCCAATTTGTAGACCAGCCGCATCACTCTCCCAAATATTCACCCCCGGAATTTTTGAAAATACAGCTCTAGCTTGGACTTCACCTGGCACAACAATTTCTTTTTCAAGAATGATTTGACTGCTCTTAATACCTCTATAAATACTTCCTTCGTGGATTGAATTCATCCAAACCAAATCCCCCTCATTTTGAGTCTGAATTTCAGCTTTTGGCAGATTGAAATACATGGGCTCAATCACCAATTCAATGGGGTTTGTGACACGTTTTTCAAAAGTAGTATCAATGCTGACATACCCCAGACTAGATAACCTGATGTTGATTGGAAATAGATCGCGGGGAAGTTCTCCTGTCTTTTGCTCAAGAACAAACATTCCATTTTGATTCGTGAATAAGATGTACTCTTTGTTCGAAGATGTTGAAGATAAAACAACTTGAACTCCCTCAAGTGGCTGTTGTTCTGTATTTGAAACCCTACCGTTTACAAGCGACTGTTGACCAAGAAGTTGAAAACATGACATCGAGAAGTAACAACAGATCAATATGATTTTTCTAATCTTCATCAATGTCTTGGAGTTGAGAAGGTGAAATTACGGAATCCATAGGTATGACGTACTCTCTTTGTGCCCAAGTATTGTTGATGGATGACAAATCAATATTTGGATCAACAAATAGTCTGGAACGTCTTCCATTTAAACTCACCCACACATTTGCATTGACTTCAATGTCTTGGTTCAAGCTATCTCTCCAATAGTTCGATAAATGGTGCGCAAACTGAACAATCATATCTGGCTGGGTACTGACCATTTTTTCCTGGTTGTTTGTAAGCCAAGATGAAAGCTCGATTTCTTTTTTATTTCCTTGTGAATTCACAACAAAGAAATTCGCCCAACCCGATTTTTCAATTAACATGACTCTCCATCCAAATCTGTATCCTGACTCATGCCATAAATAATTCCCGGAATACATCAGATGTCTTAATGGAAAGGCAAATTGAATCGTTAGAAACAGAACCGCAAATATTTTTTTATATGATTGGGATTCTTCGGGTTGTAAGCGTGCATCAGGAAGTTGGAGGTTGATGCTTTTAAAATAATCCCAAAATCTTCTGTGCGTAGCTGCTGAGAAAAACACCGTTGTGCAGGCAATCATAACCCAAGGGAAAATTCCTATGGGAAACAGCATCCAGGTTAACACATGAAACCCGACCAGTATTGGGTAAAAATACTTTCGAGCTTGATGAGAAAACAGTGCAAAGGGAGTCATTAAATCAAATGCTGCACCTGCCCAACTAAATACATATGCAGTCTCACGATACTGAAATAACGAACCGAGAAAGGGAAAGTCACTGTGTTGAGGCAACCACAGAGTGAGCGGTTGAGCGTGTATCAGCCAGTCCGAATTTAATTTTGCTAATCCTGCAAAAAAGTACACAAATACAATAACAAGCTTACACGTCAAGAGCAGATATGAATGAATCTGATAACCAGGTTTGTGCGCTGGTAAAAAAAACAAGATAAATGAAATAAGAGAGACGAAATAGTAATGATTTAAATAATTACTCTTGTCTAACAACTCAACATATGTAAAGCATATGAAAAAAACAAAACAGCCAGCTTTGTAGATTTTCCCTGTCATAATCGACACACCACCAATCAACATTCCAGTGAAAAGGGCATACGCCCCTACTCTGTTTGGTCTTGGAAGCCATTCAAACCCTTCAAAAGGAAATGTAAGAATTGGATCAATAATCTGGCAATCAATCCAGCCATTGAAAATAAACCTGAGCGTACTGAAAATAACGAGTGCTCCAAATAGTCTTCGCAGAGTGATTAATGGTGCAGAGTCAATCATTAATCACCATCGTTGTCTTGATATGTAATGAGTACACCTAAAGATGACATCATGTCAACTTTAAACAAGACAACTAATGCTTGCAGCTCTGTGTATACAGAGATACAAGTTTCTTGATCTGTTAACACAAATTCAGACAGAGGATCGTTCAATGACAAAACAGCTTCCTTAGAAGATTGA
>DDJR01000083.1 GCA_002339135.1 Flavobacteriales bacterium UBA2619 | reverse complement strand
GTCTTTCCGAATCTCGTATTTTATTTCGTCATGTATTGCGAAACTCTCTCAACCCTGTTCTAACTGCCACGAGCGGTTGGTTCGCTTCCATGCTGGCGGGGGCAGTTTTCGTTGAGTTTGTCTTTGGTTGGAAAGGGATGGGGCTTCTGATGTTCAATGCCCTGGAGAGAGGTGATCTACCCATTGTAATGGGATGCACTCTTGTCATTTCTTCGATTTTCGTTTTCGTAAATGTAGGAGTTGACCTTCTTTACGGGATTTTAGATCCGCGAGTTAAACGCTTTTAACAGTGTGTTAGAGGTGTTGTTAAAGTACCTTTTAGTTCTGTAACTCGCTACCCACCTGATCCCAGAAATGGCATTCGTTAGAAACACCTCGTCAGCCTTGAGGAGTTCTTGGGCGCGCAAGTTGCATTCATACACTTTGATACCTAGTTCTATTGCTAGATTAATGATAGCTGCTCTCATCACACCTCCGACTGGACCTGATGACAGCTTTGGGGTGTATAGGGCTCCGTCTTTTACAAGAAATATGTTTGAATATGTGGATTCAATAATTTCTCGATCTGAATTTAAAACCAGGACGTCGCTGAATTTCTTTTCTTGTGCAAATATTGAAGCTTGAATGGAAATTTGGCAGTTGAGGTTTTTAAAGTTTGAAAACTTGTCATATGTTTTGTGAAAATCCTCAAAAATACCAATACTCAAGCCTTTCTCATTAAGCTGAAATGTATCTGTTGTTGGCCTCTCGATTGTAGCGATCCAACTTGCAGTATTGGATGTGGGTAAATATTTCCCATCACCTGACCGGTATATGGTCATTCTTATGCGTCCGTGATTTTCAAGACCCACTGAAGAAGCAAACTGCAAAAGTGATGCTTCTAATTCAGGCAGATGTAAACTTTCAGGTGACTTTAACTTATAGGCTTCTAGACTATCTGTAATACGCCCGAAGTGCAATCCCAACAGTGGAATCTTTCCATTAATGATTCTGAGCGACTCAAAGAAACCATCAGCGTAAAGAAAGCCACGAGAATTGTAACCGTTGGCCATAGAATTCACTTCAGTAACCACACCGTCGACTAAATATTTATGCGTTTTCTGCATGTTGTAAATTTAGCGTCTATCTGCAGTTAAACGAGCAAATGTAAATATTTTTGTAACGGTTCGTTTGTGGGGATGAGAACCCCAGGAACGCCTAAAGGGGATGCGCAATCCAGATCGCGTTGTTTGTCTCCCACCATCCAAGAAGTTGTCGGATCAATGTTGTATCTCGCTACGGCCCTTTCTATCATCATAGATCCCGGTTTGCGACTGAGTGATTTTCCAGTTATTTCGTGATGTGGACTGTAGTATATGTCTAAGATTGGGGTACCATTTCTTTCACACACTTCCTTAAAGTATGTGTGTATTTCACCTACATCTTCGTGTGTGTAAATCCCTTTTGCTATTCCACCTTGGTTGGTGATGAGTATGAACACAAAACCACGTTTTTTTAGTGTCTTCAGCGAACTAAGCACAGTAGGCAACAGTTTAAACTCACTTATGTTGCGCGTGTAATCACCGGGATCATGGTTGATAATTCCGTCTCTGTCAAGAAAAATCGCCTTGAGGCGTGGTGGAAGTTGTCCCATGAAACAAATCTACTATCGAACCCCTTTACTTATGTATTTTTACAGTGTGAAAAAGAACTCAGAAAAATTTATTGGTGTTGACTTTGCAAAGTGGAAAGAAAAAGCTGAGGCTTCTTTAAAAGGAAAAAGTTTGAACGATTTAGAAGTTTCTCGTTTTGACGGCATGCCTTTGCCTATGCTTGTTCCAGAAAAAGATCAAAAATCTATAGTCCTACCTACTAAGCACACTTCTTTAAGATCAGATTTGGGACATGCTTGGGAAATTTCATCTACGTTTTCGACGAAAAAATCTTTAATGATTGGTCTTGCCCATGGTGTTGAGGGTGTGAGAACTGACGCCCATTTGGCGGATGGGAAAGCTCTGCTAGAGTTGCTTTCTGAGGTGAATCCTGAGATGATTTCTCTTCACATAGACGGGTATGAGACTGTAGGTGCTTTAAGGGCCGTTGTTCAATGGGCTGGTGATGCACGTGAGAAAATGCGTGGATCATCGACTTGGGATCTTGGGCGAGAACTTCCTCAGTCTGATCCTTCTAAATTTCTTCGTCATGTTGAATCTTGGAACGCAGCTTTCCCAAACTTCTCGACTTGGGGAGTGGACGCGTCTGTTTGGCAGGATAAAGGGATGTTGCCTGTTGATGCGATTGCTTTATCTGTAAGTGCTGCAAAATGGGGCATTCAGACTCTTCTAGGGTCAGGTCAAACTTTAACTCAGGCTGCGTCACGTTGTACAATTCGGCTAGCGAGTACGACAGATGTTATCTCAACGGCAGCTGCTGTCAGAGGTCTGAGAGTCGCGTTTGCAACCATGATCTCAGAGCTTGGATGTGATCCTGATTCAGCACCATTGTGGATTGAATCTCGAACTACTTCTGTCTATGGAGTACGCGATTTCATAGAAGACAACCTTCTTCGTCATACTTTCATGGCCTACGGTGCAGTGCTTGGGGGTGCTGATGCAATTGAGGTGAGACGCCACGATTTTATTTCTCCTTCTAAAGATGACACCTTGTCCAGTGAGCAGGCGATTCGTTGGTCTAGAAACATTCAGCACATCCTTCGTGATGAAGCAATGCTGGGTAGAACTGACGATCCAATGGGAGGAAGCCATCACTTGGAGTATGCAACAAGATGGTACGCTTCCGAGGCCCTTTCACGCTCCACGGATCTGACTTCTCTTCAGGATTGGAATCAAGCGACCTTGAGGGGGCGCTCATCTTGGCTTGCAGCACCATTTTTCGTGCCCAAGGGTTCAACAAGGGGAGACGCGAACCTTTCAAAAAATCCAGATGACTTGTTTTATCTCATCAACCATTCTTTTGTTGAGAACATAGAAGCCAAATCTTCAACGACTCAATCAACTCATCTTTTTTCAGCAAAACTGACGACACAATCAAAAATCTCTACTGTTGAAACAGCTGAGGGCATTGATGTGCCTGTTTCTTTTCCAGTTGCTAATGCCACCAAGAGATTCCACGAAAAATACAAGGCTGGTTTACCACCTTATCTAGGTGGTCCTTACCCCACAATGTACGCCAGTCGCCCTTGGACCATTCGTCAGTATGCCGGTTTTTCTACGGCTCAAAAGTCAAATGCGTTTTATCGTCGCAATCTTGCGGCTGGCCAAAAGGGTTTGTCCGTTGCCTTCGATTTGCCTACTCACAGAGGCTATGACAGCGACCACCCACGTGTGACAGGTGATGTTGGAAAAGCTGGTGTCGCAATCGACACTGTTGAGGATATGAAAATCCTATTTGACGGAATACCTCTGGATCAAATGTCTGTAAGCATGACCATGAACGGAGCGGTATTGCCAATTCTTGCTTTCTATATCGTCGCTGCTGAAGAACAAGGTGTCACTCAGGATAAATTGTCAGGAACAATCCAAAACGACATCCTCAAAGAGTTTATGGTTCGCAACACCTTTATATATCCTCCAGAGCCTTCAATGCGGATTGTGTCAGATATATTCAAATACACAGCTACCCATATGCCTCGCTTTAATTCCATTAGCATTTCTGGATATCACATGCAGGAAGCTGGTGCAACATTGGAGCTTGAGTTGGCCTATACGCTGTCTGATGGTCTCGAGTATGTTAGAACTGGAATAGAGGCTGGTTTAGAAGTTGATGCTTTCGCCCCTCGGTTAAGTTTCTTTTGGGCTAACGGAATGCATCATACCATGGAAATTGCAAAAATGAGGGCGGCACGAATGGTTTGGGCAGAAAAGATGGCAGAATTCTCGCCTTCAGATCCGCGATCCTCCATGCTTAGAACTCATACGCAGACTTCAGGATGGTCACTCACTGCTCAGGATCCTTGGAACAATGTTTCTCGCACTGCCATCGAAGCTTTGTCTGCCACCTTTGGAGGAACTCAGTCTTTGCACACGAATTCTTTAGATGAAGCGATAGCTTTACCAACCGATTCTTCTGCTAGAATAGCCAGAAACACTCAGCTTTTATTGCAAGTCGAGTCTGGATATACTGCGGCTGTTGATCCTTGGGCTGGCAGTAGATTGATGGAGTTTTTAACTGAATCTATTGCGCGGCGCGCTTCTGAGCTCATGGATGAAATTGTCCAACTTGGGGGGATGTCTAAGGCGATTGAAGTAGGGCTTCCAAAGCTTAGAATAGAAGAAGCGGCAGCGCGTAAGCAAGCGAGAATTGACAGTGGAATTGACCGTATTGTTGGTGTTAATATGTTTAAAGTGTCCTCAGATGAAGGCGATATTGACATCCTCAACGTAGATGCATCAGCCGTTCGGGAATCCCAGATTTCCATGCTCACTCACATTAAATCCACACGTGATTCAGTGGCAGTTAACGCTTCACTACGATCTTTAAATGAGGGGGTTAAGTCATCCGGAAATTTATTAAGTTTGGCTGTAGATGCTGCTCGACACAGAGCTACCTTGGGTGAGATAAGCGATGCGTTAGAGAAAGAGTTTGGACGATTTAAGCCCACAGATCGACGAGTAAGTGGCGTATTTTCAAAAGAGATGAACAACCAGACTGATTTTAAAACAACCTTAGCTCTTTCAAACAATTTCACGAAATTGGCTGGAAGACGTCCGCGAATTCTTGTTGCGAAAATGGGTCAGGATGGCCACGATAGAGGTGCGAAAGTTGTAGCTTCAGCTTTTGCAGATCTTGGTTTTGATGTCGATCTTGGACCTTTATTCTCAACCCCCGAAGAAGTTGCACGTCAAGGAGTTGAAAATGATGTGCATGTAATTGGAATCTCTACATTGGCTGCAGGTCACCTAACATTGGTACCTGCTTTGATAGATGCTCTTTCAGATCTAAACCGTTCTGATATTTTGGTGGTTGCGGGAGGTGTTATCCCACCATGCGACTACGATTCTCTTTACGATACTGGTGTCGTGGGCGTTTTCGGTCCTGGAACGCCGATTACTTCGTCCGCAACAGAGATCTTAAATGTCCTAACTTCTTCCTATTCATAGAGAACATGTTTTTTGTTTTGTGGAAAATAAACATCATGATGGATTGATTGCAATAGAGTTTGTAAGACCCCGTCGTTTTATATTCCATTTGCGGTGTCATAAATGAACATTGGAATGTTCTTTGCAAAAGTTGTTTTATTTCGATTGGATTTCTTTTTATTTACTTTTACTGACAAGCAACCTTTTATACTTGTACGCGTCTTAGCTTAGGTTAGGGCTAGATGTGCCCTTTTACATATCTATTACGTTTTATCTAATTGCATATTTCTATGAATATTAAAGCAACTTTATTATCCTTTGCCTTCATGCTGTCGATCGTCTCGATGTCAGTTTTGGCTCAGAAAGCTCAAGCGAAAGGCGCGGCTGGAACACCCGTTCCTGGTCAACTTATCGTAAAATTTGACAAGTCAGTCGACATCGATGCCTTCACGGAATCATACAAATTGATTGACGGTTTTAAATCAGGACTTACTGAAGTTGAGCAGCTGTCTACTTTGTCTAACATTTACCTTCTTAGTTTTCTTCAGCAGGGTACTGATGTAGATAAAATTATTGATGCTATACAGGAAAACACATTGGTTCAGGCGGTTCAGCTAAACCACTATGTTGAAGAGAGAGAAACAACTCCAAACGATGCTCAATTTGGATCTCAGTGGCATCATGTTGAAGGGGCTGATCATGATATTGATTCCGACCAAGCTTGGGATATCTCAACCGGAGGCTACACCGCCAACGGTGATCGAATCGTTGTTTGTATCCTTGAAGGAGGCGGTTCTGATTGGAACCACGTCGATTTGATCGACAATCACTGGTTCAACTCAGGGGAAATTGCTGGTAACGGTATTGATGATGACGGCAATGGATATGTCGATGATGTAAATGGATGGAATGCATCAAGTGGAACTGATGGTATATCTGCTGGAGGTCATGGAACTGCAGTTAGTGGAATGATCGGTGCTACTGGTAACAACAACATAGGTGTTGCAGGAGTGAACTGGTCAGTGGGGCTCATGCAAGTTCAAATGGGAGGACTCACTGAGTCAAATGTCATAGCAGCTTACAGTTACCCTCATACAATGCGTAACCTTTACAACACTTCAAATGGTGATCAAGGTGCCTTTGTTGTTGCCACAAATGCTTCTTGGGGAATCGATCAGGGAAATCCTGATAACTACCCGGTTTGGTGTGCGTACTACGATGATTTAGGAGCCGTAGGTATCCTTAACTGTGGTGCTACTGCGAATCAACAGTTCGACATCGATGCAGTTGGCGACATGCCTACTGGTTGTAGTTCTGACTACATGGTGTCTGTAACGGCTACGAACAATCAAGATGTAAGAACATTCTCTGCCTACGGAGCAACCACAATCGACCTCGGTGCTCCAGGTGAAAATGTCATGATGACCGCTTCTGGAAACAGTTATGGAACTTCTTCTGGAACATCTTTCGCTAGTCCATGTGTTGCAGGAGCGATTGCACTTATCTACAGTGCGCCTTGTGCTGATTTAGCGTCAAATGCTCTGACATCTCCACAGGCTACTGCTGATTTGGTAAAAGAATTTATTATGAGTGGAGTGGATCCAATCGATCAGCTTACAAGTGAAACTGTGTCTGGAGGACGTCTTAATGTCTTTACCTCGATCAACTTAGCGATGACAAATTGTAATCCAGATCTTGGTTGTATGGATGAAGTGGCTTGTAACTACAGCGCTGAAGCTATTGAGGATAACGGAAACTGCCAGTACTTCGATCTTTGTGGAGTGTGTGGAGGAAATGACTCTTCATGTACTGGTTGTACTGATGAAGAAGCGTGTAACTACGCTGCAGACAATACGATTGAAGACAATTCTTGTATCTACGGAAACGGAGTAAATATGTCTGTTGGTGGTGGAGATTGGGATGGTGAAATAGGTTGGACTGTTATCCTTGACGGAGTTTCTGTAGCCAACGGTGGTGCAGGATCTTCAGACCTTTGTATCGGAGATGGCTGTTATACTCTGTCTATGACAGACAGTTATGGTGATGGTTGGAATGGTGCCATTTATACGTTAACCGATGTAGCGACTGGTGCAGTGATTATGACTGGATCTTTAGATACAGCTGTCAATACTGACGGAGGAAGTGCTGGGGAAGATTATTTTTCAATCAACTCTGACGATTGCGGTTTAGGTTGTACTGACGCATCGGCTTGTAACTATGATGAATTGGCAGCAGTAGACAATGGATCTTGTAATTTCGATTGCAACGGTTGTACCGATTCTTCTGCTTGTAACTATGATGAGTTTGCTACCCAAGAGGATGGCTCTTGTTTGGTAAATGACGATTGTGGTGTTTGTGGTGGAGATTCTACAACATGCTCAGGTTGCACTGATACAACTGCTTGTAATTATGATTCTACTGCATCTATTGACGATGGTTCATGTATTGTAGGTGGTACTGGAGTCACTTTGAATATTGTGACAGACAGTTATCCAGCTGAGACAACATGGTCATTAAATGACAGTGATGGCGGTGCTGTAGCCTCAGGTGGTGGATATGTTGATGTTGCTACAGCTATCCAAGAGTTGGTGTGTGTAGCGGACGGATGTTATACATTCACAATATTTGATGCTTTCGGTGATGGAATTTGTTGTGCTTATGGAACAGGTTCGTATGAACTTCTAGTCAACGGTGAGGTGATCACATCAGGTGGTGAGTTCGCGACAGAAGAGTCTACTGTTTTCTGTATTGGTGATGAGGGAAGTGCAGGTTGTACTGATGTTGCAGCATGTAACTATGACTCAGAGGCTTCGATTGACAACGGCTCCTGTAATTTCGATTGCAACGGGTGTACCGACTCTACAGCATGTAATTATGATGGGTTTGCAACGCAAGACGACGGCTCTTGTTTGGTAAATGACGATTGTGGTGCCTGTGGTGGAGACAACTCTTCTTGTGAAGGTTGTACAGAGCCTGAGGCATGTAATTACAATGCTGATGCTGTTTTTGAAGACGGATCTTGCATTATGCCCGATCCTACCTTTGGATGTGGATGCGAATCATTGATTGATGTGAATGCGAACTTGTTAGGTGGAGAGTCTGCTGAGTCTGTTGAGACTTCTGGAAATGGTACACTTACTTCTGTATCGATATCTCTCGACTGGTCTTCATCTGATGGCAGTTGGCCCGCTGACATGTTGGTTGTTATTTCAGCACCCAACGGAGATTGTTTGGAGTTTGGTGGATTTAACTTTTTCAGTGAATGTCCCTCAGTTGCAGATTACACAGTGGCTTATCCGGCAGATTGGGCTGGATCTATTGCTGGTCAGTACACGGCTACAGTTGATGTTTCTGCAGCTTCACTTTCAGGTGATGGATATTGGACACTAAGTTTAATTAACGGATGGGCTACTTCAGGTGGTTCTTCTTACAATGCTTCCTTTGCTTTAACTGGAGTATGTCCTGGTGATTTTGTAGAAGTCTTAGGTTGTTTAGATTCCTCTGCTTGCAACTACAATTCAGCAGCAAATACGAATGATGATTCTTGTGAATACACATCATGTTCAGGATGTATGGATATGGATGCATGCAATTACGATGAGTCAGCTACGACTGATGATGGTTCTTGTGACTTTGAATCATGTGATTGTCCCGAGGATGTCAATGGTGATGGAGTTATATCTGTAGCTGATATTCTTGTTCTGTTGGGTGAATTTGGTTGCTCAACAGGTTGTTCAGTTGACATCAACGGAGATGATGCAACGAACGTTCAAGATATCTTGCTGTTGCTTGCCGCTTTCGGTTCTACATGCTAACAACCAGTTAGAAAATAGTTTTAGAAAAGGGACACCCATTGGGTGTCCCTTTTTTCATGTTGTCTATTTGCTGATTTATTGTGGCTATGGTTATTCATCTTAATACAAGGGTCTTTCATGTTTCAGAATTCGATGTCAAGCACTGTAGCTTTCATTCAGAAGGATTCTGTATTGAATCTATGTGCCCTACGTTCTCCACCGAGCTAACGAACTTTTCACACCACACCCTCATATCTATGGGTTGTAGTTCAACTGTTTTAAGCCAATACAATGTTTATTCCTCACAGTTCAATTCACTTGCCTGTGTTGGTTTGTTACCATCTGCGCGTCCAGCAAATTGTCTCAAACAATGTGATAGATTTAGTCCAAAATACAACCTGATATTTCAATGGTTGTCAAGTAAAAATTCTTGAATTCTCATGCGACAGTTATGAAGTTCAAGCAGATAGCATCACGTTTCATGATGTGTTATCTGGCAACATTGTTAGGGAATTGATTTTTCAACTTAAGCGACGCAGTCGCTGTGTAATCAAACTTCTTATAGGAAAAGCTGTAGGACAGATTCTTGTCCTCTTAAGGGCAGCCTGAATTAAAAATAGAAAGGAAGAATAGAATATCACCTACAGTCACACTTCCGTCAGAATCTAAATCCGCCATGCAATCGCCAGAGCATCCGAACTCACTTAAAATAACCAACAGGTCTGAGACATTTACCCCACCGTCACCGTTCACATCTCCTTCGCAAGGTTGTTCTTCGCATGTTCCGTCATCTATTGTAGCTGTAGGGTCGTAGTTTCCAGCATCAATGTCAGTACAGCCATAAATGTCAGATCCGGGCAGTATGGTGAAAGTCTTGAAGCCAGTGGGCGCAGTCATAGGACGTCTTTGGACTTTCCCCGAGTAGGAGGCAGCTTGAATATAATATTCAATGACACTTCCGTCTCCTGAAAGAGTGGGTATTTCACCCTCAAAGTAGCCACCGCCTACAGAAGTCATCGTTGCAGGAATAAAACTGAACGATCCTTGGACGCGCCAGTAAATAGAGGCTAAAGATATTCCGTCGCGGTGTTTGATGTAAGCAGAAACCGTGTGCCCGTTAGGGTTACTCACTGTGTTCTCTAGAGCTTGAAAGCTAATTAGCAACGGATCTTCAACACCGATCTCGTGAGTGATACAGTGTATGGCACCAGAAGCAGCGATAATGGCTTCAGGGCTGTTGTCACAGTCGATAGGTACAATTGTGTAGCCGGGAAGAAGTTCCTCATAAATACGTAGTGCAGTGGTGTCATATTGTTCGTAATATGTGGGCACAAGGAGGGTTTTGTTGACGAACATTGAATTCGTGTAGGTACAGTAATATCCTCCTGAATTAGGGAATCCTCCGCCTTGTTGAGGTGGAGCAGGTATCCAATGAATATCAAAGGGTGTTCCCCACTTTGTTGTGTAGTTCTGTAACACAGATTGGATGTTGGCTTCAATTTGTGGGCCATCTGCAGTTCCAGAAGGATACTGCGATACGAGCAGTGTTTCTTCATCAAGAAGCTTCATGTGCATGTCGATGTGGTGAATGCCATCGTAGGGAAGGTTGGGCATCTTTATGTAAGTGTCGATGCCCATAAAGTCATTCATAATTCCATCGATCTCAGATACTGTGTGGTTGGGGAATGATCCTCCCCAGCCTGTACTTCCTCCAGAGTTTTCGTCTAAAATGAGGTTTGATGAAAAAGCGGTTCCAAATCCGTCACTCATATAATTCCCGCCAGTCGCCATGAAGTCGTAAGGAGCAGAAGTTGTCGAGTAGATTTCTAACCCCAGGGCTGAAGCTACTTCTTCTGGTGTGATGTCATCAGCAGGGCGCGGTCTGTTGTAGATCCAATCTACGAGGAGACCGTTGTCTACTTCATTTCCATAAACGGTGGTTCCGCCATAATCTCTCACCCAAATTGAATTGATATCAGTGTCAATAATTGTGATGTTATCCATACTTACAGGACCTCCGTAGCTTGTGTTCTGTAAGTAAGACTGTGTGCTTGAGGGGTTTTCAGAGAGAATGATTACATGACACTCACTTACTGACGCGGCTACAATTTGTTTTAAAATACCAGTGTATGATGTCCATGACACAACAAGTGCTTGAATTTCTTCCCACTCCGCCATCGCTCTCAAATTCCCATAAGGTGGAGGTGTTGTGGTTACTCTATCGGACACTTCGGGTCGTTCATATCCACGCTGAAGCGCACTGAGTTTTTCGTGTATGGTCAGGTTGTGTGGAAGAGAACTTGTAGTTTGGGCAAATGAAGCACTGGAAATGAGTGCGAATAAAAGTGCGGTAAGTAAGTTTTTCATAGGTTGCTTAACAGTTTGAGCCGATCGCGGATAACATTTGTTAGACGTCCCAAGCGCCAACATAGTTGCGTGAGTCGATATCCAGGATTTTTTGTCTTGGAAATGCCCAACATGGGGTAGGGAAGAGGTGAGTTCTGGTTTGAATACTGGAAGGGTATATTGACGTTTAGATCTATCGTGCCGTATAAATGTGTTTCATTGTAAGAAGCTCCAAATTTTAAACATCAAATCGATCGATATCCTCTCTCAGACCTCTGAGATAGGCTCCTGTTTCCATGACACCCTTTCCAGGAGGTTGGATTTGGAGGATTTCAAGGGTCTCATTTCCTTCATCTTTCACGGGATCTCCACATCCGACATAAAGACGCTCCTCTTGAATCAAAATCTCGCCCGCTACCAATTCTAATGAGCTGTCGTTAACCATCCGCGACTCCAGAATTTTTACAGGAGCTTTCGGTTCATGAGGTAATGTTGTGAAAGAGCCTGGGTAGGGTGCAAGTCCTCGGATGTGGTTGTGCAAATCAGCGGCTGTTTTTAACCATGAAATTCTCCGGTCTTCCTTAAATAATTTGTGCGCGTCTTGGAGGTTTGCTTTCTGTTCTGAAGCAACTTCAGACTGAGGAATGGCTTTAGCGATCCCATTCGCCAAATCGTCGACGGTTTTTGCAAGCAAGTGTTTTCCGCCTTCAAGAATGCGGTCATGGAGTGATCCAGCGTTTTCATTTGGTCCTATCGGAACGACAACTCTGCCAAGCATGTCTCCCATGTCAATGGCTCCTGTGAGTAGGAATGTCGTGGCTCCGCTTTCCGAAGCTCCCGCCATTATAGCCCTTTGAATTGGTGCGGCCCCTCGGAATTGAGGGAGTAGAGATCCGTGCAGATTTACAGTCCCCATTGGAGGCATAGACCAAACAACCTCGGGCAGCATCCTAAATGCCACAACCACACCTAAATCAGCATTCCAGGCCTTTAACAATTCAAGAAACTCACTTGACCTAAGGCGCTCTGGTTGCGCTACAGGAATGCCTCTTTTAAGCGCGAGTTTTTTCACATCTGATTGAGTTATTTTTCGACCACGGCCACTTTCGCGATCAGGTGCCGTCACTACGCCTACTATTTCATGTCTCCCAAGTAACAAAGTCTCCAGACATGTCGCAGCAAACTCTGGAGTACCCAAATAGACGATTCTCAATTTTTTCATTTGTTCCTCTTTCACTTCTCTTCACTTAAAGATTCCAGCCCCTTTTTCCACATTCCATTTCTCAGCATGAGATAACTTCCTATTCCGATTAATGTAAAGTAAACCCATTCTACACGCCAAATAACCTCGATGGGAAAGTACGTTCCATTGTGCTCAGATGTCAAGTATCTGGCTGC
>DDJR01000074.1 GCA_002339135.1 Flavobacteriales bacterium UBA2619 | reverse complement strand
AAAATCAAAAAAAATTTTAGTTATTGATCACACGAAAAAAGTAACCAATGATAGAACTTGGTGCTTTTGGGAAAAAAAGGATGGCATATTTGAATCGATTGTCAGTCACCGTTGGAACTCTTTAAATTTTTTCTCAACTGATTTTTCTAAAAATCTTCATCTTAAAAAGTATACATATAAAATGATTCAAGGAATTGATTTCTATTCCTTCATCTTAAATTTCTCAAAAGATTTTGACAATGTAACTTTCAAATATGAAAATATTACAAAAATTTATTCCTTGAATGAAACAGGACATATAGAAACTGATAAGTCTAAATATGTTGCAAAATATATTTTCAACTCTACGAATCTTTTTAATCCTCAAATAACTGTAAAAAACTCGCTTTTACAGCATTTTGAGGGATGGGTTATCAAAGCCAAAGAATCTTCTTTCGACCCAAAAACGGGCACTCTCATGGACTTTAGAGTAGATCAAAAACATGGCGCAACTTTTATGTATGTTCTTCCGACTACTGAAAATGAAGCTCTGATTGAGCACACCCTATTCAGTGAAAAAATACTCAAAAAAGAAGAATATGAACTTGAACTCAAGAACTATATTTCAGAATATTTAAATATTAATGAATATGAGATTTTACATAAAGAGTTTGGAATTATTCCGATGTCTTTAGCTTCTTTTGAAAGAGACCCCAAATCCTCAAAATGTATTGTTAATATTGGTACAGCAGGCGGTTATACAAAAGCTAGTAGTGGATATACCTTTCAATTTATTCAAAACAACTGCGAAGTCATTATAAAAAATCTATTAAAAAACTTACCGCCAAATCCAAAGAAGACTGTGTCTGACAAAATTTTTGAATGGTACGATAAAGTATTGATTGAAGTTATTATCTCAAACAAGATGAAAGGAAGAGATGTTTTTTCAATGATGTTTAAAAAGAACAATGTCGATCAAATACTAGCTTTTTTAGGAAATGAAAGCTCAATGAAAGATGATTTTAAAATAATGATTAATTTTCCAGTAATGCCCTTTTTATTTTCAGGTTTAAAACATTTATTTAAAAAAAAATGAAGTAGAATTCAAATCACAATCTATCAAAGTTCGAAATCACACAGCTTTTAAGTCCTCCTCTTTTGGGGGATTCTATGTATTAGTTTCATTTTGTCTACAAAGGGGTTTAAGAAGGAGATGAAGAAATCAAAAATATTTTAGTGACTTAAGTACTAGCTTTTGATTAGATTTGAAAAATTTTAACAATATGTGCAACAGATTCATCAGTATAAATGCCTTTTTGGCGGTCACTTTTTTGTGTTTATTCAGCTGTACCAACAGCCCGGAAATGACAAAAAAAGATTCTAACAAGGCATTTCTAGATAGCCTTATGAGCAATTTGTCCTTAGAAGATAAAGTTGGTGAGATGACACAACTTACTTTAGGGATGTTGTGTGATGGAAGTGGTCCTTACTCTTTAGATGAACCCCATACTCTGAATGAAGAGAAATTAAAAACAGCCATCGTTGATTTAAAAATTGGCAGCATATTAAATTCAGGTGGTCACTCTTATTCTCCAACAAAATGGAATTCCTTGATCCAAAGCATCCAATCTGCTGCGATGAATGAAAAAACATCGGGAATACCCATTCTATACGGAATCGATGCAATTCATGGCGCTACCTATACTACAGGCTCTGACCTATGCCCTCAGCAAATTGGTCTAGCTGCGACTTGGAATACTGATCTCGTGAGAAAAATTGCTGAAAATGCTGCAAAAGATGTTTATGAATCAGGAATTCCATGGAATTTCTCTCCTGTTTTAGATTTAGGTATTGATCCACGTTGGCCTAGATTTTGGGAAACATTTGGGGAGGATCCATTGCTCACATCAGATATGGGAGAAGCCATGGTTTTAGGTTATCAAGAAGGTCCTTACCCAATTGCTGCAACCTTAAAACATTTTTATGGTTATGGCATGCCATTAAGCGGAAAGGATAGAACTCCCGCTTGGATACCAGAAAGGCAACTGAGAGAATATTTCCTTCCGCCTTTTGAGCGTGCTATCAATGCAGGAGCTAAGACGATCATGGTGAACAGTGGAGAGTTAAATGGAATCCCTGTCCATGTGAATAAAAAATTACTTCACGATTTACTGAGGGTAGAATTGGGTTTTGAGGGAGTTCTCGTCACCGACTGGGAAGACATTAAATACCTTGTCTCACGGCATAAAGTTGCTGAAAATTACAGAGATGCTGTGAAGTTAGCGATCAATGCAGGAATAGATATGAGCATGGTGCCTACAGATTTAGAATTTCCGGGTATTCTTCTTTCTTTGGTTCATGATGGTGAAATTTCAGTAGCGAGAATCGATGAAAGTGTGAGGCGGATACTTCATTTGAAACTAGCATTGGGCTTGTTCCAAAATTCAATACCAAAAACGAGTGCGAAAACTTCTGACGAAGGAGATTCAAAGAACATTGCACTCCAAGCAGCTGAAGAATCGATTACTCTGCTAAAAAATGATGATGAGATACTTCCACTTGATTTGGGTAGCAAAATTCTTGTGACTGGACCCACAGCCAACAGCCTTTTAGCACTGAATGGTGGATGGTCAGGAACCTGGCAGGGAGATGATCCTGCATATTCTAACTCTGAAAGACCAAATGCAGCGGAAGCGTTAATTAAAAAATACGGGAAAGATCAAGTCATTAATTTCCCTTTGGAGATGGATTTTGATGGATCCGACATTGTGAAAATAGTGTCAGAGATAAAACTGCAAAAACCAGATTGTGCCATTTTATTTCTTGGAGAAATGCCTTATACTGAAACTCCCGGTAACATTGAAGACCTGGAGTTGTTTCAAAATCAAAAAGATTTAGCTACAGCTCTTGAAGCTACAGGTATAAAAACAATCTATGTTTTCATCGAAGGAAGACCAAGGACATTCAATGAAATTGAGCCATTGGCCGATGGAATTGTCATGGCTTATTTACCTGGTGATTATGGTGGAGTGGCTTTGTCAAATGTTATTTCCGGAGAAATCAATCCTACAGGAAGGTTGCCATTTACATGGCCTAAGCATGCATCTTCACACATTCCTTATTTCAGGAAACACACCGAAGATATTCATACTGACTTCTCATTAAATGCTTTTAATCCTCAATTTCATTTCGGCTATGGATTGTCGTATTGCGAAGCAAGTGTTGACTCAATGTCAATAGATAAATCATCCTATTTACTGAATGATACTATTGAATTAACGGTGTCTATTTCTAATAAAAATGATTGTGAAGCAACAGAAATAATTCAAGTTTATGTCTCGGATCTTGTTGCCTCGATTACACCATCAGTAGAAAGATTAAGGGAATACAAGAAGGTCACCATAGGTCCTAATGAAGCGTTTGACGTGACAATAAAAATCCCTGTTAAAAACTTAGGGTTTGTAGGCATTGATCATTCCTACATCATAGAGCCAGGTAATTTTAAAATCCGTATCAATCAGATTTCAAAGACTTTTGATCTCTTTGAACAATAACAAAGAGTTCACCTTCTCTTAGGTTGTTTTAAAAATTAATTACTTATTGTACATTTTACTATTATGTTCACAGTATATTTACCTGTAACAGATTTGGTGTCAACTTTTATCATTTAATTTCTACCGCTATGAAACATCTTTTATTCATTTCTATTTTCCTTGTCCAACTTACCGCTTATTCTCAAACCACGAATACAAATGTTGTGTTTACAGGTGTTTTTGGCGGCACATCGGTTGTTGAAAACACCTATTTAAATCCAACAGGTTCTGAAGAATGGGCAGGTTTCGCCAATGAAGATGTGAGCCTTTATCCATTAAGCTTTTCAGAGGATGGCGACATCACGTTCACAGGTGCTACTGATGGAACAGACGTAGATGTGTATTTCAGGTTTGAGTTCAATCCATACCCAGACACTGAACCAAGTTTTAACACTGTGGGGGTAACCGTAAGTGGAACAGATGAAGCTTCTTATTCAATCGCTATTCCTGCTCAAGGTGAAAATACATTTAGTTCATTCCTACTCTATGTGACAACTCTGGATTCTCCAGTTACATTGACTAATATTACTGTAACTAGTAGTGGTTCTGGGTGTATTGATGAATCTTTGATCAATCCTGATTTCGTATGTCCTACTGTCATAGACTATGTGTGTGGTTGTGATGGGGTGACCTATACCAACGCCTGTTTTGCAATCAACGAAGGTGGTGTGTCAGTCTATTCTATGGGAGAATGTGTTAATTCTGTGAGTGTAACATTTCAAGTTGACATGTCGCAAGAAACGGTATTGGGCCCTGTATACATAACAGGAGAAAACATTGACAATTGGTGTGGTATTTGTGAAACGATGGATGATTCAGACGGTGACGGCATCTACACCTACACCACAGAATTGGGTTTAGGGGCACATGAATACGTCTTCAATAACGGAGGATGGGATGACAGTGAATCGTTAGACACGGATGAAGATGGAGCATGTACAATTACAACTATTGATGGTGATGTCACATATGTTAACCGAGTGGTAGAGTTAGCTTCTGATGATGCTCTAATTCTAGATGTTGTTTGTTTTAACTCTTGTGATGCTTGTGGGCTGGATCCTGTGAAAGACGATGTGGCAGTAACATTTAGTGTAGATATGACTGAAGAAATTGTTCTAGAGTCACTATATGTCACAGGTGCTAGCATTGACGGATGGAACGGTGCGTCAGTAGAAATGACGGACGACAATGGAGATGGTGTTTACAACGTAACTGTTGATTTGCCGGAAGGGATCCACGAATACAAGTTCAACAACGGAGGATGGGATGGTACAGAAACTCTTGATTCTACTGAAGATGCTCTATGTACGATAACAACTGATGGATTTACGAATAGAGTCATTGAGTTAGACGGTGCTTTACCTGAAGTTCAATTGGGCACAGTTTGCTTTAATTCCTGTGAAGAGTGTGAGGTTGAAAATACAATTGGTGACGTTCAAGCCCCCCTTTTTAACATGTATCCAACCGTAACGGAAAACTTTGCGACCTTAAAATTTCATGGGCATAACCAGCTAGATAGACTGCTTACAATTAATGATATATCAGGAAAGATGATCTTTAGAAAAGAGATAAGTGGCTCCGCTGAACAGGAAGTGATTGATGTAAGTTCTTACGAATCTGGTTTGTATATACTTCGTGTAATTACAGAGACGCAATCTTCTTCTATTCGACTTATCAAGTCCAAATGATTCAATTAAAAATGACGAATAAATTATCTATTGTCTTATTCTTTTTCTGTTTTTCATCACAGATTTTTGGACAAAATTTCACGATATCGGGTGTAGTAAAAGATGTTATCAGTGGTGAAAGCCTTCCTGGTGTTACTGTTTTAGAAAAAAACACATACAATGGTGTTTTTACAGATTCCAATGGTAGCTATTCAATAACGACTTCTTCAACATCACCAGTTCTCCTATTCACCTCGATTGGATACATTAAACAGGTGGTGGCTATAGAATCACTCTCTCAGACGGAAGCCAATGTTTTCAACATCGGTCTTCAACTAGATGTTGCTGGACTAGAAGAAGCCGTTGTGATGGGATATGGCAATCAGGAAAGAAGTAAAATTTCAGGAGCCGTTTCAACGATTGATACAAAAGAAATCACTTCCCTTCCTGTTTTAAGGACTGAACAAGCGCTTCAAGGAAGAACTTCTGGAGTGCAAGTTTCACAAAACTCTGGTCAACCTGGAAGTACACAATCTATAAGAATTCGTGGTACTGGGTCTCTGAACAATTCTGAGCCATTGTTTGTAGTTGATGGTATTCCTAGTTTTGGAATAGATTACCTCAATGCTTCAGATATTGAATCGATATCTGTTTTAAAAGATGCAGCATCTGCAGCTATATATGGAGCTAGAGGAGGAAATGGTGTTATTCTAGTGACCACAAAAAAAGGAAAGAAAAATCAGAAGGCTCAAATTAAGTACGACACATATTATGGAATGCAGGAGCCTTCAAAATACATGGCTTTGCTCAATGCTGAAGAGTATGCCATCTTGATGAACGAAAGCAGATCCGCTGCAGGTTATGCACCTTATTCAGATTTGCTGTCTCCAGAAGAATTGGGGGAAGGGACGCATTGGCAAAAGGAGATTTTCCAAAGAGCTCCAATCATGAACCATGCATTTAACTTCACCACTGGTACTGAATCAAGTTCAACCGCAGTGGGAGGTAGTTATTTTTCTCAAGACGGAATCATAGGTGGAGAAAAAAGTCAGTTTGAAAGATATACATTTAGAATATCCTCTACTCAAGATGGCACTGACAGATTTAGAATGGGACAGAATATTAATTTCACGAATCTAAGCCGCAATGCTTTAGGTGAAAACAATGAATTTGCAACTCCCGTGGTAAGAGCTTTGAATATGGACCCTGTGACCCCTGTGACTCGACCAGATGGAACGTTTTCTTATTCTAATTTCATTGACTCAGATATTGCAAATCCAGCAAATCAAATTGACAATACATTTGACAATTGGACAACAAACAGATTTGTAGGAAGTGCATTTGCAGAATATGACATTTTACAAAATCTATCCTTCAAATCAACTTTCTCAGCGGATTTGTCGCTTGGATCTCAAAAAATATTTATGCCAACATTTGATCTTGGTATTGGTTCGAATGATCCAAATAGACCAGCGTACGAATGGAGAGAGACAAATGTTCTCATTCAAGCTGAAAATAAATACACGAATTGGCAATGGGAAAACCTTGTGACCTACAATCAAGATTTAAAAAATGGAGATAAAATAGGTGTTATTGCTGGGTATTCCTCCTTGTACAACGAATACTCAAACCTAGTCGGAGTCAGGGATAGCTTAGCGACGAATGACCCTGGACAAGCTTTTTTAAACAACAGCATTAACTCTGCTGAACAGGCCCCCCAATCAAGTGGTGGGATAAGTCAGTCTGCTTTCTTATCAACGTTTGTGAGGACCAATTATGAACTGGGTGATCAGTGGTCCTTTTCAGGTACTGTCAGGAGAGATGGTTCATCAAAATTCGGTGAAAACAATAGATATGGTGTCTTCCCATCTGTTTCAGCTGCTTTTAACTTAACTGAGTTGCCATGGGTTGTTGAAAAAGATTGGATAGACTTTGTTAAACTGAGAAGCAGTTGGGGGAGAAATGGAAATGCCGATGGTATTGGAAACTTTGATTACACTTCGATTGTTTACAATGGTCTGAATTATACTTTCGGAACGGATCAGCAAATTTCCAACGGTGCCGGTCCTGTTAACACTTCCAATCCCGATTTAAAGTGGGAAACAGTGGAGCAGACTAATATTGGCTTAGATGTTGATCTTTTTCAAGGAAAGTTTAACATGGTGTTTGATTACTTTGTTAAAAACACAAATGACATGTTAGCTGTCGTTCCTGTCCCGGGTGTCGTAGGTTTTAACCCATCAGCTACGAATGTGGCGTCCGCAAAAAATTCAGGAATTGAGCTTGAGATGAGTTACAAAAATTTCGACAAACCTGTCAATTATAGTTTTGGAGGAAACATCTCGTTCATCAAAAATGAAGTAACTGGACTGGGAGAGGGGGGACAGCCAATTTCAAGTGGCAATGTGTTCGGCGCAGGTGATTTTGTTTCATACACTGAAATTGGTATGCCTATTGCCTATTTCTATGGATATGAGACGGGCGGTATTTTCCAAACCAATGATGCAGCTCAAGCAAACACTTCTCAACCCAATGCGCAAGCAGGAGACGTTATTTTTGTCGATCAAAATGCTGATGGACTGATTGACGGTGAGGATAAAGTGATGATTGGGAATCCTCATCCGGACTTCACCTATGCTGTGAATTGTGAATTGAATTACAAAGGTTTCGATTTAAGTATTTTTCTTCAAGGATCTCAAGGAAACGATATCTACAATGGTGTCTTTAGATATGACCTCAACACGACAAATCTTCCAATATCTGCACTTGAGAGATGGACTGGTGAGGGGTCTACAAATGTGTATCCAAGGATATCTCATTCAGATCCCAATCAAAACAACAGAGTGTCTGACCGATTTGTAGAAGATGGATCTTATTTCAGGTTGAAAAACTTACAGTTAGGCTATACCCTAGATAATGCTGCTTCTAAGAAGATTGGAGCGTCAAGTGTCAGAGTTTACATTTCTGCTCAAAATTTATTTACGATAACTAATTATTCTGGATTAGATCCTGAAATAGGGTCCAGAGGAACTCTAGAAATCGCTATCGACAGAGGGTTCTACCCTTCTCCAAGAATATTTATGGGGGGTCTAAATGTGTCATTTTAATTGCGCAACATGAAACAAATAACTACATATAGCAGTGTCATTTTTTTTCTGATACTCTCTTTAGGTTCTTGCAAAAAAGACTTCTTGGAAATTAATCCACTGGTAGGTTCGACAGAAGCTAATTTTTATCAAAATGAAGATGACGCCATATCGGCAACCATTGCTTGCTATAACAACCTTCAACAAGAAGTCACACCGCTTCAAGGTTTAGGAGGTTTGGCACCTCATTTCAGATGGTACTTTGGAGATGTTGTTTCCGACGACACACAAAAAGGAGGATCAGGAGATGGAGATGAACCTGATTTGATGAAATTCGAATCCTTTCAAGGAACCAGTGACAGTAAACTCGTCTTAGCTGAGTGGCAAACGGCTTACAAAGGAATTGCTTACTGCAACATAGCACTTGCAAATATTCCAGGAATTGAGATGGACAGCGATACCAAGAATATGTTGCTGAGTGAGATTCGATTTATCAGGGCTTACTGGTATTTCAATCTAAACATAATGTTTGGTGGAGTCCCGCTTATTGATGGATTGCTCGCTCCGAGTGAATACCAACAAGCAAAATCCACTGCAGAAGAAACGTGGGCATTTATTGAAGAAGATATTTCTCAAGCAATGTTGTTTTTACCCCGAAGAAGCGAGAGACCATTAAGCGAAACCGGAAGAGCAAATTGGGGCGCAGCCGCAAGCCTTTTGTTGAAGTCCTATGTGTATCAAGAAAAATGGTCTGATGCAATGGTAGTGGCTGATGAGATCTACAATTCAGGAGAATACTTCTTGGATCTGAATTACGCAAATATTTTTTCTAGTTTGGGAGAAAATGGCTCAGGTTCTATTTGGGAGATTCAATATATGAATGGATCTGGAGGCAATTGGGGCAACCAATTGGAGGGTACTTTTACTAACGTATTTCAAAGAGCTAGAGGCCAATTTGGAGGTTATGGATTTAACATCCCAACACAAAATTTCGTTGATGAATTTGAAGATAGCGACCCAAGGCTTGGTGCATCTATCTTTCAAGTTGGAGATGTGATGGGAGATCGTGGTCCTTTTACATTGGAAGCTACAGGTATGCCTTACTTGTACTACTGTAAAAAGTATTTCAACACTGCCGCAGAAGAGTCAGATGCTCTTGGAGATCCAAATCCCAATGGTTTGGCCAATGATCGAGTGATTAGATATGCTGATGTTTTACTCCTTCGGGCTGAGGCTGCATATCATACTGGGGCCAATGGCATTGCACTTGAAATGATTAACGAGGTCAGAGCTAGGGCAAGAGGTGGCGATGTTGCTATTCTGCCTGATGTTAACGCTGGAGGTCCTTATCTCCTAGAAGCCATTTATCATGAGCGTCGTGTAGAATTAGGACTTGAAGGGCATCGCTTCTTCGATGTAGTTCGTCAAAACAGAGGACAACAAATTCTTGGTGATGAAGGGTTTATGACTGGAACTCATGAGTTATTTCCGATTCCTTTAGCCGAGATTTCTCTATCAGGAGGATTATTAATTCAAAATCCAGGTTACTAATATGAATAAGATCAACATAGCCATCATTTTTTCTACAGCTGTTTTAATATATGCTTGTACCCCATATGAAGATGATGGGATTGACTTGCCTGAAGGGCCAAGTGCAACGTTTTCTTGGAGTTATCTTGAAAATGATTCCAACAGAATTGTCTTCACTGGATTGTCTTCAGAGGATTCGTTTCTTCATCTTTGGGAATTTGGAAATGGGCTTACCTCTATACTTGAATCGGACACAGCATTTTATCCACAATCCGGGGAATATGTGGTAACCTATACGGTACACAATCAAGGAGGAATGTCACAGTCTTCTCAGACGATTTCGATACTACAGACTCTTGAATTGCCCTGTGATGGCGATTTGGAACTTCTTACTGGTTGTGACAATGAAAAGACATGGGTATTTTCCTCAGAGATTGCAGCTATTGCCGTAGGTCCAGACCCATACTCAACAGCTTGGTTCACATCGCCACAAGGAGGATTGGTAGAGGAGCAATATGATGATTCATATCAATTTACATTTGATGGAGAGTTTATTTACAACAACAATGGAGGAACCATTAATCCTTTTGAAGGATATGTCGTCAATGAATTGGAGGTGCCTGAGTTGACATTTCTGTATTCTGAAGGAACCGGAACAAGTGGAGAAAATCAAATCATTATCCCAACGGTAGATGAATTCTGTTGGTTTATTGGAACATGGGATTCAGGACCTGCTTATGACATTGTAGAGCTTACTGAGACACGACTCGTCTTGCACTCAACACAACGCAATGGTGATTGTACGGTAGCGGAAGGTTTTTTCACCTATATTTTTGTGTCTCAATAATATTTTTTAGAGATGTCTGTAAAAAATTATGTTTTATATATAGTTACTTTATTTCTTTTAGTGGGTTGTGATAGTTGTGGTGATTCTGCAATCGAACCGTTTAACTCCGAAATAAAATTTCTGAACGATAGAAGTGCTTACGAAAATGAAAGCAACAGTAATTTTCTGTTTACCATTAAGTTAGACACTCCGAATCCGAATGTTGTTACTGTAGACTATGATACTGAAGATCTATCAGCTATTGCTGGCCAGGATTACATCTCAACCAATGGGACTGTCATATTCAACCCAGGCGAAATGGAGAAGGTTATCTCCGTCGAAATAGTTGTTGACGCATATCTTGAAAGTGACGAACAGTTCAAGGTCATCCTTACGAACCCTACTCAAGGCTACCTTAAAGACAACATTCAAGAAGCCACAGGTACGATTAAAAATGATGACTCCGAAGTTCTCGTAACAAATGAAGGTTATACTTCAGCAGATTCATATGACGGGATGGAATTGGTTTGGTCTGATGAGTTTGAAGGAACTGAGATCAACACTTCCAATTGGACTTATGATTTGGGAACTGGAAATTCAGGATGGGGGAACAACGAACTTCAGAACTATGTCCAAACTCAAGACAATTCGTACATTCAAAATGACAATTTATTTATAGTTGCTAGAGAAATATCGAATGGCCAGTATACATCAGCTAGACTCAAATCACAGGGTTTACAGAGCTTCACCTATGGTCGTATAGACGTGCGTGCGATACTTCCTATAGGTCAAGGCTTGTGGCCTGCTATCTGGATGTTAGGTACAAACTTTGAAAGCTCAGGGTGGCCTTCGTGTGGAGAAATTGACATTGCTGAGCTCGTAGGGACCAATCCGAGAAGGGTTCATGGAACCTCTCATTGGGGTGCCAACAACTCCGTTCATCAATACAATGGAAATGGTGTATCACTGCCATTTCCAGAAACATTTGCCGATGAGTATCATGTATTCTCAATCGATTGGCAAGAAAACCAGATCACTTGGCTACTCGATGATGTTGAATTTTTCACCATCAATTCATCACAGATGAATGGTCAAGCTTATCCATTTAACGATGACTTCTTCTTTATATTAAACGTAGCTGTAGGAGGTAATTGGCCTGGATATCCAGATGAGTCAACATTGTTTCCGGTATATATGGCCATTGATTACGTGAGGGTTTTTCAATAACGACATTATTCTTTCACGAACCTCAGACCACTGAATTGTTGATTGTCTGAAACAAGAACAATCTCATACATCCCGCTACTCAAATTGCTGATGTCGAATCTGGTGTCTATATCCTCTAGCTGGTAATTTGAAACATGTGTTTTGCGTCCGTAAATGTCTGTTATCGAAAGAGACGCGTTTCCATGATCTGGCTTTTTAACTGTGATGTAATCTGAAGCGGGGTTGGGACTGATTGTGATCCCATTCAAATGGATAGATTCAATTTCATGGGCATCATAATCAAAAACTTCTGATTGAAATTGGCAGCCATTAATTTCAACTAAAAGTTGATATTCTCCTGAAGATAAAGGTGTGTAAAAAGTCCCATTTCCGACGAGTTCACCCTCTAAAAACCATTCATAACTTGATACGATATATGAGTCACTTAGGACAGGAATAAAGAGATCTCCATTGTTTTGTATTGAAACAGAAATTGTACCACTACATGGTTGGAATATCGCTTTAAACTCATCATCTTGAAGCAATTCTACATTGACTGTTTGGGTAGAAGAACTCATAGCCTCTTGGTTGATGTGCGCGTTGTTTTGCCATTCTAGAAACCCAAACCCTTCATTTGGTATGGCTTCTATTAGCACAGGGCAGCCCTTGAAATAAACGCCAGTCCAAGGAAAGGATTCAGGCACTGTAGAAGATATCTTCACTTTTCCAGCACCATCAGGGAATACGTTAAGAAGCAAGTCAACTTTCCCTGGTAACCCTAACGAATTAATAACGTTATCTCGGGCTGGATTCAATCGATTGTAATTGTAATACTTAATTGCCTGAACAGAAGCAGCCCAATCATTGTATGATGCTATCTGTCCCCATCTTTGAATATGCAAAGGGATGGTTTCAGACAACAAATAATACATTGAGTCCACGACATTGTTAAAGGAAGTCTGCCTGAAATTTGTATTTAGTAGGTCAGCATATCGATTCGCAAACAAGCATTTGAATTCATCATTTTCTAAAACATGATCGAAAATCATACTGTGGTTATTTGGGTAGGCCGGATTCCTTGCATAATCAATAAAATTGTCGGCAAGTCCAGCGCCAAAGTAACCAAATGAAGCATCCATGTCATACATGGCATACCTCCATTTTCCATCCAATTCATTGCTACGGAATAGCTTAATGTTGTTTGCTCCCCAAAAAATACCCATCCAATCTGAGTTTTGAGTATATGTTTCAAAAATGAAATAATCCACATATGAGTCCAGGTCAAAAATAGACCCGAAGACATTCATAAAATCAGAACTTTCAGGATCTAAATTGAGTGTTTGCTCAGCATCTGATTGAAAACGTACACCATCTCCATTCAGAACTCCAAATGAGTTCATTAAATCAACTGATTCAGAAGGCACAGCAAAATTATTTTCTACATAATGTTCGTCAATCTTTTCTCGAACGCCATAAATCCCCCAAAACTCCCCGTTTAAATACAAAACAGCTGGCTCCCATGATGAATTTGAAATGTGAGTTCCTCGTGCGATGTTTGAAATGATTGCATCTTGTAATTTATCACTCCAAACATGCTGGCCTCCATTTCGGAGATTCAAATTGTTAAAGCTCGAAATATCAGGTTTATTTCTCATGATAGAATGCTCAAATAGCCCTGAATACTCCTTTTTAAAATCCAATCTAAAAGACTTTTGTGGCTCAGCTCTAGACCAGCCTCCATGTATCTCCAAGTCAATAATCTCCTCGGACGTAAGTATACCCTCAGAATTAAAATATTTTAATCGAGATTCTTTTGACCACGGCTCCCAAAAATTACTTCCAAAATAGGGGTAATCAGAGGTAGCATTTTCACCTTGAACATAGATTCCAGTTTCCCAATCCCACAGATTCAAAGAATCCGTGATCACTGAAAACACATTCATGCCTGTTTGCTGTTCGTTGATGAGATAAATCACATCTGATGTTGAGCTGGGCAGGTTGTTGTTCGTGCTGAACGTTGTGGCGCTGATGATAGACGTCTCATACACTGAAATGGGTGTGGTATATTCTTCATCGTTGTCGTCAGGTTCATCTCCATTTTGGGTAAACCTGATGATGGCTTCTGGGTTGTTGGATTGAATAGAAACTTCTAAGTCTTCATTGTACCAACCTGTTGGAATGGTAAAATTCGGCTCGTTCTCGATGCCGCTATAACACCAGCTGCTCTCATTACTCAACCCTGGTGTTGGATTGTCATAATAGCAAATGGCATTATAATTGTTCGAACTATAGCCCATGGTTACTTCGTTTCTTAGGTTCTCGTTTAATGCGATTACATCTATCAGAGAATCATTGATGGTACTTAGGATAAGAGGCTCTCCAGTGCTTAATTTAAAATTAGTGTGGAAATGTATTTGAGGAATCGTCCACCAATTTGAAGGTTCATTGCCACCAAGATCAAGTTCGTCAACAACTCCAACATGGAGAAAAGGCCTAGCTGTTAAGTCCGTAAAATTGGCAGATGCATTGTGAACTTGAACAGATAGAACATTGTTGCCTTCAAATAGATATTGAGTCATAAATTCATGGTCAAAAATATATTCATCGGGTTCTCCTCCAGAGTATATAACTGCTTCATTGTCAGTTTCTGCGAGGTCGTTGTAGTCCCCCATAACATGAGTCATATTGAGGGATCTTGCTATTTCATGACCATTAACATAGGCAATGAATCCATCATCATAATCCATATGAAAAGCCAAATATTTGACATTGTCAAATGAATCAATTTCAAACTGTCTTCTAATAAAAACCGAAGCCGCATTTGAGGCAACCGTATTGTCGTCATTGTCACCATATCCAATAGATAAAGGTCCGATCTGCCAAGATGTGTCATCAAAATTGAGCGAAGTCCAATCAGTATCTACCTGTGAATTGGGGGTTACATATCTACATAGAGATCCATCTCCTACAATTTGCTCCCAATGATCCACTAGATAACGCTTATCCATACCCGTAGCTAGCAACAACATGATTGATTCAGGTGGCAAATGATCACTGGGGAACATCCATTTACCCCAATTTTCAGAGTCATCAGATATTTGATAATCAGATAATTGAATAGTATCGGCGCTTGAATTGTACAACTCTATCCAGTCACATTTATTTCCCAATACATCATGATGACCACTGAAAGGTGATACTTCAGAAATGACCAATTGGCAAAGGCATAGCTTAGTGATACACAAAATAAAAACCGTTGAAATACAGAATTTCATCATGTTCTTTTATCGATTGCAATGGGGCTATTTATAAACACATGGCAAATATACCTCAAGACAGCGAACAGGTATGAATACATGATGTTAGAAGTACGCATTCACATGTTTGTGCAACACCTCTGAATCAAGCAGAGGCATCTCTGATGTTGTGCAGTTATTAGAAGATGGAAAATAATGAACTATCTTAACACTATGAAAAGAAAGTCATTCCTTCGTTCTTTAGGTTTTGCGAGTGGCGCTGTGATTTCAGCCCCGATTTTTGCTGCATCTTCTGTTGCTCAAATGTCAAACAAACCTGCAGCAGGTCAAGGAGGGTGTTCCTTGGTGCCATCTGAAACTCCAGGTCCATTTCCTCTCGATTTGTCTGACAACACGTTTTTCTTCAGACAAGACATTACTGAGGGTAGGCCAGGGATACGTGTCATTCAGCGTATGCGTGTTGTGGGCGTTGAAAATTGTCTGCCCATGCCTAATCTGCGTGTGAACATCTGGGCTTGTGATGTTGAGGGAGATTACTCGGGGTATTCAGCATTTGGTAGTGAAGGACAGACGTACATGCGTGGATACCAAATCACAGATGACAACGGTGATGTTGAGTTTATTTCAATATTGCCTGGTTGGTACCCTGGACGTGTTGTGCATATGCACTTTCAAGTCCATGTCAGCACTTCGTTTGCTGCAGTCTCACAATTTACGTGGCCTCACCAAGAGGCTGTTGATATAGCGACGAACAACCCAACCATACATGCCCAAGGTCCTGACCCGATGACACCTGAAGTGGATGGTGCTTTTATCGATGGGTATGAACATCAACTTGCGACGCTCATCTGGGATGAGGTTCTGCAGTCGTATGTGAGCGATATTGAAGTTGCGGTTGAAGGAGCAGGCGTCAACGGAGTTGGATATTTGGAAAGAGAAGCTGCAAAAGTATTTTCTTTAGGTGATCCCACCCCCAACCCACTTTCGTTACATTCAAATGTTTCCTTAAATCTGCTAGCATCCTCAGATGTGGATGTTTCTATTTATGCCATTAGTGGACGAAGAGTGTATGAGAAAGCTTTAGGCACGATGCAGGAAGGTAACCATCAAATTGCATTGCAACCAGGATCTCAAAAGCTTGCTCCTGGAGCGTACGTTTTTCAGATTAATGTGTTAAGTAGTGGAAGGGTGCACCACGATGTGAAAAGATTTGTCGTTAACTAGCGAATTTATTCAGAGACATTCACTTGGAAAATGTGGATGCCATTTCAATGCTGATGAATGGGTGCAAGTCAGCATTATCTTGTTTTATGATGCTAGGGAGTGTTTTCTTAGACAATCCCCATCAAAAGTCATGTAAAGACTTGTCAATTGGTTTCGCTGAGTGATGGATGAGCTCAGAAAAAGAGCGACAAGAAGCAGTAGATGCAATTTAAAATCAGGTTCAAGAACTACTCAGGTAAGAATTCTAGAGGAACTCAGTTGTGAAGGAAATGAAGCGAATTGAACATAGAATTAGCCCTATAAAATCAAGCTAATATTTCCATCTGAACAATCTGGATTATTCGAAATTTAAACCTTGTTGGTTAAGAGATCGTTTTGCAAACCATGCATAAAAAAACAAGTATGCAAAGCACAAACCACCAATCACAAAGGAGTTTTGAATTCCCACAAATTCAAGGTCTGCTAGTTTCCCTTGGATGGGAGGAATGATAGCGCCTCCGAGAATCATCATTACGAGGAATGCAGATCCCTGGGTAGTGTACTTCCCTAGGCCCGCTACCGCTAAAGAGAAGATGCATGGCCACATGATAGAGCATGCAAGTCCACAAGCAAGCAGAGCGTAAACTGCGACCAATCCTGTCGTATTGAGCGCTACAACAATGGCGACAAGTCCCAGCAATCCAAAAACGCTGAGTGTAAAGGCTGGTTTGTCTTTCGTGATGAAGAACGCTGCTATTTGGACTAAGATGCAAAGAAAGTACCACTTGAGAGCAGAAATGTCATAACCTGCAAGGTATGTGGCACCCATAACGACTCCAAACGCGACAAACGGTACGACGAACTTCAGAATATTTTTCTGTACAGATTTCAATGGAAAAACATTGACGGCTCCCACCCAACGTCCTATCATTAAACTTCCCCAAAACATGGCTACAAAAGGTGTGATTTGAGATGATTCAAAACCACCGAATTCAGGCTGCTTTAAAAACTCTCCGAGGTTAGATCCGATGGCCACTTCGACACCTACGTAAACAAAAATAGCGAGCATGCCAAGTGTGAGTTGTGGGAACTTCATGGCTCCCCAACCGTTAGAATTTTGAGATGATTTAAAGTGTGCAAATAGAATACCTGTAACAATAACAGCAAGACCGCCGGCGAGCCACAACATTCGATTCATCTCTACTGCAGGCATCTCTGCTTCTGAAAATTCAAACCGATAGCTGTTGAAAACAGGGGCGAAGCAGGCTGCGAGTAAAACAGTCATCGATAAGAGTGTGATGAGTGCTTTGTTTGCTTTTTCAGGGGTGTCTTCAGAAATTCCAGATGGAACGCTTTTTGATTTGTTTAAAATTGTAGCCAACGCAAGAAACAATAAGCCTACAGCTCCATAGAGGACAATCACCTTGCTTAAGCTTAGCGATGCAATCATATCATCATTTACCGCAGCTGCAGAGCCGAAAAGCGCCAAAGCAATAATAATTGGGCCCAGTGTCGTTCCCAATGAATTGATTGCTCCACCCAGGTTAATTCTGTTGCTTCCTGTTTTAGGGTCACCCAATGCGATCATAAAAGGATTGGTAGATGTTTGCTGGAGAGAGAAGCCCAGGGCGACGATAAACAACCCGAGAAGCATTCCTGTAAAGGTGTTTAAATACACTGAAACAATCATCGTTCCCGCTCCGAGCGCTGAGAAAAGAAGGCCATATACAGTGCTTTTTTTGTACCCCCAACTGCCTACGATGTCTTTGTTTTTTCTTGATCCAACTACGAATAATCCTAAGGCACCTAGAAAGTATGCAAGGTAAAAGGCAAAGTCGATAAGCTGAGATTGGAATTGGTCTAATGAAAAATAATTTTTACAAAAAGGGATGAATATGCTATTCCCAGCAGCAATAAATCCCCAAAAGAAAAATACTGTCGTTAGAGTTGTTAGCGCACTGTAATTTGTTTCTTGCTTGATCATATGTAATGTTTTTGAAGCGGAAAATTTACGCATTTATTTTTACAAATTTCATATTACCAATCGTGTAATTAAGAAACGACGTGCTTTTCCTGGAGAAGAAACCGTGTTATTTTACATTGAAGCAGCGGTTAATCTCTTTCATGACTTGATTTCCCTCTGTCATGCAGTTCACACGTTTCAATGCCTTTACAATTCGATGTGATTGCAGAAAGATAGAATCCTTCCTGTTTGTTTTCTTTGGTTCTCTTGTGTATGGATAGACTTAGGATTCTTCTCAACGCCTAAATGAAAATGGCTTGTGTTGATATATACCAGGGTCATCGAATTGTCATTTGGCAGTTACATATCAATGGGTTTTTGATTAAATAGGTCTAGACTCCGATTCAATTCCACCATGCTATGATTTGTCTTTAAATCTGATCAA
>DDJR01000091.1 GCA_002339135.1 Flavobacteriales bacterium UBA2619 | reverse complement strand
CCCAACTATGAAAGAGGGGTTATGTGCGCTCTTCTCGTGGGTTATTTGTATGAAAACGAGCTGGAAGATGATGAGATGGCAGAGAAAATGTACAAAAACGTAATTGAACTTTATCCAGACTCTAGGGAAGCTGATATCTCCAGGCAGTCACTCAAACATCTTGGGATATCTCCTGAAGAGGTCGTTCGATCTTTTCAAAAGAGAAAGTAGTTGCTCTTTTTTGTTTTTTAAAGAATGATGTCTGGTTGATAACCTCACAACTGTAAAGCAGTGTAGATCAAGATTAAATCCGTTATTTTTGTGTACAATATATATTAAGATGAGTAAAAAATTTAGATCAGGTGTTTTGTTTGGAGATGAGATTCGTGAAGTGTTTGATGATGCCAAATTAAACGGCTATGCCTTGCCTGCGGTGAACGTTATTGGATCAAGCTCTGTTAACGCTGTTATGGAAACAGCAAAAGAGTTGAACTCTCCAGTCATCATTCAGTTTTCAAATGGAGGTGCTGTTTTTAATGCTGGAAAAGGTCTTAAGCTTGAAGGTCAAGAAGCTGCTATTCTTGGTTCAGTAGCTGGTGCTCATCATATTCATGCGTTGGCCAAGGCGTATGGCGTACCTGTGATATTGCACACAGACCATTGCGCGCGCAAGTTGCTTCCTTGGATTGACGGACTTATTTCTGCAAGCGAAAAGCATTTTGCAGAAACAGGAAATCCTTTATACAGCTCTCATATGATTGACTTAAGTGAGGAGCCCGTTGAAGAAAATGTAGCTACTTGTAAAGAGTATCTTGCAAGAATGGCACCGATGGGGATGTACCTAGAGATTGAACTTGGTGTAACAGGAGGAGAGGAGGATGGTGTAGACAACACGGACATTGATAGCTCACGTCTCTATACCCAGCCAGAAGAAATATCATATGCCTTTGATGAACTCTCAATGGTGAGTGATAGATTTACTGTCGCCGCCGCTTTCGGAAATGTACATGGTGTCTACAAGCCAGGAAACGTTGAGCTTCGTCCTGTAATTTTAAAAAACTGCCAAGCATTTATTTCTCAAAAAAATGAATTGAGTCACAATCCCGTTGACTTTGTGTTCCACGGTGGAAGCGGATCCACACATGAGGAAATACGTGAGGCGATCGGTTACGGAGTTATAAAAATGAACATTGACACCGATATGCAGTGGGCTTCTCTTTGTGGTGTTCGTGATTACATGGCTCTTAAGTCAGAATATTTAAAAGAACAAATCGGCAACCCTGACGGTGACGATAAACCCAACAAAAAATATTATGATCCTCGAGTTTGGCTCAGAGAAGGGGAAAAGACTTTTGTGAAAAGACTGTCTCAAGCATTTGAAGATCTCAATTGTATAAATAGAAACTAAGAAAAGATTTTAATAGGAGCAACCTAATTCGTTAATTTGCGTCTTAATCTAGAATCATTCAATTAATTAACTGATTTTTATCGACCAATCATATGAAACGTTACTTATTATTTGTCCTAGCAGCTTTGACTGCAGGTTTTGCTCAAGCTAATTTAATTGGCCTTGAAAGCGAAGTTTACACAGAGTCACCTTATGGAACTGTTTATCGTGTATATGCAACATTTGATAGCCCAACAGATGAGCTAGTTGCTGTTTATGCACTTGAAAGTGCGCCGATGGAATTGAGTGTAACAACTGCTTTCTATCAAGATGCTGTTGGTGGTGTTTTAGGAAATACAATTAATCCAGCTTTTTTCGGTGCCTTTCCTTCATTGGAATATGACAGTTGGTTCTCTATTGGATCTTCTGACTCAAATGGAACGAGTGATATTCAGCAAGTTGGAATGGACGATGCCTTTGCTTCTTTCGAAGCAGGATCAGGTTTTATTTTAGATGCATTTGTTGGAGGTTCTTTCTTCTTAATACCTGACGTTTCGACTGATGCTGAAGCTGGTGATGATGGACGAGTTCTTATCGGCCAGTTTACGACTGACGGTATCGTGAATCTAACGGTAAATCTTCAGTGGGATGACCTAGACACCAATACAAGTAACAGTGAAGGTGTTTCAATTTCATTTCCATTTGTTGCTCAGCCAGGCTGTACAAACCCTTCAGCGGACAACTACAACTCATCTGCGTCGGAAGACGATGGTTCTTGTACCTTCGGAGACGGACTTGTGTCTGGTTTATCATATGAAACTATAGCTGTTAACCCAATGGGTGATGGTCAAAACACATACCGCTTGTATGCCGACTTAACTCCAGAAGCTGCTGAAGCAACAGCAGTATATGGAACGGATACTGAGCCATGGGAGCTTGCTTCTTCATCTGCAGATGGTTTTTACAATGATGCTGTAGGATCTGACTTTGGTGGTTCAGTGAACCCACTCTTCTATGCAGCTTTCCCTAACCTTGCCTTTGACAGTTGGTTTACAATTGGTGCAGCTCCAGGAGATGCTGATGGTTTAAACAGTGCGTTCGACGCAGCTCTGACTTCTATCTCGGACTTTAATACAGGGGGTGATTTTGTCGTAAATACATTTATTGGTGGTTCTATTTTCATTGTACCTGGTGCTAACGCCCAAGGTGTTCCTGTAAATGGAAAAGTCCTCATCGGTCAGTTCACCACATCTGGGATAGTTGATGCTGTTGTGAACATTCAAGTTCGTGACCAAGCTCAGGAATCTCATTACGCTGAGGGTATTACCCTAACTTTTCCTCAAGTGGGAGTGGGTTGTATGGATTCTACTGCTTGCAATTATGATCCATTGGCTGAATTGGACAATGGCTCTTGTTCTGTAAACGATGATTGTGGGGTTTGCGGAGGAAACAACTCTACTTGTGGAGGTTGTACAGATTCTGCAGCTTGTAACTACGATTCTTCATCGACCATCGATGATGGCTCATGTGCAGTGAATGATGAGTGTGGAGTTTGCGGTGGAAGTGGCATTGCTGACGGAGCTTGTGACTGCGCTGGAAACGTTCTTGACGATTGCGGCGTATGTGGCGGTGGCGGAATTGCAGATGGTGCATGTGATTGTGCTGGAAACGTTCTTGACGAGTGTGGTGTATGTGGCGGTGGCGGTATCGCAGATGGCAATTGTGATTGCGAAGGAAATCAGCTAGACGTTTGTGGACTTTGTGGAGGAGATGGAACAACATGTGGAGGTTGTACAGATTCATCAGCTTGTAATTATGATTCATCTGCTGTAATTGATAGCGGTAGTTGTGCTTATGATGATCAGTGTGGAGTTTGTGATGGTGACAACTCATCATGTGGTGGCTGTACAGATTCATCAGCTTGTAACTTCGATTCTGAAGCGGTTGTTGATGATGGTTCATGTTCTGTGTTAGACGACTGTGAAGTGTGTGGAGGAGATGGTACATCATGCTTTGGTTGTATGAATCCTGAAGCTGAGAACTATGACTCTTCAGCTTTATTCGATGATGGCACATGTTCTTGGGGAGACGGTCTTTGTACCGGTCTTTCTTACGAGGTTGTTTCTTCTAATCCACTTGGTACTGGAGCAACGACATACCGTCTGTATGCTAATTTATCAGCTGATGCTGCTGAAGTAACAGCTGTGTATGGAACGGATGTAAATCCATGGGAGTTGGCTTCATCTTCACCAGATGGATTTTACAACGATGCTGTAGGATCAGACTTTGGTGGTTCAGTGAATCCACTGTTCTATGCAGCTTTTCCTAATCTAGAGTTTGACAGTTGGTTTACGATTGGTGCTGAACCTGGAGATGCTGATGGATTAAACAGCGCGTTTGACTCAGCTTTAACTTCATTAAATGACTTTAACACTGGAGGCGACTTCGTCGTAAACACGTTTGTTGGAGGTTCTATCTTTGTTGTTCCTGGAGCGAATGCTCAAGGTGTTCCCGAAGATGGTCGAGTTCTACTTGGTCAGTTTACAACATCTGGACAAGTGAATGCACTTGTAAACATCCAAATCCGTGACCAAGCTCAAGATTCACACTACGCTTTGGGTGTGAGCTTAACATTCCCACAAGTGGGAGTGGGTTGTATGGATCCTACAGCTTGTAACTATGATCCATTGGCTGAGTTGGACAATGGTTCTTGTTCTGTAAACGATGAATGTGATGTTTGCGGAGGAAACAACTCTACTTGTGCAGGTTGTACAGATTCATCAGCTTGTAACTATGATTCTTCAGCGACTTTCGATGATGGTTCATGTTCAGTGAATGACGAGTGTGGTGTTTGTGGTGGAGATGGCATTGCAGATGGTGATTGTGACTGTGCGGGTAACGTTCTTGACGATTGCGGCGTATGTGGAGGTGGCGGAATTGCTGACGGTACTTGTGATTGTGCTGGAAACGTTCTGGATGAGTGTGGTGTATGTGGCGGTGGAGGAATCGCTGACGGAGAGTGTGATTGCGATGGCAGTCAGCTAGACGTTTGTGGAATATGTGGTGGAGATGGCACAACATGTGGAGGTTGTACAGATTCATCAGCTTGTAACTACGATCCATCTGCCATTATTGACAGTGGTAGTTGTGCTTATGATGATGAATGTGGTGTGTGTGGAGGTGACAATTCTTCTTGTGGAGGTTGTACAGATTCATCAGCTTGTAATTATGATTCAGAAGCAGTTATTGATGATGGGTCTTGTTCATCTGATGATGCCTGTGGTGTCTGCGGTGGAGATGGTACATCATGCTTTGGTTGTACAAACCTAGATGCTCAAAACTATGATGCTTCTGCTTTATACGATGACGGTTCATGTTCTTGGGGCGACGGTCTTGCTACGGGTCTTTCTTACGAGGTCGTTTCTTCTGATCCACTTGGGAATGGAGCAACTACGTACCGTCTGTATGCAGATTTGACTGCAGATGCTGCTGAAGTAACAGCAGTTTACGGAACAGATGTGAATCCTTGGTCGATCACTTCATCTTCATCAAATGGATTCTACAACGATGCTGTTGGAGCAGACTTTGGTGGTTCAGTGAATCCACTCTTCTATTCAGCTTTTCCTAACCTAGAGTTTGACAGTTGGTTTACCATTGGAGCTGCACCTGGTGATGCTGATGGATTAAACAGTGCGTTTGACTCAGCTTTATCCTCGTTAAACGACTTTAACACAGGAGGCGACTTTGTTGTAAACACATTTGTTGGAGGTTCTATCTTTGTTGTTCCTGGTGCGAATGCTCAAGGTGTTCCTGTAGATGGTCGAGTTTTACTTGGCCAGTTTACAACATCAGGACAGGTCAATGCGATTGTGAACATCCAAATCCGTGACCAAGCTCAAGATTCTCACTACGCTGAGGGAATGACGTTAACTTTCCCTTCATGTACAGACGTTGACGTCTGTGGTGTTTGCGGAGGAGACAACAGTTCTTGTTCAGGATGTACAAACCCCAATGCTGTCAACTATGATGCTGGAGCTTTATCAGACGATGGTTCATGTGTGATATTTGGTTGTACAAATCCAAACGCAGAGAACTTTAACGCTGAAGCAACAGATGATGATGGTTCATGTATTGCTGAGGGTTGTACTTACGCAAGTGCGGACAACTACGATGCTGGAAATTCATCTGACGATGGATCGTGTGTGTTCTCTGGCTGTACGAATGAAGAAGCAGAAAACTTCAACGCCCTTGCTAACAATGATGATGGTTCATGTGTAACTGAGCCATGTACAGGAGGAAGTTGTCCGTTTGATACAAACGGTGATGGTGAGATTGGTTCTGCCGACTTGCTTGACTTCTTAATTGCATATGGTGCTACTTGTGAAGATCTTCAGTAGTCTTTAAAACAACAATATTTTTAGAAAGCGCCAATCTTCGGATTGGCGCTTTTTTTTGCTATCAACAATCATGTTGTCGATTGATCGATTTAGATAGTTTGTGTTTCGAAATGATAACTAGATCCAGGATTCATATGATGTTGGATGTGTGACAGGAACTTCAAGCTATTTGAATCAGTCTTTGGTTCCATCCTTTTTTGGGGTTTTGTAGAGCTTAATTTTCTGTCTTCGTGAAGCACATCACCAACTCATTTTATAACACTTTTTATCAAAGTGAAGAGTTTTTTATAAGCGTAGTTAATCATCCTAAGAAGTATCTTTGGCTAATGGAAACATCGGTAAAACTTCTTGTAGAATCAAGGTTGCCTACCAAGTTTGGTGGGTTTAGAATATTGGCTTTTGACAGTGGTCGGGAGGAGATGCCACACTTGGCTCTTGTGTCTGACGGCTTTAAACAAAACTCTTTGGACCCTGTATCTGTCAGAATCCACAGCGAGTGTATGACAGGAGATGTCTTCAGGTCTTCACGTTGTGATTGTGGTGATCAATTGGCCTTCTCAATGGCGATGCTCCAAAAAAGTGGAGGTGTGCTTATTTACTTGAGACAAGAGGGGAGAGGGATAGGTTTGGTTGAGAAGTTAAAAGCGTATATCCTTCAAGATAATGGTCTAGACACCTTCCAAGCGAACTTAGACTTGGGGCATCCAGAAGATGGCAGAACTTTTGACCCAGCCATCGAAATCCTTAGACATTTAAAAATTTATAAGATCAAGCTTTTAACCAACAACCCGGAAAAAGTTGGAGCATTTGATGATCTTGATGATATCAATGTTGTAGAGCGTGTTCCCCTTCAAGTCGGTTTTGACCCTGAAAACAAAGCATACTTAGAAGCCAAGAAAGTAGTGAAGGGTCATTTCTTTAGCTAAGGTTGTATAGCTTTAAGAAATAAGATGCATCCATTCCATGCATACAATGGCAGCCACTGTCCCTACCGCGTAGCCTAGAACTGCTAATAGAACTCCGACAGGAGCTAGTGCAGTGGAGAATGCACTGGCAACAATGGGAGCAGAGGCTGCGCCTCCTACATTCGCTTGAGACCCTACTGCGACAAAGAAAAATGGAGCTTTAATGATCCTTGCTACTGTGATTAGAACAGTGATGTGGACGAGCATCCATATCAACCCAATGATAATGGCAGACGAATAAGTTGCCCAATTTGTAATTAATGCTCCGACATCCATCTTCATTCCGATCGTAGCAACGAGGATGTAAAGAAAAAGTGAACCCACTTTACTGGCTCCAGCACCTTCATATTTATTCGCTTTAGTGAAGCTAAGAGCAACACCCAATATTGTTGAAACGATAACGATCCAGAAAAAACCATTTTCTAATGATGAAAGGTATTTCACGAAGCTAGAAGGATTTATGGCTAAAATTCCTCTAAACCATTCTTGAATACCTACGCTTGCTGTGTCAGCTACAATGTGTGCTATTGCAACAGATCCGAAGGCAATGCCTACAATGACCATCAGGTCCGAAAAAGAGGGGATTCTTGCTATGCTGGCTGAATATTTCTCTACTCTTTCTTTTAACGCATCTACAGCGGAGCTGTCCGCCTTGAGCCATTTGTCTATTTCTTTTGATTTCAGCGCTCCGTATAAAAGGAAAGGCATCCACAAGTTGGCGACAAAAACATCGACGATCAGCATGATTGAAAACTGTTTATCTAAGGTTCCTGAAATTTCTTTTAAAGCAGCTTGGTTGGCTCCTCCGCCAATCCAGCTCCCCGCCACGGTGGACAGTCCTCTCCACATCGCTTCAGCTCCATCACCCCCGAACACCTCGGGATTAAATTGTCCAACGATATAAAGCGCAATTGGTCCTCCTATAACGATGCCAAATGTTGCAGCGAAAAACATAATTAAAGCTTTGGGACCCAAGTTGTAAATTCCTTTTAAATCAATGCTTAAACACAAAAGAACCAAGCTGGCAGGAAGTAAATATCTCGAAGCAACAAAGTACAAGCTTGACGCTTCACCATCTACAATCCCCAATGAATTAAAAGCGGCTGGTATAAAGTAGCACAATAGGAGGCTTGGTACAAATGTGAAAAACTTCTTGAATCGAGGCAGACTGGAAGCATGAAATATTCCGGCTAGTGTTACTGCAAGTAGACCAAATACTACAGCGTCATTGGTGATGGGAAACATGGGGGAAAATACTATTGATTTTGAAGTTGTAATTTACAACAACAAAAAAATGGCGGAGAAGTTTCCCCGCCATTAGTTTATGTCTGAAAATCAGATATTTATACTCTGCTTACTCAGCAGGTGCAACTTCAATCAGTTCCACTTCAAAGATCAATGCTGCGAAAGGAGGTATCGGTCCACCTGGATTAGGTCGTTCTCCGTAAGCAAGTTCTTGAGGAATGTAGAATGTAGTTTTTCCTCCAATTTTCATTAATTGAAGTCCTTCAGTCCAGCCTGCGATAACGCCATTTAAAGGAAAAGAGATAGGTTCTCCTCGACTGTAGCTGGAGTCAAATTCAGTACCGTCTAGTAGTGTTCCTTTGTAGTGAACAGTTACTTTGTCATTTTCATCTGGGCTTGCGCCTGTTCCAACAGTATCGTGGTGATATTGTAGTCCAGATTCAGTAACTGAAATGCCATCTTTTTTTGCATTTTCTGCCAAGAAAGATTCTCCTTCTGCCTTGGCAGCTTTAGAAACCTTTTCTTTCACAGAAGCCATCGCTTCACGAACAATGTTATCAGCATCAGCTGGTTCGAGAGTTGCAGTGTTGTTCATGACAGCGGCAAATCCGCTAGCTAGTTGTTCGCTACTAATTTCAGTCATCCCTTCGGATTTCATGTTGGTTGCGAATAATACTCCAAGAGCGTAAGAAACAGAATCCATTTCGGTACTGATTTTTTGGGTTTGTGAAGGTTGTGCTTGTGAGCAGCTTGGCATAGTAGAAACTAAAACCAACATTGCTACAGCGCCGCGAAGATAGTAAGTGAATTTCATTTACAGTTGTTATTTATTTATTTAATGGTCGAGTAAATACAAAATTGTTAGAATCCGAAAGGTCGGAATTAAATGTGTATCGAAGGTTGTTAAAAGATTTCAATTTTTCCACGGTTTTGATTTGTTTTTTAATCACAAATCGAGTCATCTCTCCTCGAGCTTGTTTCGCAAATGTACTTATGGATTTCAAGCCTTTCTTTCCTTCTTCTTTAAAAGAGCAAGTAATTACCTCTGCATGAATACCTGATTTGAGGACAACTTTGCTGTACTCATCACTGGCAAGATTGAGAATAATTCCATTTTCGTGACCTTCTAATCTTTTTGAAAACGCTTTATAATATACTGTAGACCAAAACGAATTAAGTGATTTGTGTTGAGGGTTTACTTGAAAGGTCTGTCCCATTTCAAGTCTGTATGGCATGATTAAATCGCATGGTTTAAGTATTCCGTAAAGCCCACTTAGTATCATCAGGTTTTGTTGCGCATATCGAAGATCTTCTGGTGTCAGTGAAGGGGCATCCAGAAATTTAAAAGCCTCTCCTTTCATAGCAAAGGCACAGGGTTTAGCCTCTGAAGCAATCGCTTCTTTTACTGTTGTGTGTGTTGTCCAGTTGGTGTGCCAGGTTGAAACTTTTTCAGCCAACTTTTCACTAACCTTCATCTCTTTTACCAAGTCGCTGGTTATGTATGTCCTCAGATTATCCATTAATTCCGTTGCCTCTGTTGTGTGATGAGGTAAGCTGGCGAGCTCATTGTACCCCGAGGTATTGAGGTCTAAAGTTTTTGCTGGAGAAAGTATGATTAGCATTTTGCTAAGTTATATTGCACTCATGAAAAAATTCACACTGACCATCTTTTTTGCTTTATCCATGTTCATTATTGGTTCTTTAAATGCTCAATGCCCTGACGGTGAGTCTACTGTTCAGATTCTAGTTGACACAGATGGTTGGGGGTACGAAGCTTATTGGGAGCTTGTAGAATTGGGACAAACATGTGGTTCAGCTCCTGTCATCATGAGTGGTGGAAATATGGATGTTGGCTGTGATGGGAATGGCGCAGACGCTTCAGATGGTGAAGCATACGAGAGCAATCAGATTTTTCTTTCCGAGGTAGTTTGTCTCGTTACTGGCTCTCAGGTCGATTTAATTTACGTTGACAGTTATGGAGATGGTGGGTTTGATTTCACGATTCTGATTGATGAAATGCCCGCTCAGAATTTCGATGGTCAAGGTTATGGGGATGTATTTACGGTGGATGTTGAAGAGGTTGTGTTAATCGATCATGATGTACCCTGTGATGCCGCTTATGTATCTACGGATGGGACTCCGATACTGATTTCATCTGAGGGGGCCACTTCTAGCTACCTAGAAACATCACCTTCAACATATGGTTGTAATACACCAGGGTCATGGTGTGAGTTGGAAGCGAGTGCGACAGTGTGGGCTTCTTTCACTGCAGAAGCTGGAGTGAATTACAAAGTTAGCTTGTGCAGTGACACTACGAATTTTGATACTCAGGTTGCTGTATGGGTCGCAGACGACTGTGGTGATTGGTCCAGCTTTATCTTAGTGGGAGCCAATGATGATTTCGTTTGTGAAGATGGAAGTGGACTTACAAGCACATGTTACACATCATGTATGGAAGAGGGAACTCAGGCTCTTGTCCAGATTGATGGTTATTATGGTGCTAGTGGTCTTGCTCAATTAACCGTTGAGGCTTCGGATATCCAGCCAGTACTGGGTGCTACAGTTCAGAATATTAGTTGTGCTCTAGAGACGGAGTTTAATCCTGACGGATCCATTAACCTTTACACAGAGTTCGGTGGGCTTGACTGGAATGCAACTTGGACAGGTCCTTTTGGATACACAGGCTCAGGTCTCCTTATAGATGGCCTTCTTCCTGGGCTCTACAACGTAGAGTTAGTCTCTAACTGTTCATCTGAAATATTGTCGGGTTCTTATTCAATCGTAAATCCGGAACCTCTTGAGATCGATGTTGTTGTTACATCTTCTTGTGAAAATGGCTCAGGTGGTTTTTTAGATCTTGAAATTGTGGGAGGAACAGGTGAGATGGATATTGATTGGGATGGTCCGAAAGGTTTCGATTGGGACGAGGAGGATGTTTCCTCAGTTGAAACAGGGTTTTACAATGTCGAAGTTGTGGATGGAAGTGGATGTTCTGTTGACATGGATATCGAGGTGCCTTTTGTGGGAGTTACTCCATTTAGTTTAGGTGCAGATTTCGAAATGTGTGCAGGTAACACAGAGTTTTTCTTTGGGCCAGTTGGTAACTACAACTATCAATGGCAAGATGGCTCTACAGGTCCGTTTTTCATTCTAGATACAGTGAATGAGATGGCAACGACTGCAGTTGTGGGTGTTTCAGTCAGCAATGAATTTGGTTGTGAGGTTACAGACGCTGTTGTTGTTTCTATCATGAATTGTGCATTGACTGCATCTGAAATTTCGACAGAGAATGTCTGGAGTATTTCACCCAATCCGATTTCTGGCTCAGCCATGTTCCATCTTCGAGGATTGAATGAGAATAGTTTATGTCGAGTTAGAGATGGCGGTGGTCGAATTGTGAAAACGTTTCAGGTCACAGATCAAATGCAACTCGATGTTTCAGATTTGAGTTCTGGGATTTATTTGGTTGAAGTGATGGATGGGAATGGTTCTTTAGTTTGGAATTCACGGGCGATCGTTCTGTAAAACAATTTGATACAACTCAACCATGAAAATTACATTTAAGTTTATTTTTTTGTCGCTTGTTTCTACCCTGATCTCAATGAACGCAAGTGCGAAAGAGGGCATGTGGATTCCGACGCTTCTTCAAGCACTTGAGGGTGATATGCAATCAATGGGCCTTCGACTTTCAGCTGAAGATATTTACAGTGTGAACCACAGCAGTCTGAAGGATGCTGTTGTTCATTTCGGGGGAGGTTGCACAGCGGAAATGGTGAGTTCAGAAGGGTTGCTTCTCACCAATCACCATTGTGGATATAGCCAAATACAGTTTCACAGTTCTGTTGAAAACGATTACCTAAAGAACGGATTTTGGGCAATGGCAAGATCTGAAGAACTAGCTAACCCAGGTCTCACGGCTACATTTATTGATAGAATTCAAGATGTTTCTGAAAGAGTGGCTTTAGCTCTTGATGGCCTTGAAGGTGAGGAGCTTGATGCTGTTCGCGTTGCACTTTTTGCTGAGATTGTTTCTGAGTTCACTGATGGAACTGATTTGACGGGTGGTGTTGTTGCCTTTGATTTCGGAAATCAGCATTTCTTAATCACGAAACGTACTTTTAACGATGTGCGACTTGTAGGTGCTCCGCCTTCTGCAGTAGGTAAGTTTGGTGGGGACACGGACAATTGGCTTTGGCCCAGACATACAGGAGACTTCAGCGTTTTCAGAATCTATGCATCTTCAGAAAACAACCCTGCAGAGTACAGTGAAGACAATGTACCTTATCATCCAGCTCATCACTTTCCTGTTTCATTAGATGGAGTGCACGAAGGTGATTTCACAATGGTTTTTGGCTTTCCAGGAAGTACTGAACAATACCTTACATCAGATGCCGTCACACATGTCATCGATCGTCTCAATCCGATGCGTATTGCGATGCGTGATGTGAGTCTTCAAATCATCAATTCCGCCAGAGCATCTTCTGACGAACTCAGAATTGCCTATGCTTCGAAGCAGAGTAGCATTTCTAATGCTTGGAAGAAGTGGGCAGGTCAAACAAAGGGCCTTGTAGAGTTGCACGCCGTCCAACAAAAACTCGATTTGGAATCTGAATTTCAATCCCGTGCTGTTGCTTTGTCACAATCTGTACCAGAGCTTTCTAACCCTGATTTCCTCTCTGTGATTGAGAAGATTCAAGATTCAAACTCTGATTACTTCTCCTTTGTTGAAGCCCGTGCATTGTTTATTGAACTTGTGTATTATGGTCCAGATATTCTTCTTCACGCCTTCGATTTTGCAGACCTGATTGAACGTTGGGATGATTTGGAATCGTCAGGCAAACTGGATGAAACAATCGCATCGTTGCTTGAGGTAAATACGGAGTACGCGCGCAATTATAACGCCTCTGTTGATGAGCAACTCTTAGGAGATCTCGTTGCAACCTACCTGGAACTTATCCCTGAGGCTTTGACTCCTGAAAAGATGTTTACTGATTTTAATGCGTCGAGTTCAGCGAGTTCATACGCCTCTAATCTTTTTAAAAAATCTATTTTTGACAACCCTAAAGAACTTGAATCTCTTCTTCGAAAGCGCAAATCTAAGGCGTTTTCTAAGCTGAAAAATGATCCCGCATATCTTCTGATATTGGAGCAGAGATCCCATTATTTCGAGAAAATTTCGCCTGGTTACCGTTCTGGTTATAAAGAAGTTGAGTCTGCTACAGCGACATATACACGTGGTCTTCGTGAGCTATTTCCTGACCGGCTTTTTCCGATTGATGCGAATTCCACGCTTCGTTTAACGTATGGAAAAGTTGAGGGGTCCTCACCGCATGACGGGATGACCTATAACCCTACGACGACAGCGCGAGGAATTCTCCAAAAATTCAAGCCAGGAGACGCAGACTTTGACCTTCCATCAAACCTAGTTGCAGCTTTTGAAAATGAAGACTGGGGGGCGTATGGAGAGAACGGCGATCTCGTTATCTGCTTCACGGGCAGCAATCACACCACGGGCGGGAATTCTGGTAGCCCCGTCATTAATGGTGACGGCTATCTTGTTGGGATCAACTTTGACAGAAGCTGGGAGAGCACGATGAGTGATATTTTATTTGATGAAAGCCGCTGCAGAAATATCATGGTAGATATTCGCTATGTGCTTTGGATTATCGACAAATACGCGGGAGCTGGTCATCTGGTTGAGGAGATGACCATTGTCGATGTAGATTAGAGCTGTATTTTTTACAAGCTGGACGTCAGATTGTTGTCTAAGATGCTATAAAGTAAATCGCAACAATAACAACTGCAAAAACCAACAGGGCGATCGTTACTGGCCCTCCTATTTCATTCTGTTGTGGTTCTTCGTGATTTGACATTGTGTTTTTTTTGCGAAGATACATATTCCATGTAAAAAGTTGTAATTTGCATGGTGAAACCTGTATTGTAATCTTGTGGTATCTAATTGTCGCGTTTTGTATGCTGTCTTTCTTGTGAAAAAGTTGATTCCTTTTTTTTAAGCTTGCAGATGTCACACTTGTCGCGTTTGTGTGGTATTGCTTCATGAGAAACTAACCAATTACCCTGTAAATTAATTCTGGCACCATGAAATATTTATCCACTCTTTTGTCTCTTGCATTTGTTCTATTTCTTTCGATCAGCAGTTCTGCACAAAGCTTATGTTTAGAAGGTGAAACAGAATTAATCATTGAAATTATTAGTGATGACTATCCCACTGAAATTAGTTGGGATATCACTGTTGGAGGTGAGTTGGTTGCTGCTGGAGTTGGAGGTGGCGTTGACACTTTGTGCATGGCTTCCGATGATGAATTCCCTTGTTATTTGTTTGAAATACAGGATTCCTTTGGAGATGGCATCTATGCACCTGGTGGCTACTGGCTTTATCTCGACGGGGTGGAAATAGCCTCGGGTGGAAACTATACCTACAGTGATGAGGTTTCCTTCGATTGTGCTCCAGGTTCAACATGCAATGATGCAGTCGATTTGAACATGCCCTCAGAGTCAGGTGATGTGATTGGACAGGAAGGAAGTAGCTTTTGGTATACATTCACACCTGAAGCAAATGGCATGTATGATTTCAACAGTTGTGGCACAGGTTGTGACACCAAGTTATATGTCTACGATTACTGCAGCATGGGTAATTTTGACAACAGCAACATCGGAACAATTTATTATGACGACAATCAGGGAGGTTGTGGAGAAGAAGCTTCTCAAACAATGCTCTTGGATGTTGGAGTAACCTACTGGATCAGATGGTATTCAGTGGATGGTTGTGATGGTGACTGGAATTGGGTTCATACTTTTGTGGGGCCACCTGTTGGATGCACAGATCCAGAAGCTTGCAACTACAACCCATTGGCTGAGATTGACAGTGGGGAGTGTATTTATCAAGGCGACCCAGCGTGTAATGGACCAGATTTAATGGTTGTAACTTCTGCAATAGAATCCAGTCTTCAAACAGACATCATGGAGGTAAGTGATTCTGATTGCTATGTTGAAGAAGGTTGTTTGAATGGTTTCGGTACCCGTGAACTTGTCAGATTTACAACGCACATTAAGAATATTGGAGATTTAGATTACTATATAGGCTCGCCAGATGATTCAAATGATCAGTTTGAATTTGGGGACTGTCACAGTCACTGGCACCACAAAGGATATGCCAAGTATGATTTATATGAATTAGATGGCACATACATTCCTATTGGATTTAAGAATGGTTTTTGTGTAATGGATCTAGAATGTGGAGATGGAGGGACTGGTCAGTATGGTTGTAGTAACATGGGTATCTCAGCTCATTGTGGTGACATTTATGGCAGCGGTCTGTCTTGTCAGTGGATTGATGTAACAGATGTTGAGGATGGTACATACTATTTAATTGTTAGAGCAAACTGGGATTTTATACCAGATGCTTTGGGTCGTGAAGAAACAGATTATACCAATAATTTTTCTGCTGTATGTATTAATTTAGATCGAAGCATGGATGAGTTGGTGGTGAGTATATACGACGATTGTGAGACATTTAACGATTGTGAAGGCACGTTATTTGGTCAAGCCGTGGAAGACTGTAATGGAGATTGTAACGGTGTGACCCTTGTTGGAGACCTTGATTACAACGGAGCTCAAGAATACACAGATGCTGTTGCTTATGTTGAAGGTATCTTAGGGAATGACATCGATGTCCTTCCTTGTACTGACATTGATCAAGACAACAACATTACAGTGACAGATGCAGCATTAATGTCTCGTTGTCAATACTGGAACGCAGCTCACGAGCACCCAGACAGCTCTGGATTCCACGACAAGTGTAGTCTTCCTGTCAACGAAGTTGTCAATATTTTCGATACAACACATTTTAAAATTGGCGATATCAATTGGGATCAAGGTTTTTTAGACGTGCATGTTCGTAACCCCAACAACAGAATAGTGGGTTATCAGCTTGAGTTCTCGGGAATTGAAATTTCTCAAGCAATTTCTCTTGCAGATGTTGTGAATTACCCGATTACTCCATCTTTTATGCCTGGTGGTTCTGAGGTTATCGGACTGAGCTATGAAGGAGAGAGCATGTTGAAGTTTTATGAGTGGACTCCTTTTTTACGTTTATATTGGATAAATGTTGAAGAAGATGTTTGCCTGCTTCACTGTGTAGACGTTGTAAATGAGTTTTATCAAAACACACATATTGACATCATCGATGGATGTGTCGGAGCTGTTCAGCTTCAGAATATGGATGGAAACAGTGTGAGCATTGTGCCTAACCCGATAAGTTCTTCAGCCACACTTTCATTTTCCAACCCGATGAGAGATGAGCTTTACCTTCAAGTTATGGATGCCAGAGGTAGAGTCGTGCGTGAAGAAAAAGTAAGAGGAACAAATTATGTCATGGAAAAGAGAGATCTGTCAAGTGGTGCATACTTCTTTACACTTTCAGGCCAACGAATTGCTCCTATGTCAGGTAGGTTTGATATTCAGTAGTTTTTACTTTGATGTCCATTGATTAGAATATAAAAAAGGTTTAATGAGAAATTTTTTAGTGATACTCACATTGTGCTTTGTGACCCAGGGTAACCAAGCGCAAGTTGTTATGAATGAGTTTTCGTGTTCTAACTACTCCCTTGATGTTGGGGGAGATAACGAAGACTATATCGAGTTCTTCAACACAGGAGGAACAGCTGTTGATTTAGGAGGTTATTTCTTAAGTGACAATCCTGACAATCCTGATAAGTTTGAAATACCTGCGGGAACATTTGTTCCAGCCGGAGGGTTCCTTCTTGTTGTTTGTTCTGGAGAAGGTGAGCTGCTTCCTAACTTGTATCTTGGCGGCAACCTCAACACCAATTTTAAAGTGAACCAATGTGCTGGTGAGGCGATGGTATTTAGTGATCCCAGCGGTACAATCCTAGAGGAGTATGTTTTTGTTTCTGAAATATCTACTACTCAGGCAGATCACAGTTGGGCGAGAGTGGTTGACGGCGGAGCTGTTTGGTCAGTTTGTACAAACCCTACACCTGAAGCGGCAAATGGCGCAGATATGTTTTCAGGATATGCACCCACACCATTATTTAGTGACGCCGCTGGTTTTTACGCTGGCGGACTCAATGTCTCTATCAATGTTCCCGCAGGCTATGAAGTGAGGTACACCAACAATGGATATGCACCTGATGCTGGGAGTACACTTTACACTGGATCGATCAATGTTTCTGCAACCACTGTTCTGAGAGCAATGTCCTTTGATCTCTCTGGTGTGGATGCACCCAGTTACATTGCAACCAATACCTATTTCACAGGTGCCGATTCGCACACCATTACAGTCGTTTCCGTGAGTGGAGATGGCCAAGAGGATGGTTCTTGGCCAGGTGGTGGAGGTGATGAACCGATGCACATTGAGTTTTTCAATGCCAATGGATCGTTCAGGGTTGAGGCTACTGGAGACAGCAACGAGCATGGTAATGATTCAAATGCTTACGGACAAAGAGGCTTTGACTATGTGACCAGAGATCAAATGGGATACGATTATGCAATTGAGGCTCAGCTTTTTGCAGTAAAAAATCGCAACAAGTTTCAAAGAATAATCTTTAAGGCAGCAGCGAATGATAACTTCCCCTTCGAGCCAGGAGCACACATCAGAGATTCATATGTTCATACTCTGAGTCACAAAGCTGATTTAAAATTAGATGAACGTACCTCAGAGAGTTGCATTGTTTATTTAAATGGCCTTTACTGGGGAGTTTATGATTACCGAGAGAAGGTTGATGACATTGACTTCACTGCGAAGTACTATGACCAGCCTAGGCATTTCGTCGACTTCTTGAAAACTTGGGGTGGTACTTGGGAGGAGTATGGCTCAGGAAATGATTGGTACAACCTCGTGAATTTTGTGACATCCCAAGACATGACGGATGCTGCGAATTACGATTATGTAACAACACAGCTTCATCCGCTTAGTTTGATTGACTACTTCGTCCTCAACAGTTATGTGGTTGCGATGGATTGGCTTAATTGGAATACGGCTTGGTGGAGAGGCAGACATCCAGATGGAGGTGCCAAGAGATGGAGATATGCCCTTTGGGACATGGATGCCACTTTTGGGCATTACGTTAATTACACGGGCATACCTGATACAGGCGCTACAGCAGATCCTTGTAACCCAGAAACAATGGGAGATGTTGGCGGTCAGGGACACATTCCAGTGCTCAATGCTTTGCTTGAGAATGAAACCTTTTACGCGACCTATGTAAATCGTTGGGCTGATCTAGGGAACACCTATTTCACATGTGATTATATGCATTCAGTCCTGGACAGTATGGTGCTGGTAATCGAACCTGAAATGCCGAGACAATGCAATCGATGGGGAGGCAATGTTGCTGGTTGGCAAGTGGAGCTTCAAGAGCTCAGGGACTTCATTGACGATCGATGTGAATCAGAACTTCTTTCAGGAATGGAAGACTGTTATGATGTCACTCCCGTCACCCTCACCCTTGAAATTGTGGGTCAAGGTGATGTTCAAATAAATACAGTAGACATTACTCCAAATGAAAGTCCATTTGATGGATTTTATTTTGAGGAGCTACCGATTACACTAACTGCAGAAGAAAATTATGGCGTACAGTTTTTGTTTTGGGAAATCACAGCGGGTTCAGCCACTCTTACAGACCCTACAAATCTCGTTTGGGAGGTGAACTTGGAAGGTGATATTACAATCGTTGCTCATTTCGGAATCCCTGTTCCGCCAGAAGATATGACCTTCAATGTAGACCCTGCTGGATCCGGTGCAATTGTTTTAGATGGGGTGGTCATTTCAGATTATCCCTCGACTCAAACTCTGACAGTTAGTGGTCATCCAATGCAGGCTGTGCCGTTAAACGAGTGGTGGCAATTTTCCCACTGGACCTCGTCCAATGTGGTGAATGGAATACTGCCTGACATGAATTCAGCCGAGGCAAACCTTCAAGTTGTTCAGTCTGGACTTGTAACAGCCACGTTCACCTACATTGAGCACACTGAATTAGAGGTGGAGGTGAGGCCTGACGGTGCTGGTGCTGTAACCATTGTAAACACGGCCTACGTAGATGACTACTGGACATCTGGGCTTGTCACAACTGCCCCACTTGTCTTCAAAGCCTCTGCAACAGATCAGTGGGAGTTTGACCGATGGGAAGTGTTGGTTACAGAGCCATCCCCAAGTGACAGAAGTCCTAATATGTCTCTGAATTTGGAGGGTGTCTCCTACGAAAATGTCGTCGCTTACTTTAAGGAGGTGGAATTTAGAATTTTTATTCCCAATGCGTTCACGCCTGACAATGACGGTGTAAATGACAGCTTTCTTCCTTTAGGCCAAGGCTTCACTTCCGATCAATATCGCTTTTCAGTTCTCAACCGTTGGGGAGAAATTGTATTTGACACGAACAATCCAGATACGCCATGGATAGGTCAAGACGACTCTGTGGGTGGCGATTACTTTGTTCCAGATGGGGTTTACATGTACTCGGTGACTGCACTCGGGGCACATGACTTAAGCTCCTCAACGTACAGAGGGTACATCACAGTTGTGAGGTAATTGCGTATTTAAAAAAAAGCTTTTCTTGATGAAACATGCCATCTCTCTTCTTAGCTGAAGAGGGATGTGCACTTGTTTTTCACCATGTTATCAAGGCATATCAACGAAGTAGTTTGCCTACATGTTTCTTCTGTATGCACCTCCAACTTCGAACATGGCATTTGTAATTTCACCCAAAGAGGCCACTTTTCCAGCTTCTATAATCTCTTCAAAGAGGTTGCCTCCGGATACAGCAGCGGCCTGTATTTTAGAAATAGCTTCGCCAGCTTTCGCTCCAGTTGCTTTGTGCAAGTTTTTCAGATTTCGGAGCTGAAGCTGCTTTTCTTCTTCAGTTGCGCGAATGACTTCACCAGGAACGATTGTTGGTGAACCATTTTTGCTCAAGAATGTGTTTACACCGATGATTTCATATTCTCCAGAGTGCTTAAGTGTCTCATAATAAAGGCTTTCTTCCTGAATCCTTGATCTTTGGTACATTGTCTCCATCGCACCTAAAACTCCTCCTCGTTCTGTGATGCGGTCGAACTCTAACAGAACGGCTTCCTCCACAAGGTCGGTAAGCTCCTCCATGATGTATGATCCTTGCATTGGATTTTCATTCATTGCAAGACCAAGCTCTTTATTAATGATGAGCTGAATTGCCATTGCACGTCTCACAGACTCCTCCGTAGGAGTCGTAATCGCTTCATCGTAGGCGTTTGTATGAAGAGAGTTGCAGTTGTCGTAGATGGCGTAAAGTGCCTGCAATGTTGTGCGTATGTCGTTGAAATCAATTTCCTGAGCGTGAAGTGACCTTCCTGACGTTTGGATGTGATACTTCATCATCTGTGCTCGAGGTGAAGCTTCGTATTTCTCTCTCATTGCTTTCGCCCAAATTCTTCGAGCGACTCTTCCAATGACGGCGTATTCTGGATCGACTCCGTTTGAGAAAAAGAAACTTAAATTGGGACCAAAATCATTGATGTCCATTCCCCTGCTTAAGTAATACTCAACATAGGTGAACCCATTTGACAATGTAAAAGCAAGTTGCGTAATGGGGTTAGCTCCAGCTTCTGCTATATGGTATCCACTAATCGAAACAGAATAAAAATTTCTTACTTTCTGGTCGATAAAGTACTGTTGTACATCACCCATCAGTCTAATTGCGAACTCGGTTGAGAAAATGCAAGTGTTCTGTGCTTGATCTTCCTTGAGAATATCTGCCTGGACAGTTCCTCTGACTGATGTTAAGGCCTCTACTTTGAGACGGGCGTAGGTTTCAGGGTCTAAAACATCATCCCCTGTGCACCCAAGGAGTAAAAGCCCAAGTCCGTTGTTTCCTTCTGGAAGTGTCCCTTCGTAGTGAGGGCGATCTAATCCTTTTTTATCCCATTTCGCAATGAGAACTTTTTCAACCTTAGATTCTAACTTGTTTTCTTGTATAAACTTCTCGCAGTTTTGGTCTATCGCTGCATTTAAGAAAAATGCGAGCACCATGGGAGCGGGGCCATTGATTGTCATTGAGACACTGGTCATGGGAGAACACAGGTCGAAGCCGCTGTACAGTTTTTTTGCATCGTCTAGGCAGCATATACTCACGCCAGCATTTCCGACTTTTCCATAAATATCGGGTCGCTCTGCAGGATCGTTTCCGTAAAGAGTGACAGAGTCAAAAGCAGTAGAGAGTCTCTTTGCAGGCATGCCTAGAGAGACATAATGGAATCTTTTATTTGTGCGCTCTGGTCCACCTTCTCCAGCGAACATTCTTGTGGGATCTTCGCCTGTTCGTTTGAAAGGGTAAATCCCAGCTGTATATGGAAAAGATCCCGGAAGATTTTCCTGTGCAGCGTATTTAACGAGATCACTCCAACCCGTGACGGTGGGAAGTGCTACTTTAGAAATGCTCTTGTGGGAAAGTGAAGTGCGTTTTGTAGGAATTCGAATTTCTTTTCCACGCACCTCGAAACGAAAGACTTCTTCAGAGTAACGAGATTTTAGAGAAGGCCAATCCTCAAGCCATGCAAGCATTTTTGCATCCATCTCAAGTTTCACTTCTTCAGCTTTTGCCTCTACTGCAGATTTAATTTCGGAGTCTTCTGAAAACTCTGAGGCAGAGTTCTGAAGAGATTGAAGACGTCCAGCTACAGTAGCTTGTTTCGTAGCCCATTTGTCATAAGCCCTATTCGACTCAGCGATCTCACTTAAGTATCTCACGCGAGCAGGAGGGATGATGAAGATCTTTTCACTTTTTTCTGTCGTGCTATAATTTTCCTCAGCGTTTGAAAGATCAGCTCCAGTTTTCCTTCCAATTTCTGCCATCAACCGCAAGTAAAGATCGTTGGTTCCAGGGTCGTTAAATTGTGATGCAATTGTACTGATGATAGGCAATTCGTGGTCTTTAGCTGCCCACAGATCGTGGTTGCGCTTAAACTGTTTGCGAACATCACGTATTGCATCCTGTGAACCACGTTTGTCAGATTTGTTGATTGCGACAACATCAGCAAAGTCAAGCATGTCAATTTTCTCGAGTTGTGTCGCTGCCCCAAACTCGGGAGTCATGATATAGAGCGCTACATCGCTGTGCTCCATGATCTCGGTGTCGCTTTGCCCGATTCCTGAAGTTTCTAAAATGATCAGATCAAATTCTGCCGCCTTCAGTACATTGAGTGCTTCCGCAACGTGCTTTGATAAAGCCAGGTTGGACTGTCGGGTAGCCAGAGATCGCATGTATACTCTTTCGTTGTGAATGGAGTTCATTCGAATGCGATCTCCCAACAAAGCCCCGCCTGTTTTGCGTTTTGAAGGGTCCACAGAAACAAGAGCAATTCGTTTCTCGGGGAAGTCCGCAAGAAATCGTCTCACAAGCTCATCGACCATGGATGATTTTCCTGACCCACCCGTGCCAGTGATTCCTAGGACAGGTACTTCTGGCAACTTGGGATGAATCTTTGCAAATTCTGCTGAAAATGCTTCAGCATCATTTTCAGCAGCAGTGATAGAGCGAGCGATATCTCGAATGTTTCTTTCTCCCAATCTTCCGATTGCTCCGTCAAGATCATTGATTGAAGGGACTGTTTCATAATCCGCTCTCTCGACCAAGTCGTTAATCATTCCTTGAAGACCCATCTCTCGACCGTCGTCAGGGTGATAGATCCGTTCAACGCCATAGCGTTGAAGTTCTGCTATTTCCTCTGGCAGTATCGTTCCTCCTCCTCCTCCAAAGATCCGAATGTGACCAGCTCCGCGCTCGTCAAGCAAGTCTTTCATGTACTTGAAATACTCATTGTGACCACCCTGGTAAGAAGTCATCGCAATGGCTTGAGCATCTTCCTGTATGGCAGTCGTTACAACCTCATCAACGCTCCTGTCATGCCCCAAGTGAATCACCTCGCAGCCAGTGCGCTGTATAATTCTTCGCATGATATTGATCGCTGCATCATGGCCGTCAAACAGGCTGGCTGCTGAAACAATTCTGACTTTATTCTTAGGTTTGTAGGGCTTCTGGACTTCCATTTTTTCGCATCGTTTTCAACTGCAAAAATAGGCTAAAGCTGTTGGCGTACCTCTTTCGATGATGTTCATTGCGAAACTTGATGGTAGGCCTCTGAGAAACTATTTTCTACCTTTTCACACCAATTCTCACATTTAACTCGTTTTAGTAGCATTAATCCGTTATTTTGCGGTCTTGTATCCAGGTTGGTTTTCTTTGAATATTTCAAATACTTGCATGAATTTTAGATTATTAATTGTAGCTCTTTTTATAAGTCTGTCATCATTTTCTGTAACAGCACAAATGACAGGGATTTCAATAGAAGTTGACACAGCTTTCTACGGCGTTGATACACCTAATCCAGAGGATACCTTCGATGTTATAGGTGAACTTGATGGGTATGTGACTTATCAAGTTTTTGCCGATTTCACAAATCCTACGGATGTCTTGAGTGCGATTTATTCAGATGTTGTAGCACTGGGAACAATCCCGATGGAAATTGATGCACCTTGTGGTTGTTTCAATCCTGTTGCATCAAGTCTCGCGATGGATGGGTCTAACACTTCATTTTTCTGGGGCACTTTTCCGATGTGGGAATTCGATTCATACTGGACGATAGGGATGGAAAGTAGTGACTCTCCGGGTGTTCTTCCACAAACAATTGGGCTTCCAAATGGAACAGAAATATGTTCAGCATTAATCACTGATGGTTCTGTATACACAACTGGCGGACCTATCAATACCATTGCTGGCGCTGATCTTAGAGTCTTAGTAGCGCAAGTAACGACCTGTGACGATTGGTTTTTCTCTGCAAACTTTCAAATTTTTATTGGTGGTGATCAATCCCAGATTCAGTTTTTTGAATCTTTGGCGCCTACATTGATTGAAGATCCATGTGACCCTTACGTTACAAATGAAGCAGAAGTAACGGGTTCAGTGTTCCCCTGTTTTGGTGGAGATTCGCCAGTCAGCATTGCTTTTTTAGGAGCAGGAGACCCATCCTTAGCAACGTATTCTTTGTTTGATCAAAGTGGTGATCTCGTAGGTTTGCCTCAAAATTCTTCCACATTTGAAAACCTTTCTCCGGGCAACTACTCGATGGTTCTCATCGATGAGTTTTATTGCATTGATACAACTGATTTTGCTGTAACTGCTCCAGGTCAGATTGTTGCTGATTTTCAACTCAGTACTGACAATGATTGTTTTGGAGAAGGTGATGCAACAGTTTGTTTGCTAGAATCACCAACAGGAGGTTCGGGTGCTTTAACGATTTCTGTAGAGGATCCCAATGGAAACTCTGTTGCCTCTGTCGATGGGGAAGAAGATTGCTGGACCAACTTGGTCTGCCAAGATGGTGACGGGTCATTCTCTTTTTCAATTCAAGATGATGAGGGGTGTTTTCTCAATACTGTTTTAACTGTCAATTGTCCCCAACCAATAGAAGCAGAAATATCGATAGGTCAGATCGATTGCCAAGGAAATGCAAATGGAACAATTGGTGCTGATGCTTCGGGTGGCTCAGGAAACTTATACTTAACTGTAAATACGGATACTCTTTTACTTCCGTCCACTTCTTCTAATTTAGCACCGGGTATCTACAACGTTCAAATCATTGATGATTTGGGGTGTTCTCCATCTGTAGAAATCGTTGAGATATTAGACCCTGAAGCCATTGCCGTTCAAATTGTATCCGCGGCTCCGATTAGTTGTGGATCTGATTGTAATGGCGCAGTTGACATTCTGTTTTTCGGAGGAACTGGAGACTTGAACTTTGAAATATCGGATGCCTTCACTGGCATCATCTCTGAGTCTTTAGACAGTTTATGTGCTTCAGAATATATTGTTTTGGTTTCGGATAGCAATGATTGCGCTTCTCAAGCGCCTTTCACGATTGATGCGCCCCCACCTTTAGAATTTCTCATCTCACCTTCTCCTGCAACCTGTACTGGAATGAGTGATGGATCAGCCGACATATTTCCAGCAGGAGGAACTGGAGAGCTAACTTGGACTGTTTTAGATACGCTTGGAAATGTTGCCAACTTAAACAACTTAAGTGAGATGACCTACACTGCCACAGTTGCGGATGTCCTTGGATGTGAGATTACAGATACTTTTTCTATCGGTGTGGGAATCATCACAGATATGATCTTAACCACTTTTCCATCTCCAGTTACATGCTGGAATGCAGAGGATGGAACCATTACGGTTTCTGTTGACGGAGGAGATTTTCCATTCACTTATTTGTGGAGTGATCCTTTTAACCAAACCTCTTCAACTGCTGTAGGTCTGACGGAAGATGTTTATTCAGTCACCGTTACAGACAATATTGGTTGCAACATCACAACAGTGGAGTCGATCACTCACATTGAGGGGTGCTTGTTCATTGCAGATGCCGTCACACCAAATGATGATGGTTACAATGATGAGTGGATTGTCGGAGGTCTGCTAGATTTCCCATTGTCAGTAGTGAAAGTTTACAACAGATATGGTCAGCTTTTATTTCATTCCACCGAGGGAGATGTTTCTTGGAATGGAAGATTTAACAACCAGCGTCTGCCTGTTGCGGACTATTATTACACGATTGAGTTAACCCCATACGACCCGCCAATAACGGGTACAGTATCTCTAAAGTACTGATCCCATGATAAGATTATTATTTGCTTCGTGTTGGATTTTACTTTTAGCTGCTCCTCTGCAAGCCCAACAACGTTTTCGCAGAACTTCATTTCCCGTCAATGCGTTTATCATCAACCCTGCTGTCGCAGGAACTGAGCCAGTAACCGTCTTTGGATCCTCATACAGACATCAATGGGCAGGATTTGAAGGTGCTCCAACGACAACTGTTTTAAGCGCGCACACTTCACTGCCCAACTCTTTGGGCGCAGGTGTTATCTTTTACAATGATGACATGGGTGGTGCTGTTTCTCAAACGGGTGTGGAACTAACTGGATCGTACAAAATTAGCCTACCCAATACGGATGCTGTTTCTTTTGGACTAAGTCTTCAAGGGACTCAATTTGGATTTGACAGCAGCAATTTAAACGTTTGGGATCAAGATGATCCAGCGTTAACTGGAGGAATGGAAACGTCATTCAGCTTAGACGCATCAACAGGCATGATGGTTTATGGTACTGACTATGCTTTTGGTGCAGCAATCTCCAATTTATTTCAAAGCAATTTAGGTATTTCAGGTGTTCAAGATGAGTACAATCAAAACATCCGTCATTACAGGTTTATGGGAAGCTATACCTCTGACATCTCATCTAACTTGGCAATTCAGACTTCAGGAATGATTCGCTTAACAGAAATTACTCCGGCTCAAATAGATGTTTACTCTAGAGCTATATTTTCTGTGTATCAAATCATGTATTGGGGTGGAGCGGGAGTTAGGGTTGGAGATGCGGTTACCTTTTCTTTGGGTGCCAAATATGCCAACGTAGGACTGTCATATTCCTACGACATTACGACAGGAGAGAACGTGTTAAGCCAACATTCACATGAAGTGAATTTAACCTACATGTTGGCTCATAAAAGAGGTTTTGGAAAAGGTACACTCGGGTCCAGGAAAATACTTGATAGAAATAGATTGGTTAAATAACAGAATAAAAACATTTACAATGAATAGGATTACTTTACTCTTTACAACAGCTTTGTTTGCTGCGCTCTCTTTTCAAATTTCAGACGTGAACGCTCAGTTTGTGCGATTGGATGTGGAAGAAATAGACAATGGGGGAGTGGTGCTTGGCAAAACTTTTAGAGTTTATGCTGTTTTTGAGAATTCAGGCGATATTCTCGATGCCGTGTATGGAGAAGCAAGTGCACCTCTCAAGATTACATCTTCGAAGCCGTTTTACCAACATCCTAAAGGCGGTCCACTTTCAACAGATATTCAACGTTATGATATGTCCGTGAATCCTGAACTGGCTTTTGACAGTTGGGTGACCATTGGTTCGGAAGACAATTACATGAATGCTCTTTCAGGATTTATTATGGAATTTGGAACATTTGAAACTGAAGGTGGCGAAATAGCGACAGACAATGGAGCTTGGTTTGTAACTCCAGACAAGCGTCAAAGTATGGCTCCAGATTCAAAGAGAATTTTATTAATGCAGCTGACGACTGAAGGTAAAGTTGATGGATTTATCAACCTTCATGGCAGGACGAAAGCTGTTTACGAAAATGAAATACAAGTCGGAGGAGGAGACCAGATTAAAGCTGAAGGCATCAGATTTATTGCTGAATAGTTCAGGCTTTTATCTCACCGAATTGACTGCCCTATTTAGAGAAATCTGATGGGGCGGTTTTTTTTATTAGATGTTTTCCAGTCACTGACCGTTTGCATTTCATGAGGTTTTCCGGGGTCCCAGAAAAGATTAATTCTCCGCCATCTTCACCACCTCCTGGGCCTAAGTCCAGCACATAATCAGCACGGTTAATGACATCCAGTTGGTGCTCTACAACGACAATAGAATGTCCTATTTTTATCAGTCTTTCAAAGGATTCCAACAATTTTGCGACATCATGTACATGCAGTCCTGTTGTAGGTTCGTCGAATACAAACAGTGTATGTCCTTGCTTGTCACCACGAGAGAGAAAAGTGGCAAGTTTAATTCTGCCAGCTTCACCGCCACTTAGGGTGTTGGAGCCCTGTCCCAAAGTGATGTAGCCCAAACCAACATCAAACAGTGGTTGAAGCTTAGTGAGAAGTCTTTTTTCAGTGGATGAAGAAGCTCTCTCATCTAAAGGAGCAAAAAACAACAACGCATCCTCGACAGTCATGGATAGTATCTCGTGTATGTTTTTACCTCGCCAAGTGATTTCAAGGAGATCATCATTGTATCTCTTTCCACCACAATTTTCACAGGTAAGTTTTAAATCGGCCATGAATTGCATCCCGACTGTGATGACCCCTTCACCTTCACAAGTTTCACATCGACCTCCTGCTACATTGAAACTGAAATGAGATGGTTTTAATCCTCTTGCTTTTGATTGTGTTGTGCCGCTTAACAATGCCCGTATTTCATCAAATGCTTTTACATAGGTGACAGGACAGGATCTTGATGATTTTCCAATTGGATTTTGATCAATAAATTCTAGAGAGCTGATGGTCCCTATATTTCCTTCGATCCCATCTAAACCATTTGAGAAAGGAGGGAAGTCGCTGATTTGTGCTTTCACTGCTGGCACCAAGATTTCAGAAACAAGGGTGCTTTTTCCTGACCCACTAACTCCTGTTACAGCAACCAAACAATGGAGAGGAAAAACTGCTTCAAATCCTTTTAAGTTATTTGCGCGGGCTCCTTTGATTTGGATGACATCATTCGATGTTCGTCTCACTTGAGGGGTTGCGATTTCTAGTCTGCCGGTGAGGTATGCAGCTGTTAAGGATTTGTGATTTTTCGGAAGTTTCTTGAGTTGTGAGTGGTTCCCTGAAAAGACAACTTCTCCACCAAAAGTACCCGCTTGAGGCCCCATGTCTATTAAGTTGTCTGCAGCAGCCATGATGTCGTCATCGTGCTCTACCACTACCACCGTATTTCCTTTGTCACGCAAACCATAAAGTACTGAGATGAGTCTGTGTGTGTCCTGTGGATGAAGTCCAATGCTGGGCTCGTCCAGGACATAGGTGCTTCCAACAAGTGCGCTTCCCAAGCACGTTGACAAACTGATGCGTTGCGATTCCCCACCACTTAGTGTGGCGCTGCCTCTTAACAAGGTCAGATATCCCAATCCCAGGTCCGTCAGACAAACAAGTCTCTCCGTAATTTCACAGACAATACGTTTTGCAATGATTGAATCATTTTCTCCCAATTCCAATGATTGTATGTGCACAAGCACTTTATCTATAGGCCAATCAAGGATTTCAGAAAGCGTAACTCCAGCGACGAGAACATAAGATGTTTCTTTCCTGATGCGAGCGCCTTTGCATTCTGGACAAGAGGTTCGTCCCCTGTAGCGGCTGAGCATCACTCTATATTGTATTTTATATCCCTTTTTCTCGACATATGCAAAGAACTGATTGAGTCCTTTAAAGCTCTTTGTTCCCGTCCAAACTTTTTCTTTTTCAAGCTCACTTAACTCATGCCATGGGGCATGTATGTTTACATTTTCCTCCGCCGCGCCCATCATGAGATTTGTTTTCCACTTTTGCATGCGGTCGCTTCTCCAAGGAGCGATTACATCATTGTAGATGCTCAGGGAAGAGTCAGGGATTACTTTCGCAGGATCGATCCCTAAGGTGCTTCCATAGCCCTCGCAAGTGGGGCATGCTCCGACGGGGCTGTTAAAGCTAAACAGATCGGGTGAGGTTTCATGAAAAATCAATCCATCCCGTTCAAATCTGTTGTTAAACTCCACTTCTTCGTCATCAAAAACCACAGAGCAATTTCCGTTTCCTTCAAAAAATGCAGTTTCTAATGAATCCAGAATTCGTGAACTTTCTTCCTTGGCATTGGAAACGGTCATCCTGTCAATGACAATTTGAAGTTTGTTTTCTTGAAGTTCTTTTTCAGTTTTTACAGCAATTAACTCATCGATTAGAGTTGCTTTTGAATTCACGAGTATTCTTGAAAATCCTTGTTGCAATAACAATTCAAGCTGTTTTGTCTTCGTTCGATTCTCTTTGTCTATGAGAGGAGTGACAATCATAAAACGACTGTCACTTTTCTTACTTAGTATTTTATCTAAAACGTCTTCTGGTTTGTCTCGCTTTACTTGTTCTCCGGAAATGGGGCTGTATGTTTTCCCAACTCGCGCATAAAGCATTCGGAAGTAATCATGGACCTCTGTTCTTGTACCGACGGTGCTTCTTGGACCTCCAGAAGATGTCTTTTGTTCTATTGCAATTGCAGGAGATAGGCCGTGAATGGAGTCAACATCTGGTTTTTCAAGGCGTCCTAAGAATTGTCTTGCGTAGGAAGAGAGAGATTCGACATAGCGTCTTTGGCCTTCAGCATAGAGTGTGTCAAAAGCAAGCGAGCTCTTTCCAGAACCGCTGAGTCCTGTAATAACAGTGAGCTTTTTCTTAGGTATGCTCACGTCGACATTCTTTAAATTATGCATACGAGCGCCACGAATCGTTATCTCCATCACAAATGAGTTAGCTATTTTTAACACTCGAAAGTTATGCTGAGTTTTGTTTACATGGATTATAATCGTATATTTAGAATGTTAAATAATAAAAAACACAACGCATAGAAACACTTCTACTCTAATTGATCCTTATTGATCCAGATTTCCTGGTACAGATTGAACCTTTAAAGTGTAGAATTATGCGTGCATCATTTTCTGATAGTGAGTTAATCCGTTCATACCGTGACGGAGACGACAGAGCCTTTGAGATTTTATTATCCCGTCATCAAGACCGTGTTTTTTCCAAGTTGTTTTTTATCGTTAGAAATACAGACATTGCAAATGACTTGTTTCAAGACACCTTTATTAAGGTTGTTGGACTTTTAAAATCTGGAAAATACATTGAGGAAGGTAAGTTTCGGCCTTGGATACTAAGGATTGCTCACAACATCGCAATAGATCATTTCCGTAGAAATAAAAAGATGCCACTCGTTCGCAGTCGCGAGGATTTCGATATTTTCTCGATTTTAGACACAGGTGAAAGCCACATCGAGGATAAACTTGTCAAGGATCAAATTCACGAAGATGTCCGCAAGCTAATTGACCACCTCCCCCTCGAACAACAGGAAGTACTTCGAATGAGAATCTTTCAAGATTTAAGTTTTAAGGAAATTGCAGAAAGCACGGATGTGAGCATCAATACAGCCTTAGGGAGAATGAGGTATGCGGTAATCAACCTAAAAAAACTCGTTGTTGAAAATGGAATTCAATTGACGCCTTATTAATTTGAGGGTCCATACAATATCATGAAATGATGTGCGTTGTAATGTTGAATTGATAAATTAACAGTGCATGAAGCAACATACTATTCTTGTCGAAGAGCTTTCTGATCGTATCAGAGGCCCGAGACTTTCCTCAATAACAAACATCCTTGCGTACTCCCAATCTACTCAGTTTTTACGAACCTCAATTTTAGGAAACGTTACGTTGTCAATGAATTAATCGTTAAGTTGAAAAAAAATGTTTTTATGGCAGCTCTGAATGGGCTGCCATTTTTACTTCTAATTTGTAGATAGGCCAATCACTGTTGTCTGTCGGTGTAGCAGCTAAGCTGTCCACGAAGTTCATTCCTGAAATGACCTTGCCGAAGACAGTGTGTTCACCATCCAAGTGCGGTACTCCTCCAAGTGTGTTGTAGGTGGTCTTCTGATTGTCGGTATAGATAAACCCTTTTTCTCGTTCGATACTTGCTAATGTCCCGTTCGATTCCTCATGTCCAGTTACGATGTAGAAATCATAACTGGATGATCGCTTGTCGGGATTGTTCATGTAAGACCTAGACATCGCTAGAGCTCCTCGGTGGTGAACATGGTGTCTTTGAAATTCAGATTGAAGAGAATACTGTCCAATTAGAAATCTCATTTCTTGAGGTCTTTCCTCTTCACTGTTGCCTCCTTGTACTACAAAGTCAGGGACCACCCTAATAAACTCACTGGGACTGTAGTATTGCCTGTGAATTTTATAAATAAAATTGGCTCTGTGCATCGGTGTGTCGTCAAACAACTCCAACACAATTTCCCCGAATTTCGTGTCCATTGTTACAAATTTCTCATCGTGCTCATCCCCCCATTTCTTTAAAAAGTCGATTGAGTTTTCGTTGTTAAGTTGAGGTAGACCGATTCCGAGCATTGCCCTAACTCTTTCCTGTAACTCGAAGTCAACGGTGTCAATCTGGACAGTCTTTGCTTCTAAACCTACTTTGTTGTCAGATTGTGTTTCACCACATCCGATGATGAAAAACACAAGAATCCACGTACATCTGATTTGCATGGTGCGAAACTATGCCCCAAATAGCTCAGGTTGTATCTTGCAATTATGAAAATCAAGCCCATTGTCTTTTTTGTTCTGTCTGCCGCGATGACAATCTCCCACACCGGTTTTTCCCAAAATTGGGATGATGACGATGATTTTTATGAGCCATCTCGCCAGGGTATGGAGTTTGGAGTGAATTTAGGAGTATACCGTGCGCACCCCAATTCCAGCGTTTTTTACAATGGTGCAGCGTGGTATGAATTGGGTGACAATCAGGCGAATCTTTACTCGATCGAGGACAGGTTGTTTTTAGGGAATACAGAAGATCAAATCAACAATACCCTCAACCTGGGAGGGGGTAATTTTCGGATACCCTATGATTCGTCACCACTTTTAATGCCTTATGATCCGGGGCTGATGTTGGGGCTTAAAATGTTGTATTTCTGGAATCCCGAGAGTGCTTTGGTGATGAGTATTGATGCCGTTAACCTCAAAGCTGCTGGCCCTTGGACCCTAGAGACAGATTTGCTCCCAGGCCAAGGTCAGGGAAGCAATGACATCAAGGTGTATGGAATTTTCGGTCAAGAACGACGCATGATAGGTACCTTGGGATACAGAACTGCTGCATACATCATCGATGAGGCTGCGTGGATCTTTGAATTCGGTGCCATTGCAACATCAGTACAGATTAAAAGAAATTACATCAATGTTGAGAGCAACACCTACGATCTAATCACTTTTTACAATGGAGGTGGTCAATTTAGCGGGGCTGCGAGCAGTTTGACTTCAACTGGTTTCGGATTCTATGGAGTGATAGGTCTTGAGGCAATGTTTGAAGAAGGAGGAAACTTGGAGGCAAATCTTCGTGTGAGTAGAGACAACATTATCTTAGGTGCGCCTGAGGGAGGGTACAACGAAAAACTTTGGAATTTTGCGCTCTATGTCACGTGGTTAATCCCGCCACATATTGGTGATTTTGTCAGAGCCTCTTTCTGATTAATTGGTATTTCGGATGATACCCCACGGATTTAGTTGATTCAGGTTTAGTGAGAACATCCAGTATTTGTAGGGTTCGTAAGAGGAGTCGTTTGCTTCGATGTCATTTATCATCGAAGTTGAGTATAAAGGCATGTGGATTTGGAATGGTCCTATTGAGCATGTAACTCCTGCAACAGCTTCGAAGTTGTCGTCATCATAAACCAAGGCGCCCGCGAAAACCGATAAGTATTTAGCCAGTTCGTATTCAAGTTTCGCACTCGACATCCACTCTCTTGCAAGGTTTCTCAATGGAAGAGCCCCATGATCGAGTTGGGTTTGGGCTGAAAGCAATCCCGACGATGCGCCTCTATTTAGAAGTAAATTATCAGCCATGGGGTCGAATTGAGCTCCATAACCTGATGTTGAGATTTGAGCATTGTTGTTGGGACCATTCCAAACAGCAACATCTTCGTCATGAAATATAATACTTGACAGAACATTCAGTTTAATCTTTTTATTTGAATTGGAAATCCGCTTCGTAGCTTCATAGTATACTGTTGAGATATTAAAAACATCTTTAGATAAAATGAGTTCGAATCCACCAGGCATGGGCTCCAGTTGATTCTCCATTGTGCTGAACTGACGGGTCTCGAAACCCATTTTCTGTTTAAGTCCTTTGGTCTTGACACGCTTATTGATAGCGTCAAAAGCAAAGCTGTGAGAGGATCTAAATGGTGTTTCATCATAGTATTCACTGTCCATAAAGCCATTCACGAACACAGATTCATATTTAATTTTTGATTCCCATTTTGAATTGGTTACCGCGTTCAATTTTCTAGCAACGCTGAAGCTCAATCGATTCATGGGTGTTGGATTTTTTATAAGACCTACATTCATGGTGTCTATAAACTCTGTCGTAGAAAATCTTCGAGCCTTAAAATTTATTGACAGTGGGCCAGTGTGATAGGACAGTTGTGCAAATCCGGAGAGGTGGGCCTCGTTGCTAAAACTGAAAACAGGATTGCTTATCAGCGGTGTAACCATCCATTCAAAATTTCTAAGCGGAATTGTGGTGTTGTGAAAAGTCGCTCCGAACATCATTCCGTTGTGAGTGTTCCATGCCACAGCGGGCAGGAAAAATACCTGAGTCTTCGTCCCATCTTCTAATCGTGTTCCAAAACGAAATTGAAGAGGTTCGACTTTACTCAATAAGCTATTACATCGATAGGTGTTGTTTTTCCGGTCATAGTCTAAGTCGTAACGCCCGGGATCTAGAACGACCGACGTAGCGCCAACTCCAGGAATTTCAACCGTTACTTTCGTGCCAGGAGTTGACGGCGCTACCCAAACCCTGCCCACTTCTATTTCATCTTTAAAAGCGACTACTTCCACAGGGGAGGTGAGATCGCCAGTGTTTGTTAGTTTTACGCTACAGCCTTCTTTTGTCTCGTTTCCGCCTGTAATCTTCCAATTGTTGTTGCCTGTGGTTTTTATCCAGTCGTTGAAAAACCAACTCAAATCTTCGCCACAAGAACGCTCTATCGAAGTCTGTAAATCGATCGGAGAGGGGTGCTTAAATTTCCAATCTTGGAAGTATTGCCTCATCGCCTTGTCGAACTTCTCTGTGCCTAGATATTGTCTTAGGAACGCAAAAATAGCGGCAGTTTTTTTATAGACGATCGCACCGTAGTTCTTAGATGAGAAAGCATCAGAATGACATTGCAGGGGCTGTGTTGTTCCAAATCTCGCGGGCATGATAGAAGCCAGTTCGTCTATCCATCTGTATTCAAAATTATTCAAATCCAGCCTCTTCATCCACTTTTCAGAAAGCCGAGAAGAAATAAGACCCAGATCTTTCCCTTTGTATGATTCTAACAAGTACCGTGTTTCGTTCAGGGAATTCAAACCTTCGTCCATCCAGGCATTCGTTCTCTCGTTAGATCCTAGTATTCCATAAAACCAGTTGTGCCCAACTTCGTGAGCGATTACCACATCTAATGCGAATGCTGACCCACTCTTGCCGATCACTGTTACGTTGGGATATTCCATTCCACCACCTGCGGCGATGGTGCCGTCTATTGCAGTGACTTGCTCGTATGGATAGTCGCCGTTCCAGAGGGAGTAGTAGTAGGTTGCATTCCCAATGTAGTCTGAGGCTTCTCTCCAAAGATCTTCTTCGTTGGGGGTGAACATCACCCAAGTTGTGACCGATCTTCCAGAGTGAGGGAGTTCTATAGAGTCTTTTAAAACTTTAAATCTCTTGTCGGCAAACCAGGCGAAGTCGTGTACGTTTTCTTGATGATAGTGAAGGGTTTTTAATGACTTGGAAGATTCCGGAAATTCATTTGTGGCATTGTCGGTAACTCCTGTTAGATCTTTTGAGGTGAAATACTCTCGCGTGCTGAGATCGAGTTGGTTGAGGCGATCGATTTCAGCTTTGTTGTCGTTTAAGTTAGAGACGAGCATATCACCTGTAGCTCCAATAGTATAGTTCGCCGGTAACGTGATCGTCACGTCAAATGTGCCGAACTCGGAATAGAACTCTCCCTGACCTAGGTAGGGCATCTCGTGCCAACCGTCACGATCATACACTGCGGGCTTGGGGTACCATTGTGTGATTTGGTATGATTGCCCGATGTGTCCTAGGCGAGAGATCTTGCCACTGGGGATGCGAACTTTGAAGGGGGTGTGAAGTTCTATCGTTTCGCCGGGCTTCAAAGGTTCGCGAAGATGCACCTTTGCGATGTCTGGATGCTCAGCGTGAAACTCCCACTCAGCGGGTTCACCATTCACTTTGAAATCCAGGCTGTCAATTCCTCCGAGGTCTTTCGCCATCGCGTAGAAGAGGAACATATCACCTCCACGCAACTGCTCTTTTGCCAATGCACTCTTACCACTGCTATACGCATTGGGCCAAACATGGTACCACAAATACTCAAGTTCATCAGGACTGTTATTTGTATATGTAGTCCAAATTTCAGCATCAAGTTCGTGGTCCGTGTCGTTTAAACTGACATGGAGGTTGTGGTCTACGGTTTGTTGAAAGTAGGGTGTTGTTTGGGCTGAAATTAATGTAGTTAATCCTATAAGTCCAACTGTTAAAAGAGAGAAAACCTTATTCATGGAGCGCAAGTTCGTATTTTTCGGGAATGAAAATACAAAAATTCTGTTTTTTGGCAATTTTATTTGCTTCGATTTCAAGTTATTCGGCTCAAGATAGTCAAGGTTTCGCTTACACTTTTACTCCCATGATTGAGGTGGCTGAGACGTCTGTTAAAAGTCAAGGCATGACTGGAACTTGTTGGAGCTATTCAGCTTCTAGTTTCTTGGAGTCTGAGGCAGCTCGTATCAGTGGTCATGTTGTCGACTTAAGTGAAATGGCTACCGTGCGGTATACTTATCCCCTGAAAGCCCAAATGTACATTCGTCTTCAGGGCAAGCACCAATTCAGTGCAGGGTCTCTCGCCCACGATGTGATGAACGCTGCCAAGGGTTGGGGTGTTGTTCCACAGAGTGTTTATACGGGACTTAAAAAAGGTGAAAAAGTTCACAACCACGATGCCATGGACAAGGCTCTCAAAGCTGCTGTAGACACAATTCTTTCGAAGCCCAGTGGCAAGCTTGATGCAAATTGGATGGTGACCATTGATGAAATTTTAGATGCTCACATCGGTGTTGCTCCAGTAGATTTTGAGTACGAGGGTGAGATGTATACTCCAGAAAGTTTTAGGGATTATTTAGGGATCAATCCATCTTCATACATCAATATCACCTCGTTTACGCACCACCCATTTGGCAAAAGTTTTATTCTTGAGATCCCCGATAACTTCAGCCGCGGAGAGTTTTACAATGTTCCTCTTGATGAGATGCAGCGTGCTGTTGAGGGAGCTTTGGCTGGTGGTTACACTGTTGCGTGGGATGCTGATGTAAGCGAAAAAGGATTTAGCTTTACAAATGGTATGGCCTTGTTGCCTGCAGAAGGAGAGGATGGTAAATTGTGGAAAGAGGAAGTTCTAGAAGCAGTTGTGACGCAGGAGTCTCGTCAGAAAGGATTTGATGACCAAACCACAACGGACGACCACCTCATGCACATCACAGGACTTGCCATGGATCAATCAGGCAACAAATATTTCGTCATTAAGAACAGTTGGGGACAAGACAACCTGTATGGAGGGCATCAGTATATTTCAATGGCCTACTTTAGAGCAAAAACAATCGCTGTCTTAGTGAACAATGAAGCTGTTGTTCGTTCCCTGAAGGCTCAATAAAACAGATCTCACATGTTGGATAAACTTGAAAAGCGAAACCTTCGTCAGCAGCTGTTCTATCACCAGGACGGGTTAGCTATGTGTGGTGTTGTCCCTGTTCTTGCAGAGTGGGGTCTTTTAGAGAGGGTCTTTCATACTTCAGGTGATGTGGATCAGTTGGCTGCAGAATACCGCGCTAATTCTGGCTATTTAAATGTTGCGCTTAGAATGTTTTGTTCGCAGGGTTTGCTTGAAGCCGCTAGAGCTGAAGACAGGATTAACTACCGACCTGCAGTTGGCAAAGCTCCCAAGGATTGGTACATACACAGCAGATCCTACGCGGCTGGCAGAAAGTGGATGATGTGCTCTGTAGGTTCGTGGAACACACCAGGTAAAACTTTTGAACCAGGAGATTTAATGGCGATGGAGGTGCTCATGGATGCTTGGAAAGACATGCCTGATGAAGGCATCATGTCCAGAATAAAAAGTCACCTTGAAGGTGCACTTGTAGCTCCTTTTCTGGTTGCCTTAGGAACCATTCATGGCACAAAGCCTATTTCATCATGGGCTGATCACAATGCTGCTGTTTTACAAATGCATGAAACCAAACAAGAGGCTTGGGGTAGAATCCTTCTTTTGTTGGGATGGGACAATACGGATGTCGGAGCGTTCTTTTTAGAGCGTTCGTCTGCCTATGGGGTGACAACTTCGTATTTGCAGACCTTTATCTGGTCCAGGGAATTGATCTTTGGGGACGGATCTTACCTTTGGCGTGTCAAGCCAGGAGAGCCTGAAGTGCACGTCGATAGAACTCTAAATGTTTGGGGATCGGGCGGTGCCCACAAAGCTTATTTCACCCATTTGGATGAGGTGATTAAGTCGGTTTTCAATGCGCCTCTCGATGAACAGCCCGCTGGTCTTTGTGATATGGGATGTGGCAATGGTGCATTGCTGTTGCACCTTTCGGAAGTCATCAAAACCTCTACGCTACGCGGTGATCATTTAGAAGCTTACCCGCTGGAATTGGTGGGTGCAGACTTTAACCAAGAAGCACTTATTGCAACGGCAGATCACTTTAAACAAGAGAGTGTAGAAGGTCATTTCATTTGGGGTGATATCGGAGATCCTGATCAACTTGCTTTGGATTTGTGGAGGGTTCACAAGATTCGCTTGGGAGATTTAATGAGTGTGCGTTCTTTCTTAGATCACAATCGAATTTTTAACAGGCCTGTTATTGATCGACCAGAAAGAGCATTAACGACTGGAGCATTTGCGTTCAGAGGAGAACGCTTAAAACTTAGAAATGTAGAACAAAGCTTGAAAGAACATTTCTTGCTTTGGGCACCGTACGTTTCTGAGCATGGTCTTCTTGTAGTCGAATTGCATACGATCGTTCCAGATGATGCAGCAGATCGTCAGGGTGGGATGCCAGCTACAGCTTATGA
>DDJR01000048.1:144931-148336 GCA_002339135.1 Flavobacteriales bacterium UBA2619 | reverse complement strand
ACGCAGATCACGCAGATCACGACGAGTTTGTAGCTGGAGACTTTATTATACATCACATTTCTGATGCCAACGAAATTCATTTCTTCGGTGACATCAGCGCTCCGCTTCCAATGATCTTTTATGTAGAGGGTGTAGGTTTCGATATTTTCATGAGCTCTGCCTTTCACTCAGAATCTGGAGGCCACGACTCTCATGCAGTGAGAGAAGCTGTTGGAAACACAGGAACCATTTTTATTATGGATCCGGAAAAGGGAATTTCCACAAAAGGAGGAGAGGAATTTTGGGACATCTCAATCACCAAGTCTGTATTTGGAATGTTTGCTATTCTACTGCTCTTAATTTTCATGCTGACGTCCATGGCGAGGAGTTACTCAAAAAACCCAGGTCAAGCACCTACGGGCATGACAAACTTTTTAGAGCCCTTGGTAATGTTTGTTAGGGATGACATTGCAAACCCAATTATCGGAAAAGGGAAGTCTGACCGATTTATGCCTTTTTTGCTGACCACGTTCTTCTTTATCGTGGCGAGTAATCTACTTGGACTCATACCATTTATAGGAGGTTTTAACATCACAGGAACTATAGGGGTCACAATCGTATTGGCATCGCTGGTGTTTATCATTACAACCATCAACAGCAACAAGAATTATTGGGGTCACTTGCTGTGGCCTCCTGGAGTTCCAAATGCTGTCAAACTAATCGTAGTTCCGATTGAGATTTTCGGGATTTTTCTTAAACCCATTGTTTTGATGATTCGTTTAACAGCAAACATCTCTGCGGGCCACATTATCATTTTGTCGTTTGTGAGCTTAATCTTCATCTTTAACCAAGATTTTGGAGCTGGAGGCGGAATAGGTATCGGTGTTTTATCGACCCTTTTTATGATATTTATGAATTTCCTGGAGCTACTTGTAGCATTCCTTCAAGCATACGTTTTTACACTTCTTGCAGCGATTTATTTTGCAGACGCTACCCAAGAAGCACATCACTGATAATAATTTTTTTTACCTTAAAAACAACCCATCATGGATTTGTTAAGCATTCTTTTTGAAATTAATACTGGCCACGGACTCGCGGCACTTGGAGCTGGAGCTGCTGCTATTGGAGCAGGAATTGGCGTTGGATTAATCGGTAAAGCGGCTCTAGAGTCTATGGCTCGCCAACCTGAAGCTTCTGATGACCTACGTGCCAACATGATTCTTGCAGCTGCTCTTGTAGAGGGTGTTGCTCTTTTCGGAATCATTATCTGTCTTCTAGTAGCCCTAGGATAAGATCATGGGCACGTTGTTATCACCCGCATTCGGGACTGTATTTTGGGCAACACTTGCCTTCTTAGCGACCCTCTTTATTTTAAAGAAGTTTGCTTGGGCTCCTATCCTCAATGCACTCAAGGAACGAGAAGAGAACATCGGAAACGCTCTTCGCTCAGCTGACAAGGCGCGCGAAGAAATGGCAAATCTAAACTCTGAGAACGAACGTCTTTTACAAGAAGCTCGTGCTTCTCGTGATGCAATGCTTAAAGAATCAAGAGAAATGGCTGACAAGCTGATCTCAGATGCAAAAGCAAAAGCAAAAGCTGCTGCCTCGGTTGAGGTAGAATCTGCGAAAGAAGCGATTGCTACAGAGCGTAAAGCTGCCGTTGCTGAACTCAGAACAGAAGTTGCAAAGCTGTCGATTGACATCGCTGAGCAGCTCGTACGTGAAGAGTTAAAAAGTTCCGATAAACAAAAAACTCTCGTTGATAAGCTGATAAGCGAATCAACACTGAATTAATATCATGGCTAGTAATCGCGCAGCATCAAGATATGCCAAAGCTCTGCTTGGCTTAGCTTCCGAAAGGAACGAACTTGTACGTGTTGAGTCAGAGCTCCACATGATCTCAACTTTGGTTGATGAATCACGTGACTTCGTTCTGTTGTTAACTAGCCCCGTTATACAACCTGACAAGAAGAAAGCTGTATTAGAAGCAATCTTTAAAGAAGGTTTATCCGATTTAACCTTTCGGTTTATCAATGTATTGGTAGCCAAAGGCAGAGAGGCTCTCCTTCCATTTATTGTCAAGGAAGCCCTAACTCAAATTCGTATTCTAAAAAACATCCAAGCTGTAGAAGTGAAAACTGCTACCCCGCTAGATGAAGCTTCAAAGTCAAATATTTTAGCTGAAATAGCTAAGCTACACGATGGAGAAGTTGAGCTAACAGAAACGGTCGATGCGGATCTTTTGGGAGGATTTATTCTCCGATTGGATGACAAGCAAATCGACGCTTCTATCAAGCGCCAGCTAAATACGCTACGTCGCAAACTCACAGAACACGACTACGAGCCAGAATTTTAAGCCCCAAACGAATCAATCATGGCTGACATCAACCCAGCAGAAGTATCTTCAATTCTTCGCCAACAATTAGCAGGAGTAAAATCTGCAGCTGAACTAGAAGAAGTAGGTACAGTCCTTCAAGTCGGTGACGGAATTGCCCGCATCTACGGTCTAAGCAACGTACAATCAGGTGAACTTATCGAGTTCGAAAATGGTGTACGTGGAATCGTCCTCAACCTAGAGGAAGATAACGTTGGAGCCGTTTTACTTGAGCCTTCAAAAGACCTCAAAGAAGGTTCTTCGGTGAAGAGAACCGGTACGATTGCTTCTATTAAGGCAGGAGAAGGTCTTCTGGGCCGTGTGATCAACACACTCGGAGAGCCGATAGATGGAAAAGGCCCCATAACAGGTGATTTATATGACATGCCTATCGAGCGTAAAGCTCCAGGTGTGATTTATAGACAACCCGTTGCTGAGCCTCTCCAAACAGGTATTAAGGCAATTGACTCTATGATCCCGATTGGTCGTGGACAGCGTGAGCTCATCATCGGTGACCGTCAAGTTGGTAAGTCAACAGTCGCTATTGATACCATCATCAACCAAAAAGAATTTTATGATGCAGGTGAGCCTGTTTTCTGTATTTACGTAGCGATTGGTCAAAAAGGATCAACCATTGCAGGTACAGTGAAGATGCTCGAAGAAGCAGGTGCAATGGCTTATACAGTTATTGTTGCTGCAACAGCATCAGACCCCGCTCCTCTTCAGTTCTATGCACCGTTTACGGGCGCAGCTGTAGGAGAGTTTTTTAGAGATACTGGTAGAGCCGCACTGGTTGTGTATGACGATTTGTCAAAGCAAGCGGTGGCATATCGTGAGGTGAGTCTTCTTTTGCGTCGTCCTCCAGGTCGTGAGGCTTACCCAGGAGATGTTTTCTATCTTCACTCACGCCTCTTAGAAAGAGCTGCGAAGGTGATCTCAGAAGACAGCATCGCTAGAGAAATGAATGACCTTCCCGATTCTCTCAAAGGAATCGTTAAAGGAGGAGGATCTTTAACTGCGCTTCCGATTATTGAAACACAAGCTGGTGATGT
>DDJR01000048.1:137764-144640 GCA_002339135.1 Flavobacteriales bacterium UBA2619 | reverse complement strand
CCGATTATTGAAACACAAGCTGGTGATGTAAGTGCATACATCCCAACCAATGTGATCTCAATTACAGACGGTCAAATTTTCCTTGAATCCAACTTGTTCCTTTCGGGGATTCGTCCAGCGATTAACGTTGGTATCTCAGTGAGTAGAGTAGGAGGTTCTGCCCAGATAAAATCGATGAAAAAGGTAAGTGGAACACTTAAGCTTGACCAAGCTCAGTTCCGTGAACTTGAAGCTTTTTCTAAGTTTGGATCAGACCTAGACGCAGCCACGAAAGCAATTCTTGACAAAGGCGCAAGAAATGTTGAGATTCTCAAGCAGGACCTCAATTCACCACTTCCTGTTGAAGAGCAAGTTGCGATGATCTACTGTGGTACGAAAGGTCTTTTAAAGAACGTACCCTTAAACAAGGTTAAAGCATTTGAAAAAGAATATCTAGAGTACTTAAAAGCAAAGCACTCAGATACTTTAAGCGCATTAAAAAACGGAAAATATACAGACGCTGAGACAAGTGTACTTGCCTCTGCTGCCGCCGAAATGACGGCCCGTTACTCATAATATAGAAGGACTATGGCTGGAGGATTAAAAGAAGTAAGAGAACGCATCGGTTCGGTTCAGAACACAATGCAAATTACGTCTGCGATGAAAATGGTCTCTGCGGCCAAACTTCGTCGTGCTCAAGATGCGATAACCCGCATGCGCCCTTATGCAGAAAAAATCCAGTCAATTCTAACGAATGTTAGCAGCACGCTGGACTCTTCAGAAGGTGTTTTCTCAGAAGAAAGAAAAGTCCAAACAGCCCTGGTCGTCGTGATTACATCGAACAGAGGTCTTTGTGGTGCGTTTAACAACAACTCCATTAAGATGGCGAATTCCGCTATTTTAAAGCACAAGAACAACGGTTCTAATGTTGTCGTTCTTCCCCTTGGTAAAAAAGCGTTTGAAGTTTTAGAGAGAAACGGTGAAACACTTGCGGATGGTTTTGGCGATGCTTCTCTCACTATTTTTGACAACCTTAATTTTGAAGCAGCTTCAGAAATTGCTCAGAAAGTCATGGACGGTTTTGTTGCAAAGCAATGGGATTCAGTTGAAGTCGCTTACAGCAAGTTTAAAAACGCAGCCGTACAGATACCTACCAGAGAAGATTTCTTGCCCATTTTAGAATCCACCACGGATTCTCAAGAGGACACCTCTAGCTCTACCGACTATATCTTTGAGCCAGACCGCACTGAGATTATTGAAAACATCTTGCCCAGTGCCCTCAAGACTCAGTTGTACAAAGCACTTCTAGACAGCAATGCTGCCGAGCATGGAGCCAGGATGACAGCGATGCACTCCGCAACAGAAAATGCAGGAGACTTGTTGCAAGAATTAAAAATATCTTACAACAAAGCACGTCAGACGTCTATTACGACTGAAATCCTTGAAATTGTTGCCGGTTCTGAAGCTCTCGGAGGATAATTAAACAGCAGATTGTTTTTTTGGCTTGGTTTTAGCTGTTAGCTTTCCCACATGGGATTAAGATTGCGAATTTTTCTGGGGATGCTTGTCGTGGTGATCGTTTCGCTATTGTCTACGGCTGTTGTTGCGTTCGACTATTCCAACAAGCAAGAAATAGCTTACAACGACCAACGGTTGCTTCGAAAAGAAGCCGCTCTCGCAAGGAGCATAGATTATGTCATCTCCAGGCAAGGAGGCGATTTACCTAAAGACAGCATCTCAACGTTATTTACGGACCACATTTGTGAATTGGCCGATGTGCATGGGTTGGTGTTAAGCCTTTACCGTCCAGACGGAATTTTAATCACGACCTCAGCTACGTTTACTGAAGAGAGGACTCAGCCGGAATTGGTTTTAAGCGACTCTCTTGTTTCAAAACTTTCACTGCTCGGCGACAGGTTCGTTGTGAATGAAAGAGACGGATTGAATGAGGTAACCCGGGTTTACTGGATGGTCGTCAATCAATCCAACACTCCATTGTTTGTTGCGAATGCTCGCTACAAACCACGCCCTTTAAATCAGGGAGGAATTCGCCCTTTTCTAGACAGGTTGGCCCCAGTGTATTTCTTTCTGTTCTTCGGCGCGATGGCAATTGCTTATCTATTGGTGAGCTCAATTGTAAGGCCGTTGGCAAAACTGAAGTTAGAGATGTCAAAAGTTGACCCATTAAGCGAAAGCTCTTCAGTTGAGCACAAATGGAAAGATGAGATAGGTGAATTGGTGATGGAGTACAACTCACTGCTAGAGAAATTAAGAGAAAGCCTCATCAGTCGCGCCAAAGACGAAAGGGAAGGCGCATGGAGAGAAATGGCTCAGCAGGTCGCACATGAGATAAAAAACCCGCTAACACCACTAAGACTGGGGATTCAACAACTCGAAAGGGCCTGGGATGACAACGCTGAAGATTTCCCTGTGAGGATCAAGAACTTTTCATCTACGGCAGTTGCTCAAATCGATGTTTTAGCTGGCATCGCAGAAGATTTTGCGCTCATGGCTGTCGTACGAGAAGCAGAAATACACCATGTTGATTTAATCGAAGTCGTTACAAACGCTGCAGGTTTATACGGAGACACCAATGTTTGCGTAGAGACAACTGCAAAAAACGTATGTGTTGAAGGAGATTCAAGCAGATTAATTAGGGTGTTTAACAACCTCATTGCAAATGCGCTAGACTCTGTGTATGACTCGGGGTCTCAAAGCCAGGTTCTGATTGAAATTTTAGAGGACGAAAAGCATGCTGTTGTGACTGTGACAGACCACGGTTTGGGGATCTCTAAAGAAAAGTTAGAGCGCATATTCGAGCCGCGGTTCACAACAAAAACACATGGTTTGGGATTGGGGCTGGCCATGGTAAAGAGCATCGTTGAACAAACCAGCGGTGAGGTCTCTGTCCAATCTGAGGAAGGATCGGGTGCAGTCTTTACAGTTAAATTGCCGAAAGTGGGTAGATAACGGGTCGACTTGGCGACGCATCAAGGTCAAAAGGAGCAATTTGTAGGTTCAGAGCATACAGGCCGTCTTTTACGTCACTTGGGATAAAAACAAACTCGGTAATCGTTGCTCCAGCGCGAGGCGCCTCAGGCACCTTAAAAAACGCTCTGTGGCTAAGAAGAGAACCTCCATCGATCTCTTTATCTACAGAAGGCAGATCAACAAGAAGGTGCTCTACACCTCTTTGAACGAGTTTTTTTGTAAACTCTGAATCCAGAAACGTCGGATTCGTGTTGGCCCAATCTTTGCTTTTCTTCTTGTCATCATTTGGGAGTGTTCTAATGATCATTGCCCGAGGCAACATGTCATTCGAAGAGGCACCACCTGGCAAATGCTCAACTGTGATGACGGAATCACCATTCACATCGGAAGGAGCGATTGTGTGCAACAAGCAGGGAAGAACAAGGGGCAGTTTGATGTTGTTCACAGATTCCGCTTCCTTGGTAATGTGTCCCAAGCATTCTGTGTGGGTGCCATGACCATGCGGGTTGAAATACACATCCGTAAAATTTACAGCTCCACCTCTGGCGACGCTGCCAACAAACCCATCACCTTCAACAACGTCAAAGCGAGGCCTTCCAACATACCATGCTGCAGGTCCTTCACCCAACCTAGGGTCTCGAAGGGGAATGCTAATATCTGTGGGTTGAGTGTGTTCAACTCGATACTCACGTTTAGACCAAAACACACTCACTTGTATAGATGAATCCATCATGACAAGGTAACAAAAAAGGCACCCCCATAGGGATGCCTTTTAACAATAATAACAATTGTAGTCTTAGTCGAATAGGAAACCTACTCTCAGTGCGGCATTGAATACGTTTCCAATTGTAGTGTTGGATACATGGTTCGGCGCAACATATCCTTGGTCGTAGTAATCATAGAAGATTTCGCCTTCAACAACGTTGAAAGGAAGTTCACCCACAAAGCTATCAGCAACTTCAGCACCAGCTGTAGTTGGGTCAAAAGCACCGTTAAACTGGATGTTAAACGCAGTTAAGTCGCTTGTTCCAATTTCGTGGTTTCCGAAAGAAGTTGTTCCGAAACCAAGTCCTGCTTCAAAACCTACGTAAATAGCATCAGAGAAGTAGTAGTCAGCACCGAAAATAAGGTTTAAACCCATCGAGCTGTATGCTTGCTTGTTTGTAAGGTCCCAAACGATGTATACATCAGGCTGTCCCACGTTGTCTAGGTCGTTGGGTCCCCACATCTCCATTTTATCAGAACGGCTACCCATCATGTAGTAAGCCTCAACACCGAAGTATGGACTCAGGTTGTCTGTACCGTCAAAATGCATTTCGTAACCTGGAGCAATACCAAACAATGTTGTAGACGACTCTAAGTTAAGCTGAGGACTAACAGGATCTCCCAAAGCTTCGCCTTCTTGAAAGTAAGCGTAAGTGTCAGAAGAAGAACCGACAGTTAAAGAAAGACGGAATGCCGCGTCATCATCTAAGAAATTACGGTACTTGATTGTCGTTCCACCAATAGGGCTGTTGCCAAATGGTGTTAGATTTAACTCGATGTTGTGCTCTCCGCCCAACTGCTTTTGCGCTTGGGCGCTAGTGACAACAAGCGAACAAATCGCAAGTGTGAACATTAGTTTTTTCATGTCCTGATTAATTTAGGTTTCAGATTTAAAAGTGCAAGTACGTGAATACTTTCTTAAGAACAGCCATTGAAACGTTGTGAACATTCACTCATCAATTGTTAATAACGCAAAAAAAGAATGATAAACACTGATTATCAAATAGATAAGCCTAGAGTTTTGTTGAGTGAAAAAACGGGTTTTTAACAAATCTAAAAAGAAGTATCTACTCCACGGTTACGCTTTTTGCAAGATTTCTCGGCTGGTCAACATTGCAACCGCGCAACACCGCGATTTTATAACTCAAGAGTTGAAGAGGAATTGAGGTCAACAGTGGAGAAAGAGATGGAGCACATTTTGGGACTTTGATCACATAATCGGCAAGAGCAGAAGCCTCTTTGTCACCCTCTGTAACCACCACAACCAAACGACCTCCCCTTGCTTTTACTTCTTGGATGTTGCTTACAACTTTTTCATAAACATCATCTTTCGGAGCGATAAAAATCACAGGCAGGCTTTCGTCGATCAATGCGATGGGGCCGTGTTTCATTTCAGCCGCAGGATATCCTTCAGCATGGATGTAGCTAATTTCTTTTAATTTAAGAGCGCCTTCAAGTGCTACAGGGAATTGATAACCTCTTCCCAGGTAAAGCGCGTTGTTAGACTCTGTAAATTCTGCTGCGACGTCGTAAATCACATCAACCTGTTTCAGAACAGACTCAACCAGCTCAGGAATTCCATTGAGCTCATTAAGCAACCGGAGGAATCTTCCTTTCGGCAACCGCCCCTTTTTTACACCAACATGAAGCGCGATAAGGGTTAGGACAGAGATCTGTGAGGTAAAAGCCTTCGTGGATGCAACGCCTATTTCTGGTCCGGCATGCGTATATGCGCCACTGTGTGATTCGCGCGAGATGCTTGAACCCACAACATTGCAGACACTGAAAACATGAGCCCCCGCATCTTTGGCTGTTTTTATTGCAGCCAAGGTGTCGGCGGTTTCCCCACTTTGTGAGATGGCAATGACGATGTCATCTGCTCGAACGATGGGGTTTCTGTAACGGAACTCCGAAGCATACTCTACCTCAACGGGGATCCGGGTGTAATCCTCAAACAAATATTCCGCAACCAACCCCGCATGCCAGCTTGTTCCGCAAGCGAGAATAACGATTCGGGATGCATTGTTCCATTTTTCCCAATGGTCATCCACCCCCGACATTCTAATTTCACCTTTTTTTATATCAATCCTTCCCCGCAAAGAATCACGAATAGATTTGGGTTGTTCAAAGATTTCTTTGAGCATAAAATGTTCATATCCGCCTTTTTCAATCGATTCAATCTCCAACTCCAAGGCTTGAATTTGAGGAGTGATTTTTACATTTGAAGTCGTTCTAATTCGAAGACCTCCGTCCAGTTCTAACGATGCAATTTCTTCGTCGTTTAAGTAGACGACATTTTTTGTGTACGGTATGATTGGTGTTGCGTCAGAAGCCACATAAAACGACCCGTCTTCACCCAGCCCAATGACCAGAGGGCTTGATTTTCGAGCCGCGATTAATGTTGTGGGATTTTCCTTGTCGATCACAACGATGGCGTAAGCGCCGACCACTTGATTTAACGCAGTCCTTACTGCTTCAAATAAAGTCAGCCCACCACTTTTCATGACTTCTTCTATGAGGTGAACCAAAACCTCAGAGTCGGTATCGCTTAGCAAAGCGTGACCCCTGTTGTGCAATGTTTCTTTTATGGTGGTATAATTTTCAATTATGCCGTTGTGAACCAAGGCGATGCGGTTCGATTCAGCCCTGTGCGGATGGGCATTGATGTCATTCGGAGGCCCGTGTGTCGCCCAACGTGTGTGACCAATTGCAACATTCCCCGTGAGCTTTTCTTCGCCAATGTAGTCCATAAGGTCACTGACCTTGCCTTTCTTTTTTCTAATTACGAGCTCATCACCACCTTTTCCATCAGACTCAATTAGAGCAACCCCTGTGCTGTCATACCCCCGGTATTCAAGTCGTTTCAGACCTCCAACAACGATAGGCAACGCGGGTTTAACCCCCAAATAAGCAACAATCCCACACATGTTTTATAAAATTAAGTTACAGCGCGAAATTAACCTAATGACTGTAAGTAATTACAATTCGCGCCCCGTCAGATCCTGAATCGGTTCCTTTAAGAGCAACACCCTGAAGAGATATTCCCGCTCTGCTAGACACGATATAAAATGGAGGAATGGGGTGTTCAGGAGAAAAATTTCCATAAAAAGCACCGGTATTTCGGTTAAGCAAATGCTGTAT
>DDJR01000048.1:136019-137352 GCA_002339135.1 Flavobacteriales bacterium UBA2619 | reverse complement strand
GTGGATATGGGGTTGCCCTCTGAATTCTCAGTTAGAATATAAAGCTGTTCTTGCGGAGGGAACCTGGAGTTAAAATAAGAGTCATCGAGTGGCAAAATTAACTCAGCTTTTTGGATTGCACACCCAAGAGATATGGTGTTCCCTAATTCGTTGATTGAATCGTTGAGAGCGTTTAAAAAAGGTATTTTTAGATGTGTCTTTAACCCCGCCCCAGACATCACATACAGTGACTTGTTTCCACCGACGTGCGTCGAGTCATTTTCAGGTGTGTTTAAGCTTGAAAGTTCCCCGACATATTGTTGAGAGAACATATTTACCCTTGCGCTAAGCGGTGAGATAAGAAAATCATAAAAAGAGGGCCCCGCATCGTTGTGGTAGTGGAGTCTCATTAAACTGAGCCCAGAGGAAATGTCGATGCCCGCAGCACCTATTCCACCTGTTTGGGTAGACACGACGATTCCAGGAAAAAAGTCAAGCCAAGATGCGTTGCTGTTAAACACAGAGGTATCTTGATTTAAAATGGTTTGGCCCAAATCAGGGTTGAGTTTTAGTTGGATTTGAGACACAACAGTGTCTCCGCCGATACTCATGTAGTCTGAAGGGTTAATCGAAACGGCCCCCTGAGAGACATCATTGAGAATCTCGCTTGATACTTCTGGCTGAAATGTAGAGTAGTACGTCGAGTCGACTGACAAAGAGTCCACCATCTGATGAATCAACAGGCTCTGGGGAAAAAGCTGTCCATAGGTGTCGCCCGTCAAGCGCAAGTTGAGAAAAAGACTGTCTACTTGGGGGTTTGTTCCAAAGTTAACCCCGGGAGCGCTCAGCCTTAATTGAGTCGCAAAACCTGCAGTGGTCCAGCCGATTCTCGGTTGGAATGTTCGGCCGAGTACCGCGGTGCTCAATTCATCTGTTGCGAGAGAATCCTCTCTAACGGTATACACATCAAGCGTAAGCGTGTCTGTTGTGACCAAGTTAAGAAGGTCTGTTTCTGGTTGTAATCCGAGCCCTATAGACGATTCAGGCTTTCTACATCCGGCAATAAAAACAACGCAGCATAAGCCTACAAGTGAGGCGGTATTGAACCTAAAAAAATGCTTCATTGATTGTCGTTGGTGTTTGATTAACCCTTAATTGCTTCAACCTCATCACCGATCACCTCGTCGTAAAAAGTGTTCACGTCAGCAAGATACCCATCGTTTCCAGGAAACTTTAAAACCGGGTTTTCTGAAGTGTTAATCTGAACCATGGTTTCATCATCTAGGCCATCAGAAGCGACAATGATTGCATCGGCATTTTCAATCGCGATTGCATTCATGTTGTTAAAAGTAGG
>DDJR01000048.1:94092-135626 GCA_002339135.1 Flavobacteriales bacterium UBA2619 | reverse complement strand
ATCCAATTCGCCATCGAACCCTTCATCATAGATGCTGCAAATAATCTTGCACTTCGAGAAGTAAGGGTCGTCTTTGTAATTGTTTTTAAGATACAGGGGTAGCAGGTTCGCCATCCATCCATGACAATGGATGATATCGGGAGCCCAACCCAGTTTTCTAACAGTCTCCAGAACTCCACGGACAAAGAAGATTGCCCTCACATCAGAGTCGTTGAACAATTCATCATTTGCATCGTAAAGAATGGCCTTGCGCTTGAATAAATCATCGTTGTCGATGAAGTATACTTGCATTCTTGCAGTAGGGATTGACGCTACTTTGATAATTAACGGATGATCAACGTCGTCAATGTTTAAATTCATTCCCGAGAGCCTGATTACTTCATGAAGCTGATGGCGTCTCTCATTTATTTTCCCAAACCGTGGCATAAACACCCGTATTTCCCTATCCTTGTCACTAGCTCCCTGAGGAAGGTGCCTAGAGATTGAGCTCATCGGGGTTTCAGGAAGGAAAGGAACCAAGTGCTGTGACACGTATAAAATGCGTTTTTTGCTCATAGTTGTAGTTTCTCTTCAGGTTGGACGAACAACAAATGTAGCTATTTTTGCAACAAATTCCAAGTAAAATAAGAGGTTTCAAAGGGGTATTTTTATAAAAAATGACAATATTAAAGACGACAAAAGAATTAAACAGCTGGTTTATTGAAAACTCAAACGGGTTGGCAAAAAATGTAGGCTTCGTTCCCACAATGGGGGCGCTGCACAGTGGGCATGGAACGTTAATTGAACGCGCTTCAAAAGAGTGTGATTCTGTGGTTGTCAGTGTTTTTGTCAACCCCACTCAGTTTAACGAAACGACAGACTTTCAATCCTATCCAAGAACCCTAGAGGGTGATATGCTTCTCGCTAAGGACGCGGGAGCCACGGTTGTATTTGCGCCTTCACCCGAAGACATCTATGGCTTAAATGTCCATGCAGAGCGGGTGGACTATGGACCGGTTACATCAACCTTTGAAGGCAGAAGCAGGCCGGGTCATTTCGATGGTGTCATCTCTGTGGTCGACAAATTGTTTGTAGCTGTCAAGCCACAGAAAGCTTATTTTGGCTCGAAAGACTTACAACAGGTTGCCGTTGTTGAAAGAATGTCAAGAGAAAGACATCCTCAGATTCAGATTGTCAGTTGTGACCTCATCAGAGATGAAAATGGACTGGCTTTAAGTTCTAGAAATGCAAGGCTTTCCTCGCATGGAATTGCCTTAGCTCAGCACATCTCCAGTGAACTTCAGGCTTCGGTTTCCAGAGTGAAGAAAGGTCTTGAAACGGCAAAATCTGTCGAGATGGCACAGTACAATTTAGAAAAATTGGGGGGGCTTGATCTTGAATACATTGGCGGAGTTGATAAAAAAACATTCGCAAAAAGTTCAGCAGACAGGGGTTGGACTCACATTGTGGTTGCCGCCCGAGTCGAAGGTGTCCGACTGATAGACAACATTGAATTGTAAGTTGTAACTTTGTCACAAATTAAAAAGTCATGGGTATAGGTGCTCCTCAATTAATTCTCATTGCCCTTGTGGTGTTGTTGCTTTTCGGTGGTCGTAAAATACCTGAGCTGATGAAAGGCTTAGGTCAAGGCGTTAAAGAATTTAAAAACGCAACGAACGACAAGAAGAAAGACGACGAAAAAAAAGATAAGTGAATCGACAGATTTGTTTGTTTTTACTTGCGGTTGCTGCATCGCTTCAAATTTCCAGTGCCCAAAATCAAGTAGATTCAGTTGAAGCGCCCCTGCTTCTAGAAAGCAATAACGGGCCTTTTTCTTGGGAAACACAGTGGGAAGTTTGGTGTGAATCCCAAGGCTGTGTGAGCACAGACACTTCACTTTGGAACCTGGTTGGAGAGCCTCATCTCGAGCTTGATACTGCTGTCATGCAATCTCGAATGGCAATTTTAGACGTGTCATCCGAGCTGGATTTAAGGTGGAACCCTATTGCTCACAGACGAGTCTCCATGTATGTAGAGAAGCGCAAAAGAGGACTTGGAACCATGCTTGGCAGAGCCCCTGCGTTTTTCCCTCTTTTCGAAGAAGTCCTTGACAAGAAAGGCTTGCCTCTGGAGTTAAAATACCTTCCAATTGTTGAAAGTGCATTAAACCCCGAAGCCAGATCTCCGGCAGGAGCAAGAGGTTTGTGGCAATTTATGTACTACACGGCTAAAGCAGAAGGGTTGAGGATAGACAGCTACATAGACGAAAGAAAAGATCCACGAAAAAGCACAGAAGCTGCGAGCAACCACCTGAACAGACTTTATGGCATGTACGACGATTGGTTTTTAGCTCTTGCAGCATACAACGCTGGGTCTGGAAATGTCAACAAAGCGATTAGAAGAAGTGGGGGTAAAACGAATTACTGGGAAGTGCGACCGTTCCTCCCGAAAGAAACCAGGAATTATGTACCCAACTTTTTAGCGGTTGTTTATTTGATGGAATACCACGCAGAGTATGGAATTGTTCCTAGAAACGTTCTCCCGGGCTTTCTTACAACAGACACATTAACGGTTCAAGGACCTTTGCGATTGGACCAAGTTGCTCATTTTATCGAAGCTTCAGAGCAGGAATTAAAAATACTTAACCCCATGTACAGCAAAGGCATTGTTCCGGGGCCAGGGGAAAACTGGAACGTGAGAATTCCACGAGAGATGACGCCAGAATTTATCGCGCATGAATTCGAAATGAGAAGCTTTAAGCCCGATTTAACACCTGAAATTAAGTACGAACCCGACCCTGTTTTTTACAGGGTGAAATCAGGCGATGTTCTTGGCACGATTGCTGAAAAGCATGGCGTTTCAGTGAGTAAATTAAAAAACTGGAACGGTTTGAAGAGTTCCAACATCAATGTTGGACAAAGGTTGGTGATTCACGGAGACCCCTCAAAAATATGAGAATTACAGCTTGGTTGACCGTGCCGCTTTTTTCGATCGTGCTTTTCGGTTGTTTCAGTCAAGAAGGCGCACGTTCTCCACTGCCTGGCCGCGTAGGTCCTCAGGGTGAAGTTTTGGTAGTTTGCTCAGACGGAGTTTGGTCTAGAGCCGTCGGGGACAGCTTGAAAAGCATCTTAAACAAACCCTACGCCGTGCTGCCGCAAATGCACACTGAAACTTATGAGCCCATGTTCGATGTGGTGCATAAAAACAGGCAAAGTTTCAATAAATTTTGGAAACCTCACAGAAACATCATTGACGTTGAAATTGCTGACAGAGTGGACACCCAAGACGCTACAGTTGTGTTTTACAAGGAGAAATACTCAAACGGTCAGATCTACATCGTTGCAAAAGGCAGGACAGAGCTAGAAGTGGCGGAAGCGATTTCGAAAAGATCTGCAGAAATGCTCAGCTTGTTTCACGATGTGGAAGTGAAGAGAACGACCTATGTGACCCGCGCTTCTGTAGATGAAGTCATCAAAAGAGAAATAGGCGAGGTTTGGGGCATGGATATTTTGGTGCCCAAAGGTTCTTATGCTGTTCGCATAGACACCGCTTTCACTTGGATTGACAGACAGCTTACCCGGTTTAAAGGCAGTGACAACCACGATGTGCAAGAGGCTTTTTTCATCCACTGTGAACCCTACCAAGGAGAACGTCAATTTTCCCTGAATCACCTGCTGGACAGGAGAGATGAGCTTACAAAAAAATACGTGAGCGGCCCAACCGAAGGCAGTTACATGCAGGTAGAAAGACGCCTGATTCCCTCGTATGAAGAGATTTTATTTCAAGGAGGATTTGCAGCTGAAATTCGCGGTCTTTGGAGAATGGAAAACGACTTTATGGGTGGCCCTTTTTACAGCCTTACTTTCTATGATGAGCCCAACCAAAGACTGGTCACCGTGGAAGGATATGCTTACGCTCCTTATTTTGACAAACGTCAATACATGAGAGAAGTAGAGGGAATCGTAAAATCAGTAAGTCCGTTTAACCGGTTACTTGTCAACGACAAATCGGGTGCTGTTGACAAACCCGTCGTTCTCGAATAAAACCGCGACATACACCCCTTCAGCCCAACCTTCAAGGTTCACATCAAAGGGCATCAAGTCATGCGTGCTTTTTGTAAAAACAAACCGCCCGGTGACATCCCAAATCTTGACGACTTGATGTTGATTCCCGCTTAAGGAATTGCTGTTTCTGAAATCAAGCGTGACGGTTGTTCGCGCAGGAGAGGGGTAGGCAAGAGCAGAGGAGCTTTCAAACGCCAAGTCCGCCTCAGTGAGTGAGATGTCTCCATTTGCAAATGCGTACTGCCCCTTTCTCAACGAGGAGACTCTAAACACACCGTTTCCGTTTTCTAAAGATCCCGCTTGCCAAGTGTAATCAGGGTACTGAATCCACGTTGAAGCGGAGTTAGGTCTCCAAGCAAGAAATGCATTTTCTTCTCCTCCGTTGTAAAGCTCGAAATCCAAACCCTCTTCATTGTTTCCGACATAGGAAAATCGAGCGTCAAGAACTAGGTCGTTGGTACCCTCAACTTCATCCCCCCAAGAACCATCGACGGTCCAAAAATGAGTGTCACTTATTTCATCGATGTAAAACGCTGTAGGCTCTGGGTCTGGCGCTGCCCAGTGATGTTCGAGACGTACGATAACACTGTCGTTGATTTCATCACACCCCAGCCTCATTTCAACCCACGGAATGCTTGAAAGCCCAGTCGTTTCATTGATGAATAACGTGTTGTCAAGTCTTCCTTGATTCAGTTTTCCATCAGCATTTAGAGCGACAAGCACAAAGGGATCGGGGTGAGAAATGGTGGCAACATCGAATTCGCCACCAACACGAATGTTTGCGACTGTCGAATTCCACGATGCATCCCAAAGCGTGACGTCCAAGGGTTCGTTTTCGTGGAACAAAGAACACGCACGTAGTTTTTGGTTCAAATAAAGTGTTGTTTCGTAGCCACCTTCCGCAAATGTGGTGGCGGTTGAGTCAATTAACCAAGTTGAGAATCCAGGCTGGAAGACTTGGGCATCAAAGAAAGGGTGTAGGTCAAGCCCTGTGAGATCTTCCAGGGTTTCCATAAACACCTGTGCATCCATGTGGCTGTCGAAATGTGTAGCGATTACATTTTGGCATGCATTCCTGTAGGTTTCGTCTCCGAGGTAGGCCCTTAAATTGTGATGAATAGAAGCCCCTTTGTAATAAGTGTGTCTGCCGTAGATATGCTCATCTGGCATTGGGGATAAAGGCTGGAAGCCACCGTCCTGAAGATGACATTCTTCAAGCACGAATTGCTGGTTGTCTTTAATGAGCTTCACAAACTCTTCGTGCCCATCTTTAAACTCAATGAACAAATGACTTGAGTATTCTGCGGGACCTTCTTTGATCCACATGTGGTTGTGAATACTAGGCGCGACCAGATCACCCCACCAGTGGTGACCCAATTCATGGGCAAGCAAATCTCCATTTGCCTCGATGCTTTCTCCAATCATAAACTTGGGGTAGGCAATATTTGTCGGAATTTCAAGAGCTCCGTCAGTGGTTAAGACGTAACCCACCCTTTCCCAGGCATAGGGCCCCCACCAGTACTCCAGAGCATCTATTGCATATCCGACATCACTGAATTTATTTGCCATTTGGTTAATGTCTTCTGGCTTGGCTGTTAAGCGAACAGGGATGTCGCCATACTCCCCAGTGTGAACAAAATTGCTGTCGGTGTAATTTGCTACAGCAAAGGCGGCGCAGTGGGTGGTTATTGGATGCTCTAACGTGAAGCTTCTTGTGAGCGTATCGCCACCTTCGAAGGTTTCTCCCAAGAATGTTCCTTGCAGGTGCGCCTTCATCCCACCCGCACTTCGAATGTTCCATGTGTAGGTTGCTCTTTCAACAAAGTTGTCGAAGCAAGGGTGCCAAACTTTTCCATAGTTGGGCGGAATACTGGTCAAGCCAATCCCCATGTGATAGATATATTCAGATTCGAAATACACACCTCCCCAATAAGGGTCTTGGGTAGGATGCCCTCCATAGTACACCTCAATTTCATGCGTGTTTTCAGCGGTAAAGACCTCTCCAGGAGCAGGAACAGTGAGTCGACCATCTTCATGTGAAAAAACAGAGGTTTCCCCGTCAAGACGAACAGAGTCGACTGTTAATCCGATTAAATCGAACCAGATGGATGTCGCTCCACTCTCCACAACGGAGAGCGAGATAACCGCCCTTGCAGCCATTTGCTGCAAGCTATACTGAGTTAGGTCCAGATCGATTTCGTACTGGACGATGTCGAACGTGTCGCTTCGAGCGACAGATTCAGACATGTCGTAATTGTCTTGATAGAACCGTTCACTGGGTGCTTCGGAATGTCCCACATCTCTACATCCCATAGGGATAAACACTCTGGGCTCTGGAGAATATTCGCGCAAGTTCGGAAGATTGTGTTGCGAAAAAAAAGCCGAACTTCCGGCAAGAAAAAAGAGTAAAAAGACAATTGCAGGAAAAGAGTTGGTGAGTCGTTGCATGTCGGCAAAGTACGACTGACCTTTGCGGTATGAAAAATAGAATTATAAAAGAAGGTGTATTTGTGGAGATTGAGTATGTGTTAAGTGAAATAAATGAAGGCGGAGAACAAGGAGAAGTTCTGGAGGAATGCGACGCAGAGAACGCTTTCGGTTTCTACATAGGCAAGGAGGAGGTTTTAGAAGCGCTGGAAAAAGAATTAATGGGCAAAGCACCAGGGGAGCCTTTTGAAGTTCTAGTTCCTTGTGCCGAAGCATACGGCGCGACCACGGATGATGCAATTGTGATGATTCCTAAAGCTGTTTTTGAGTTGGATGGAGAGTTTGACCACGAACACATTATAGAAGGTGAAGCCATCGCGATGAACGACGAAGAGGGAAATGAAATGGTGGGTGTCGTTGTGAGCATCTCGGAGACTGAAGTGGAAATGGATTTTAACCATCCTTTCGCTGAATTAGATCTTCATTTTGTTGGGTCTATTTGTGACGTAAGAGAAGAAGCATAAAAATGGAACGTACTGAAATAAAAGATTTGGGGGAATTTGCCTTGATCAGTAAGCTAACAAAAAACCTAACAAAAAATCGCCCGTCGACTCTTTTAGGTGTTGGAGACGACGCTGCGGTCATTGACCCATTGGGAAAACGTGTGGTAGTAACCACCGACATGCTTGTTGAAGGTGTTCACTTTGATTTAAGCTATGTTCCTTTAAAGCACCTTGGGTACAAAGCTGTAATCTCCAACTTGAGTGACGTTTGTGCAATGAATGCAAAGCCCACTCAAATTGTGATTGGCCTTGGTGTTTCCAACAGGTTTTCAGTTGAGGCATTGGAAGAGCTTTATGAAGGAGTGAAAACAGCATGTGAGCTTTACAAAGTTGATTTGGTGGGTGGAGACACAACAACAAGCCCTTCAGGACTTACTCTTGCGGTGACTGCAATTGGACTTGTTGACGGTGATGCGGTGGTGACCAGGGGAGGAGCTTCAGCAGGCGATTTGCTCGTTGTCTCGGGCGATCTGGGATCAGCCTATATGGGACTTCAAGTGTTAGAAAGAGAAAAAGAAGTGTTTAAGGAAGCTCCCAAAGCGCAGCCAGAGTTAGACGGACACAGCTACATCATTGAGCGTCAATTAAAGCCCGAAGCAAGAACAGACATTGTTACTGAACTTTCAGACATCAAGGTGAAGCCCACGAGTATGATTGACATTTCTGATGGACTGGCTTCAGAGTGTTTTCACCTGATGGCCGCAAGTGGACTGGGAGTTAGAATCTATGAAGACAAGCTGCCGATCGCACCTAAAACCTATGATACAGCTCGAGAATTTAACCTAGACCCCACAGTATGCATCTTAAGCGGAGGGGAAGACTATGAATTGCTATTCACCATTTCACAAACTGATTTCGAAAACATCAGAAACCACCCCAAACTTTCTATCATAGGACACATGACAGAAGATCCAAAAGAGCACATTATGGTTACAAAAAGCGGTCAAGATGTAGAGTTGAAAGCACAAGGTTGGGACCCTCTAAAAGCTTAAATGCAAAAAATTTTTGGCATATATGGTTTAGAAAACTTTTCTGATGCAGAAGCAGTAGAAACCATTTCCAAGACGCTAAGTCCGGAAAGAAATGTCAGCAGAGGCTTGGAGTTTTGGTCTGATGAAAGCAATCTAGCTTTGGGGGCTGCGGGTGATTCCATCCTGGAAAGCTTCTCTGGTGATTGTCTCACCTTAAGTGGAGAGATAGAGAATTCGCTTGAGATTGCGACCCAATTAAAAAGTGAAGGATTTCCGATAGAAAACAACGTATTGCTCTCTGCTTTGGGGTCTTGGGGGCTTGAGCACACCCTTAAAAAGTTAAAAGGAAAATTCTGTTTTGCTTGGTGGTGTTCCAAATCGGAGAAATTAACCATTGCAAGAGACAGGTTTGGGATCAACCCTATTTATTGGTGCGCAGAGAATGAAAAAGGCTGCATTCTGTTCGCTTCAGAGATCAAGACATTGCTCGCCACTGGCTTCATCCCTAGAAAAGTGAATGCGGAGGCAGTCATTGATTATTTGCGCTACTCGACTGTTCACGCACCGCTCACTGTTGTCGATGGAATTCAATTGTTAGAGCCAGGATGTGCCATCGAAATCCAGGATGAGACAGTCAACGTTCTGCGGTGGTGGGAAACATCGAAAGAGATCTCCCCCTCAGGGATTCAACCGATCGATGAAACACTTTTAAACGCGGTGAACTCAAAGTTGGCTGGAGAATCTCAAGCGATTTATTTATCAGGTGCCCCAAACTCAATCACCTTAACTGCTGCGATGTCTCAGGTGTCGCAAAACCCCGTCAACACGTTTTCACTGGAGTTTGAAGGTTCAGAATCCCCGACAGAAGACGCTCCATCTAGGATCTCAACACACTTTTCAACGAATCACACCAAGGTTTTTATTCCCCAAAAGACCATTACTGCAAAGCTGCAGGAGGCGATAGATCAAATGGACCACCCTTCTCTTCATGGCCTTAGAAGCTACTTTGTAGCAACCTCAGCCAAAGCCGCAGGATACACTTCTGTGGTGAGTGAAATTGGAGGCAACGAACTGTTTGGGGAGCACCCACTTTTTGATGATGCTGTCCAACTCATGAAGCACAGGTGGCTCACGGCTTGGCCAAGAGGCTTAAGGAAAAGTGCAGGAAAACTTTTACAAACCATCTCTCCGGGAGAACGGTCAAACAAACTTGCAGAAATACTTGCAAGCAATTATTTCGATCTGGAGCACACCTATCCCTTGGCTCGCCAAATCACTTTTGACCGTCAGATTAAGAAACTGGCTCCCAACCTACCGCTTACTCGAAACAAGGTCTTTTACACAGCAACAGATCTTTTACGCGTGGGAAAAGCAGCTTTTTCACTTCCTTTTTTATCCAAGGCGTCTGTGCTAGAAATGAACACCCACATGGTAGATACTCTTTTAAGGGACAACCACACGTTTCATTCAGGAAATGGCACGGATTACACAACACCTTTTTTAGACCACAGTCTCGTCTCTCAAATGCTGGGATGTAGAGATTCACGTAAACCATCTTTAGAAGAAGTCACACAAAAAATTGCATCCAAGAATGTTCAATCGAAGACAGATTCCGCGAGTAAATTCCCCTGGGAATTGAAATTAGAGGGCTCTTATTTGGAATTCCACGAAGAGGGAATGACTGCTTTGTCTGATTTAAAGATGTTTCATGCAAGGGGCGTACAAGAATTTGACAACAACCCACTTCATGGCGTAGAAAAAAGACTTAACCTTTCTATTTTAGGCCATTATCTGAAGAAAAACAACCTCACGTAAACACCCTTATAGATGTCAGCTCCCGAAAACACTAAGAACCGCGTTTGTGATCTCTTTGCGATCAAGTACCCCATCATACAAGGGGGAATGGTCTGGTGTGCTGGTTGGGAACTCGCCAGCGCAGTCAGCAATGCTGGAGGCTTGGGGATAATTGGAGCAGGCAGCATGTACCCGGAAATCCTGCGAGACCAAATTAAGAAATGCAAGGAGGCGACCTCGCTTCCTTTTGCGGTCAACATCCCCCTCCTTTATCCCGCAGTTCAGGAGCACATTCAATCAGTGATCGACCTTCAAGTTCCCATTGTCTTTACGAGTGCAGGAAGCCCCAAATCGTTCACGTCGAGATTAAAAGCTCACGGAATTACTGTTGTTCATGTTGTGAGCAGCGTCAAGTTCGCATTGAAATCAGAAGAGGCTGGTGTCGACGCAGTGGTCGCAGAAGGGTTTGAAGCCGGAGGCCACAATGGACGAGAGGAAACAACAACGATGTGCCTCATCCCATCTGTGGCTAAGGCGTGTTCAATTCCTGTGATTGCCGCTGGGGGCATCTCAGATGGTAAATCTGTGCTTGCCTCTATGGTGTTGGGAGCGGAAGGGGCGCAACTGGGATCGCGGTTCGTAGCCAGTGAAGAATCTTCAGCCCATCTTGCCTTTAAGAATGCTGTCTTGGCTTCTGGTGAAGGAGACACAACGCTAACTCTTAAAGAATTAACTCCAGTAAGAATGCTTCACAACGGTTTGTTTAGAGAGCTTTCAGAAGCCAAGCAAAATGGTGCCACACCTGAGCAGTTGTCTGCAATATTGGGAAAAGGAAAAGCAAAAAAAGGCATGTTTGAGGGAGATCTTGAAAAAGGGGAACTGGAAATAGGTCAAATTTCCGCCCTTCTTAAAACCATTCTTCCAGCCTCTGAGATTGTATCAGACATTGTCCAATCTTATCGAACAGCAGGAGGCAACAAATTGGGAGCTCGGTTTAAATTCTAGTTCTCGATTTGCTTAAAAAAGCCAACAATTTGTTGTGGGATTTTTCCGGAACAAACTTTTTTTAATTCTTCAATGCTGGCTTTTTTAATTTTCGCAACAGATCCAAATTCAATCAGCAATTTCCTTTTAGTGGCCTCTCCAACTCCAGGAATACCATCTAAAATTGATGCGGTTGAAGACAGACTTCTCTTTTTTCTGTGGTGGGTCAATGAGAACCGATGTGCTTCATTTCTCATATTTTGGATCACTCTTAGGGTGGGTGATCTTTTGTCGAGATAGATGGGCAGTGAGTCACCTGGAAAAAACAACTCCTCCAACCTTTTTGCGATTCCCACAACGGTAACTTTTCCTCTCAAATGAAGCTCGTCGATCGCCTCCATGGCATGACTTACTTGGCCCTTTCCTCCGTCAATGACAATCAGCTGTGGCAACCCCTCTTCCCCCTCCTCTCTGTATAATCTGGCGTATCGCCTGGAGACGGCCTCTTTCATGCTGGCGAAATCATCTGGACCTTCTACTGTTTTAATGTTGAAGTTTCTGTAATCTTTTTTTGAAGGCTTCCCATTTCGAAACACCACACACGCAGAAGTTGGGTTGGTTCCTTGCAAGTTGGAGTTGTCAAAACACTCGATGTGTCTCGGCTGACTTTTGAGTCGCAAATCAGATTTCATCGTATCCATCAGTCTTTCTGTTGCTGCTTCAGGGTCGATTTGTTCTTGGTGTCTTTGTCGGTCTTTCATGAACAGTCGAGCGTTTTGCTCAGACATTTCAACGAGTCTTTTTTTATCACCCTTTAAAGGGATTGAAAAAACCACTTTCTCCAGAGCGACATGAACTTCAATGGAGGTAAATATTTCACGGCTAGAGCTGTTGAATTTTTCACGTATCAAAGGGATAGCTGCTTCTAAAAGTTCGGCGTCAGTTTGGGCTAACCTCCTTTTCACCTCAAAACTCGACCCCCGAATAATCGCCCCCGATACAATTAACAAACAGTTTACATACGCAAAACTATCATCACCCACGATTGAAAAGACATCCACCCCATCAATCTTGGGGTGCACAACCGTACTTTTTGCTTGGTATTTATCCAACGAACCGAGCTTGGACTTAATCACTCCAGCATGCTCAAAAGCCAATTCCTTCACCGCTAAATCCATCTGATGAGTCAAGACTTTTCGGACCACGCCTAAGTTTCCTTTTAAGACATGTCTAATCGACTGGATACTCAGATCATAATTGTCTTCGGACTGGTGTCCTACGCAAGGCCCCAAGCAGTTACCAACATGGTATTCTAGACAGACGCGAAACTTGCCCCCATCAACGTTTTTCTTAGTGAGAGAAAGAGCGCAAGACCTGATTGGATAAAGTTTCATGCAGAGATCTAGCACTGTTCTCATGCTTTTAATGCTGGTGAATGGTCCAAAATACTCCCCACCATCGTTCGTTACTCTTCGGGTAGAAAAAACCCTCGGAAACCGCTCTTTCTTAATCACGATGTAGGGAAATGTTTTGTCGTCTTTCAGCAAGATGTTGTAGACAGGCCAGTGTTCTTTGATGAGACTGTTTTCTAGAAGCAGAGCGTCCTGTTCTGTGGGTGTTACAATCCACTGGATGTCTACAATCTTCTTCACCAACAACCGCGTCTTTTTGTTTTCGTAATTCTTGCGGTTAAAATAACTGCTCACCCTCTTCTTTAAATCTTTTGCCTTGCCTACGTAAATGATCGTCCCATCCGCACCAAAATGCTTGTAGATCCCTGGCTCGTTAGGAAGCCTGGAAAGAATGTTTTGTATGTGTTCTAGGGGCTTCATTTAAACCAAATCAACTTCAAAGATAGTTACCTTTGGGGCCATGGATTTCATCACCGGAGCAACAGGCATTGTAGGAAGAGAGTTGGCCTCACAACTTATCTCTTCGGGGAGATCAGTAAAGGCGCTTTGCAGAGACAATTCGGACGTTGCCTCTACCGAGGATTTCATCACTTCAAAGGGCCTTTCTTTGGACAAGTTAACCTGGGTGAAGGGAGAATTGAATGACCCCTATTCGCTAGAGTTTGCAATGGAAGGATGCAAAAGAGTCTTTCATGCTGCAGCTTTAATTTCGTTCCACCCTTCTGATGAAGATTCGCTCTTCGAAACGAATGTAGAAGGCACGAAAAACATCGTAAACTCCATGGTTGCTAAGGAGGTAAAAACCCTTGTTTACGTTAGTTCAGTGGCTGCCTTAGGCAGGCAGGAAAACAAAATTGTTGAAGAGGAAACGCCGTTCGAAGACGGTGTAGATGTCACCAGGTATTCTAAAAGTAAATACCTTGCAGAACTTGAAGTTTGGCGGGGACAAGAAGAGGGCCTGAGTGTCACGGTTGTCAACCCCTCAGTCATCATTGGTGCTGGAGATTTTTCAAGGAGTTCAGCGGAGCTTTTCCCTCAAATTTATTCAGGGCTTTCATTTTACCCAGCAGGTTCAGGCGGGTATGTTTCTTCAAGCGATGTTGCAAAGGCCTGCGTATTGCTTGCTGACAATCACATTTCAGGCAAAAGATTCTTGCTCAACTCAGAAAACCTAAGCTACAAAAGCTTCATGTGCGATGTCGCCACAGCGCTTAACGTTCAGCCTCCATTTAGGGTTGTTAAGCCTTGGATGTCTGCGTTTGTATGGCGGGCATTTTGGCTGATTGAAAAATTCACAGGAAAGAGAGCTTTGGCAACGAAGTCCAGCCTGAAAATGTCGAGGCGAGTCATCAAGTATGACGGTTCAAAAATAGAACGAGTTTTAGAGTTAGAAGGTGTTAAGTGGACGTACGAACCCGTTAAAAACGCGGTATCTAGAACAGCAGAAAGTTACCTCGCCTCAATTTCTAGTTGAGTAATTTTTTCTGTCACCTCTAACAGAACACCCTTCATTGCGACGGGGTGGCTCCACCACCAGCGGTGACTCTCGGTAAACTTTTTTTCAGAAACATTGTGTTTGCTGAACACTTCGTTGTACGCCTCCTTTAAGCGCTTTTCGACATCATCGTTTCTCCATAGACGATTTTTAGCTCCCGCCTCGACAAGTTGAATTTCAGCTAAAACATTCACAAACTCTGTTTTTGTCAATACACCCTCGGGGGCGGTTACGTCCACCCTGTCTCTGGGGTCATTTGCACATCCCACGGCACCCATCCACAGAATCAGAATCAAAACAGATGCGAATGGACACTTGTTCATGTTTTTCATCTGTTAAAATGTAAACGCTCACCGGCATGGTTGCCATTCTGAGTTAAGATGTTCACTCCATCCCAAACCTTCACTCCGTTGACCCAAGTTCCTATGACATGTGACTTGAACTTGTGGCCAGAGAAAGGTGACCAACCGCATTTATACATGATGTTTTCTCCTGTAACGGTCCATTCAGCATCTGGGTTAACAAGAACCAAGTCCGCTTTGTAACCCTCTCGGATATACCCTCTTTCAGAAAGTTTGAAGCACTCTGCCACCTGATGTGACATTAGCTCAACAACCCTTTCAACAGTTATTTTACCCTTGTGAACCAAGTCTAGCATCGCTGGCAAGCCATGTTGCACTAGAGGCCCTCCAGAGGGCGCAGAGAAATACTTTCCGCTCTTTTCTTCAATCGTGTGAGGAGCGTGGTCAGTCGCAACAACATCTATTCGACCATCAAGAAGAGCCGCCCTGATCGCCTCCCGATCTTCCAGTGTTTTAACCGCTGGATTCCACTTAATGTAGGTTCCTTTTTTTGAGTAATCGGCATCAGTAAACCAAATGTGGTGTATGCAGGCCTCTGCGGTAATGCGCTTTTCTGAGAGTGGCAAAGAGCCATCAAACAAATCCAACTCCTTGGCTGTAGAAATGTGCAAAACATGAAGCCTGGTTCCCAATTTCGTAGCCAGCTTAACCGCTTTTGACGAACTTCTGTAGCACGCCTCAGCACTTCGGATCAGGTGGTGCTGGTCCATGGGGACATTTTCCCCCCATCTCTCCCGAGCCTTGGCAAGGTTGGTTCTAATGATTGATTCCTCCTCACAATGAGTTGCGACAAGCGTTGGGCTTTCTTTAAAAATCCCCTCCAACACTTTTTCCTCATCCACAAGCATGTCTCCAGTAGAGGAACCCATAAAGACTTTTACTCCGCAAACCCTTGCCGGGTCAGTTTTAAGCACTTCAGAGATGTTGCCATTGCTTGCGCCCATAAAGAAGCTGTAGTTTACAGCGGAGACCTCATCTGCCCGCTCATACTTGTCTTCAAGCAGTCTTTGAGTCAAAGCTTGCGGAACCGTGTTGGGCATCTCCATAAATGAAGTAATTCCGCCAGCTGCAGCTGCAGCTGATTCAGTCTTAATTTCTGCCTTGTGCGTTAGTCCAGGCTCTCTAAAATGAACTTGATCATCAATACATCCAGGCATAAGCCAAAACCCACTCGACTCAACTTTTTCAGCATTTTCGAGATCTATTGGGCTGAAATTCCCGCCATGATTTCGCTCTACAATCTTCGCAATTCGGTCACCAACGACGAGCACATCCCCCACAACAACCTTCCCTTCATTTACAATATGAGCTCCAAGGAACAATGTCTTTTTAGCGGTCATTTTTTCAAGCTAATTTTCATTTTTAACACACCGAGAAAGGCTTCATTAAAAATATCTAAACTCATCTTAGAATTCCCGAGAACCCTGTCGCGGAATGTAATAGGAACTTCGACAATTGTAAACCCCTTTCGTTTGGCTCGGAGCTTCATCTCTATCTGGAACGCATATCCTATAAATTCAACCGCATCAAGATCGATTGCGTCTAATACCCCCCTTCGATACGCCACAAATCCCGCAGTGCTGTCCCACACGCCTAGCCATAAAATCAGGTTAACATAGATCGATGCGCCAAGGCTTATTGCCCTTCTTCCGAGGGGCCAGTTGACAACTTTTCCACCCTGCACATTTCGTGAACCAACTGCCACATCGGCCCCTGCAACACAAGACGCTTTTAATCGAATCAGATCTTGGGGGTTGTGCGAAAAGTCACAGTCCATTTCAAAAACATAGGCATACTTCTTTTGCAACGCCCACTTAAATCCAGCGATATATGCAGTGCCTAAACCTTGTTTCTCCTGACGCTCAAGAATAAAAACCCGGCCTTGAAATTTTGCAGCAACAGACTTGACCAACTCAGCCGTTCCGTCAGGACTTCCGTCATCAACCACAAGAACATCGAACAAGGGCTCAAGAGCCATTGTTGTTTCTAGCATTTTGACAACGTTTTCTTTCTCGTTGTATGTAGGAATTATTACTAAGCTGTCTGACATATTCAGTAAAACGTCTAGGTTGTCATTCTTAGTATGCTCATCTCTTCTTCTGATAAATGTCGCCAATGGCCACGGGGAAGGTTCTTTTTTGTGAGACAGGCAAAAATCACGCGGTCTAGCTTGGTCACCTTGTAACCGAAATGTTCAAAAATTCTTTTAACGATTCGGTTTCTTCCAGAGTGAATCTCAACGCCTACTTCTCTGGGGTCGCTTTTCACGAAACTCGCCTTATTTAATTTGACAAATTTTCCATCCAACTCAAACCCCTCAAGCATCTTGTCTAAATCAATTTGACTTACTTTTTCTTTAAAGCTGGCATGGTAAAGGTTTCTCACACCCACTTTAGGGTGAGTGAGTCTTTTCGCCATCTCTCCATCATTCGTGAACATTAAAAGTCCCGTTGTGTCTCTGTCAATTCTTCCAATAGGAACAACCCTTTCCTTACAAGCACCACGAATGAGCTGCATCACCGTTCTTCTGCCTTGAGGATCTTCGTCTGTTGCCAGGAAGTTCTTAGGTTTATTTAATAAAATATATCTTTTTGCTTCGGCTTTAATTGTATCGCCCTCAACCTGCACCTTGTCAGTGAGGCTCACTCGATACCCCATCTCAGTTATAACCTTGCCGTTCACACTCACGACACCTGCAGCGATTAAAACATCGGCATCTCGTCTTGAGCAAATTCCAGCTTGAGACACATAACGATTGAGTCGCATTGGTGCATTTGAATCGGGCAACGGTTGGCGCTTTTCAACCTTGTTGCGCCTTAAGTCAGGTCTGTAACTTCCGCTTCTTGTTTTAATTATGCTTTTCCCCTTGGCGCCATATTTTCCAGCAGGCTTAGACTTGGGATATCCTTTGCTTTCTTCAGCAGTGCTTGTTTTTTCTGATTCAGAAGTTTTGGCGCTTTTTTGAGAAAGCTTGCGTTTGGGGAGAAACGACTGAGACTCGGGTTTGGTCCTTCGGGCGCCTCCTCGGCGGCCTGAACCGGTTGGTTTTTTCATCTTACATGATATATTGAGCAGCAAAGATACATCACTCGGTTTCATACATCTAAGATTTACACAACTTCAAAAGCTCCCTTGAGATGGTCTAATGACCAAGATCTATTTGTCTTTCGAACCCTGACAAGGTCAAACCTAGATTCAAACTTAATCCACCGGTTGCTCAATAAAAACGCATGTGCCGCATTGATGATTCTTGTTCTCTGGCCATGTGAGATCTCGGCCTCTTGTTCACCTTGATCTCTCCCCCGTGTTTTTACTTCAACGAAAACCACCTGATCTTCATGCAGTGCGATGAGGTCAATTTCACATCTGCGCCACCTCCAATTTTTCTCTAAGATTTTATATCCCAAGGACGACAGATACTTTTGCGCAAGGTCTTCACCAGCTCTTCCAATTTCTACGGTTGTTTGTTTCATCAGCCTAATTTCAGCTGAAGAGGCCAGGGGATGGTCTCAGACTTTGTATCTGTAGCTCACAACTTTTTCACCGAAAGAATCGAGTCCCAAAAGCGAAATAGTGTTACCTTAAAGGCAACGTGCTCGCTCCAATGACCGCATCTTGTTCGAATATTTCAACCGTGTATTCTCCGGGAACTAACGTGCCCACTTCTAGATCCAACGAGTAGAAGACACAAGCATCTAACCTGTCATTTGCGTAATCAATATTTCTGGTCGCGCTGTATTCCCCTTCGTTGTTTGACAACAAGACGTTGCCGTCTAAGTCTGTAATTCGAAGGTTGAGGACTTTGTTTCCGGATTCTGCAATCTTATTTTCAAGCAGCGTAAAACAAACCTTAATCATTTCCACTCTATCTGCCCTTGTCGTCTCACGCTGTCTCCCAGAGGATAAAATACGAATCCCCACAGCGTTTATTTCTGTACATTGAAGAACCCTTCCGACCTCAATAATCTGCGCCATGTTTTCTTGTCGCTCTTCGAGTTTTTCATTTCTCCCTTGGACTTCTTTCACCCGGTCTCTCATCTCAGTATTTTCTTGGGATAGGGCTTGATTTAGTTGGTTTATCGAATCGATGGTTGCAATGTACCCCTTCATAATCACCCTCAATGTTGACGCTTCTTTTTTGGCTTTGCCAAGTGCCCAGTTTCCGTTTTTTACACTTGTAATTAAACCGTCAATTTTATCTCGTTGAGCAGAGACTTCCGCGAGCATCATGGAGTTTTCAATTTCAAGAGTGTCATAAGAAAACCTCATTTTTTCTAAATCGAAAACAACCTGCTCTTTGTCCATTTCTAGCCGACCATAATCACCAGACAACTCGTCAAACTTCTCTCCACCTACAAAAAGCTGAATTCCAAGAAAAAGACAAATTACCGCCAAAACGACAATGGCAATGAACGATTGTTTAGAGTTGAGATTCATAAGAATGTAATTGAGAGTGTTTTTACAAAGATGCAAGTCTTGTGCCAAATTCAAAACGATCTGACGCACTAAATCGTCTGGAGCACTTTACACCGAACACACTTGGAAGATGAAGCAGGTCAGAAATGGTGATGCTCTGCAACAAACAAAGTGGAGTGGAGTTTTCTCCATAAAACCAACCCAAGCAGTTCGTTTCCATTGAAAGTTACACTTGTGATTGCTTGAAATAAAACAGATTGCACTTTTTTTTCAACACGCTAGAACCAGATGTCGTATTTTTTTTTTCAATTAAATACGTATCTTACCAGTTCACATGAAGAATTTTCTATTTATTTCCTGCCTTTTTTTTGGCTGTTTGGTTTGGAGCAATTCGTTTGCCCAATCAACCCATCAAGTCGGTTCTACGACTTTAACTGAAACAACCCTCATATCCGGGATCAACCTTCCCTGGGAAGTTTTGTGGGGCCCAGACGACCACGTTTGGGTGACAAGCAGACAAGGAACAGTGACCCGCATCAATCCTGAAACGGGATCTTCCTCAGTAGTGCTCTCAAAATCTGTGATGAACGGAGGATCAGGAGAGCCCGGAATGTTAGGCATGGCCATGCATCCAGATTGGACGAACACCCCGAAGGTTTATCTGGTATACTGCTCAGGCTCTAGTTTCAATGGTACAGAGTACTTAAGCTCGTTTGATTGGAACGGCAGCGCACTGGTTAACGAACAACAACTTTTGAGTTTGCAAGCAGGAGGAATCCACAACGGAAGTCGCTTGCTGGTTCTCCCCGACAACACCTTGCTTATGACTACCGGCGACACGGGAGATGGGGGCGCTTCCTCTCAGAACATAGCGTCTTTAAAGGGAAAAATATTGAGGGTCAACTTAGACGGCACCGTCCCCTCAGACAACCCAATCCCAGGCAGCTATGTGTATAGCTATGGCCACAGAAATCCACAAGGAATATGTGCAGGACCTGGCGGTGTCATCTACAGTTCGGAACATGGTCAAAACACGAATGACGAACTTAACCTCATTCAACCCAACCGAAATTATGGCTGGCCCAATGTCGAGGGTGTGTGCAACACATCAAGTGAAAACTCCTACTGCAACGCAAACAATGTAGCAGAGCCTGTTTTTACCTGGACCCCTTGTGTAGCAGTAAACGGCATGGAATACTACAACCATCCTGCAATTCCAGAGTGGCAAAACAGCATTCTTCTCTCAGTACTTGGAGGCTTAAGCGGGCAATACGAAAGACTTAGCGTTATGCACTTGAATGCAGACGGCACATCGGTGACCTCTGAAGAGCAATACTTTTCTTCTTTCAACCAGCGCGTCAGAGACGTGTGTGTAAATCCAATAACGGGAGCGGTATACATGGCGCTCAATGGAGGGAGTTACCCAGGAAGTGGACCCAATGTGATTAAAGAGTTTCGAAACCTGGATTATGTTCCACCTGCTCTTGTCTCTGGATGCACCTACCCAGGTGCGTCAAATTATGACGCAGCGGCAAACGATGATGACGGCACTTGTCAGTTCGCGGGGTGTCTTGATTCAGAGGCTCTTAATTATATCGCTTGGGCGAATGTGGACTCAGGCGCGTGTGTCTATGGCGCCTTTTGCACAGAAGATGTAAACGCTGATGGAGCTGTAACGGTGGGCGATCTTTTACAAATCCTTGGCGCCTTCGGTCAAGTGTGCGCGGGCTAAGCGCAGAGCAACAAGCTTGTTTTTCAAGCAACCTTCCATTTGTTTTTTGCGTTCTAAATTTTAACAACCAAGAATTGATCTCGATGAAGCACATATACTCTCTCCTTTTTTCTGGAATGATACTCTTTCTTTCCGTGTCTAACCCCACCTCTATTTCAGCACAATGTGCAGAAGGAGAGTCCGAGGTTCTGGTACAAATATTAACGGACAACTACCCAGGAGAGACGACCTGGACCTTGTCCGATGCTTCAGGGGTTTTGTTAACGGGCGGACCTTACAATACGAGCGCAACAGACTATTCAGCTTCAGTTTGTATTTTGAATACTGGCGAGCCTACTTGTTTGCAGTTTGTGATAGATGACAGCTATGGAGATGGGATATGTTGTGGATATGGAACAGGGACTTTTACGTTGTTAATTGACTCTGTTGAAGTCGCAACTGGGGGAGATTTTGGGGACCAAGATATCGTCATGTTTGACTGCGCTCCAGGGACGACTTGCAATGATGCTGTGGTGATTTCAGACGCAGATTACTCCTCAGTCATCAACCAGCAATTGGATAATTTTTGGTATACGTTTACTCCGCCAGTCAATGGAATGTACTCATTTAACTCCTGTGGTGCAGAGTGCAATACGGTTCTTTATATTTATGATTATTGCAACATGAACAATTTCGACAACACCAATGAGGGTTCGATTTATTACGATGACTTTGAAGGCGGTTGTGGAGAAGAGGCTGCGATTACAGCGCTGTTGGTTGGAGGAGAACAGGTTTGGGTCAGATTCGCATCATTAGATGAAAGCTGTGGAGGCTTTGACTGGTCATTTGAATTTGTAGGCCCACCAACTGGCTGTACGGATTCTTCTGCCTGTAATTATAACCCCGCTGCAGAAATTGACAATGGCACTTGTATTTATGAAGGTGACCCCATGTGCACGGGTCCAGATTTGGAGATTGTAACAGATGCAATAACAAGTTCTCTTTACGCCACGACGATGCAGGTAGAGGAAACAGATTGTTACATCGATGAAGGTTGTTTAAACGGGTTTGGGGAGAGACAAATCATTCGATTTACGACACATATTAAAAACATCGGCGCGCTTGACTATTATATTGGAACCACAACCAACAATGATGAAACACAACAATTTGAGTGGGGGGAATGCCACAATCATTGGCATTATGATGGGTATGCAAAATACGACCTGTTCGACATGGATGGTGGATTTATTCCTGTAGGTTTTAAGAACGGATTCTGTGTGATGGACTTGGAGTGTAGCGGTGGAGGTTCAGCACAGTATGGTTGTTCTAACATGGGCATCACGGCAGGTTGTGGCGACATCTACTCAAGCGGCCTTAGTTGTCAGTGGATAGACGTAACAGATGTGCCTGATGGTCAGTACCGCCTTGTTGTCAGGGTAAATTGGGATTATGCACCAGATGCTCTGGGCAGATATGAAATGAATACAGAAAACAACTGGGGAGTCGTGTGTATCGAGATCGACAGAAGTGTTGGATACGAAGTTGCAATTCTTACAGACTGTCCTGTTTTCACAGATTGTTCAGGAGAAGCCTATGGGACAACTCTTGTTGACTGTGCTGGAGAATGCGGAGGCGCTACTTTGATGGGAGACATTGACGGAGATTTCGACCAAGATTTAACGGATGCCGAATTGTTTTCAGAAGGAGTTTTGGGCGGAGACATTCCGTTTACGACTTGCAACGACATCAATTCAGATGGATTGATTAACGTTGTCGATGCAGCTACGATTGCGGATTGTCAGTATTGGAATGCCGCTCACGCGCATCCAGACAGTTCAGGGGTTCACAACCATTGTGACTTTCCCACAGTAGCCGTTCTCAATCCATTTGACAATGTTGAGTTTTCCATCGGTGATGTCAATTGGGAAGAGCAGTACTTCGATGTTCATGTTCTGAACCCTGACAACAGAATTTATGCTTATCAACTTGAATTTGACGGTGTGCAGATTTCACAAACGACAAACCTCATTGATCCGGAAGATTACTCAGCGAATCCATCTCATGTTCCCGGAGGTATAGATGTGATTTCTCTAAGTTATGACGGCTCATCGATTCCTAAAAACATCGTACACACGCCATTGCTCAGAGTGCATTGGATAGGGTCAGCAAATGGAATGGTTTGTATTTCACAAGTTACAGACGTCGTTAACACAAGCCTGCAAACAACGATGACCTCCCTATTTAGCGCTTGCGTTGAAGAGTTCAACTCGGCATGTCTTGGAGATGTTGATGGTGATTTGGTGGTGTCAGTAAGCGATATACTTGAGGTTCTAGGTGAGTTTGGCTGTGTTTCAAATTGCACGAACGACGTCAATGGCGATGGCTATGTGAATGTCGCTGATGTGCTGCTTGTCCTTTCATCGTTTGGTACAGTTTGCTGATCGCACTTGTTTTTTGCTTTTTTCTGATTAACGAGGGAGCTTTCCCCTAACCGTGCCGTAGAACCAAACCCCAAGCATTGCGGACAAGATTGACGCTAGCATAATTCCGTAGCCACTTCCAACAAGCGCGAAAAGAGGCCCCGGGCATGCGCCCGTCAAAGCCCAGCCGCATCCAAAAATAATTCCGCCTAGTAAGTTCCCTTTTTTATTGAACTTCTTAGTTGCAGGATCGATCAGATCGCCTGACATAGATGTGGCTTTAAAACGCTTAAATATTTGAAGAGAAAGGGCTCCCACAGCAACCGCACTCCCGATCGTTCCGTACATGTGAAAACTTTGGAACCAGAACATCTCCTGTATTCTGAACCATGAAAGGACTTCAGCTTTAACAAGTATTCCGCCGAAAAGAGCGCCAAGTAACAGAGCGTATAAATGTTTCACAGTGATGCAAGAATAAATGGTAAAACCAACCAACTCACAGCGAGTCCGCCAACAAAGAAGCCGACAACAGCGACAAGTGAGCCGAGGTTCAACATGCTCAGACCCATAATAGCGTGACCCGATGTGCATCCTCCAGCGTAACGCGTTCCAAATCCCACAAGAAACCCACCAAGAATCACAGAGATCAGAGTGGCTGTATTTGTGAGCTGGTCGAATGAAAATATTTGCGAGGGCATCAGGCCTGTAAAATCGGTGATGCCTAAGGAACTCATTTTTGTAACTGTAGCATCAGAAATCCCCACAAGTTCATTCGCGGGTAAATATTTAGTAACGAATAGAGCGCCGAGAAAGATTCCGAAAACAAAAAGCAAATTCCAACTCTCTTTTTTCCAATTGTACTGAAAATAGTCAGCTTTAGAAATGGCACACATGGCACACAAATGCTTCAGAGAACTACTCACTCCGAAGGATTTATTCAGAAAAAAAAGAAGGAGTGGGACCATAAGTCCAATGGCTGGTCCGGCAATGTACCAAGCCCAAGGTTGAGATATAAACTCTATCATAAAAGCTGTAACAGTTGTATTTTACGCCTCCAAATGTAATTAAATAAGATGATTCAAAGTACAAACCCCCCTTTGGTTTTTTTAGTTTTGGTTTCAATATTTATCTCGTTTCCCCATGCGAAAGCCCAAACATTGCTTGCTCCATCTTTCCAGTCGGGGGCGAGTTTTACCATGGGTGTGTTAAATTTCTCAGAAGCGGGAGCGGCGGGAGAAAACATGGCTTGGGATTACAGTTCGGTTGTTACAGTGAACTCTTACAATGGGCAGATACTGTCTTCATCACCCTCTCAATTTGAAGATGATTTTCCCAACGCTAACTGGATGTTAGAATCAGGAGGAGCTCAGTACTACTACAACTACGGACCCGATGTTTTTGAGTATTACGGTGGGGTAGAAGGAGGTGTAAGCTATGCCTATTCTGATTCAGAAATTTATTTTCCATACCCATTTTCATTTGGGGAAACATGGACAGATACTTTTGAGAATGTGCTCAATATTTTTGGAGTTGAAACACATCGATCAGGAGTCGTCTCGAGTGAAGTAAATGGGTATGGAACCCTTGACCTTCCCGGAGGAGTGCATGTAGAGGATGTGTCAAGGCTTTCAATATCAAGAGTCATTGTGGACAATGCAAAAGCAACGGGAGAGGTAACGTATTTAATAGATCTCGACATGTTTTACGCTGGAACGACGGTTGTTCCCATGGTCACTCACACGCATTTTCAGGTCATAGAAGGTCAAGACACCGCAACACAAGACTATACAGAGATTCTTCAATCTTACCTTGTCGCTGTGGATGAACTACAACATATAGAGACAGAAACTGACTTCTCAATGTTTCCCAACCCGGCGAGTTCGAAAGTCCAATTTGTTTTTACTAGCAGGGCATTGACATTCAATCCAATCGACGCAATTCAAATTCGCGACATCACAGGTCGTTTAATCGAAACGCTGCAGCTTATATCGGGGATAAATTCTGGAGTGATAGACGTCAGCTCTTGGGCGAAAGGGGTATATACAGCAACGTCTATGCGAGGGCTAGAGAACATCTCAACAAAACAACTGATTGTAGAATAAGCTTAGAACACGTGTTTATAATCAACCCTGTGCGTTCGTGTAACACCTCAGAAGTTAGTATGCGCGTTTGTCGCTTCCTTCCATGTAGTTTACAAAGGCACGATTGACCACTCTGCGTCCGCCTGGTGTAGGGTAATTTCCAGTGAAATACCAATCTCCAGTGTGATTTGGACACGCCTTGTGAAGCCCTTCAATGGTTTGGAAGATGATTTTTACCTCAGCCTTCATGCCTTTCGGGGTGAGTAGCTCCGAGATTTTGTCAGAAACTTCGTCAGCGGTAAAAGGATCATAGATTGCGGTCACGGGGTTTTGCATTTCTGCCAAAGGCTTCCTCAGCTCTGTCTTGCATTTTTCGTAGGTTTCGTTCAGGACATTGTCGAGGCCTCGATCTTTCAAAAGAGCAACAGCCGCTCTGAATGCAATAAAGTCATTCATTTTTGCCATGTCGATGCCATAGCAGTCGGGAAAGCGAATCTGTGGAGCACTGGAAGCGACCACAATTAACTTGGGACCGAGACGGTCAAGAATTTTAAGTATAGATTGTTTTAATGTCGTTCCGCGAACGATGCTGTCATCAATCACAACGAGGTTGTCTTTGCCTCTAATGATGGAGCCATAAGCGATATCGTATACGTGGGCCACGAGATCATCTCGAGAAGAATCTTGTGTAATAAAGGTTCTCAACTTCGCATCCTTAATCGCCACTTTTTCAGTGCGAATAAGCTCGTTCATGATGCTTTCAATCTCCTCATCAGAAGGGTGAGAGCCGAGTCCTTTTACGCGTGCAATTTTACTTTTGTTCAGGAACTTTTCTAACCCTTTAATCATTCCGTAATAACAAACCTCAGCCGTGTTGGGAATAAAGCTTGAAACGGTATTGTCTAGGTCGTGCTCAATCGCTTCGAGTATTTTAGGAACGACTGTTTCTCCCAAAGCTTTTCGCTCATTGTAGATCTCGATATCGTTGCCTCGGCTGAAATAAATCCTCTCAAAACTACAAGCTGTACGAGGCGCTGGATCTAAAATACGCGGCATGTAGGTGGTTCCGTCTCGTTTGATAATTAAAGCATGACCAGGCTCGACCTCGTGAACTTTGTCAGCGGTGAGGTTGAATGCAGTTTGAATGACAGGTCGCTCGGAAGCTGCCACCACAATCTCATCATCTTCATACCAGTAGGCAGGTCGTATTCCATTTGGATCACGCAACACGAAGGCATCACCATGTCCAAGCATGCCACACATCGCGTAACCACCATCGAAACCCTCTGCTGCAGACTTTAAGACACCTTCGAGATCTAGAGTGTCCGCGATTTTTTCTGAAATGCTTTGGTGATTTAATCCCTCAGCTTTAAGCGCATCAAAACGAACCTGATTCTCCACATCCAAGTAATGACCAATTTTTTCAAGGACGGTAACTGTATCAGATTTTTGCTTGGGATGTTGGCCTATTTCAATGAGAAGGTTAAAGAGCTCGTCGACATTCGTCATGTTGAAATTCCCGGCTACGACAAGGTTTCTTGTTCGCCAGTTATTCTGTCTTAAAAACGGGTGACAATTTTCAATGTCATTTCCGCCATAGGTCCCATATCGGAGGTGCCCCAGAGAAACTTCACCGGTAAACCCAAAATTTTCTTGTAGAAAATCCGCGTCGGCAAGCTGATCTGCGTCGAGGCTAGCAAATCGATCCATGATGTTCTTGAAGACATCATGAATAGGCTTGGAGTCCACAGATCTTTTTCTTGAAATATATCTTTTCCCAGGGCTTACATCCAATTTAATGTTTGCAATCCCGGCACCATCTTGTCCGCGATTGTGCTGTTTCTCCATCAGGAGATACATTTTATTCAACCCATAGAAAGCCGTTCCGTACTTGTCAATGTAGTGTTGGAGAGGCTTTTTAAGCCTTAGAAGCGCAATGCCGCATTCATGCGTTAGGAAGTCGCTCATAAAGATGTTGTAGTTGGTGTCCAAAGGTAGTCACAATCGTACATTTGTGGCGATGGCAAAAGACCTAGATCCTGAAGACTTCTACACAACTGATGAGGGCTTCATTGTCTTCACAGAAACCTACCATTTAAAGCGTGGTAAATGCTGTGAAAGTGGATGTAAGCTCTGTCCATACGGTTTTGATAAAAAGACTGGAACCTATAGAAATAAAGGAAAAAAATGAATTTAGAGAAGTTCAAAGATTCGATTACCCAGGGAATCCCTGCTGTCTTACCTCCTGCAAAAACACCAAGTATGGGAGTTCCACACGCGCCAGTCAGGAAAGACATCCTCACTGCAGCTGAAAAAGAACTGGCTTTAGCAAATGCCCTCAGGTACTTCCCGGAGGTCCATCACCCAGTTCTTGCTCCAGAATTCGCTCAGGAATTAAAAAATTACGGAAGAATATACATGTACCGTTTGATGCCTGATATTGAAATCAAGGCCCGTCCGATAGATTGGTATCCTGCAAAATGTCAGCAAGCTGCCTCAATCATGCTTATGATTCAGAACAACCTCGACGCAGCGGTGGCACAGCATCCTCAGGAACTGATTACCTATGGAGGAAACGGCGCGGTATTTCAAAACTGGGCGCAGTATAGACTCACCATGCAGTACTTAAGCGAGATGGACGCTTCCCAAACCCTCACCATCTTTTCTGGCCATCCAATGGGGCTTTTTCCATCACACCCAGACGCTCCCAGAGTTGTCGTAACGAATGGCATGGTCATCCCCAACCACAGTTCCCCAGACGATTTGGAACGCATGAACGCTCTCGGAGTGAGTCAATATGGTCAAATGACTGCAGGTTCTTACATGTACATAGGCCCCCAAGGAATTGTTCATGGAACCACAATTACAATCCTCAATGCAGGCAGAAGACTTGCAGAAAAGAATGGTGGAGATGGCTCTTTAGCGGGTCGTCTGTTCGTGACATCAGGCCTTGGAGGCATGAGCGGAGCTCAACCCAAAGCTGGAAATATTGCGGGTTGTGTTACGGTTTGCGGTGAAGTGAGTTCTGCTGCAGCTTACAAACGCCACGAGCAAGGGTGGGTGGACCATGTAATCACAGATCTTGTTGAGCTCTCTGAACGCGTGCGTCAATCTGTCGCCTTAAAGGAAGCGGTATCCTATGCCTATCTAGGAAACATTGTGGATGTGTGGGAGGAGTTTGACAAGCAAGAAATATACATAGACCTTGGTTCAGACCAAACCTCACTTCACAACCCTTGGGCAGGCGGATACTACCCGATGGGATTGTCGTTTGAGGAGTCAAATACCATGATGTCTGAAAACCCCGAGCAGTTTAAAAAGCTGGTGAAGGAAACATTAAGACGTCATACTGCAGCTGTTAACAAACACACAGCCAAAGGAACGTATTTTTTCGATTATGGAAATGCTTTTCTCCTAGAATCAAGTCGAGCTGGAGCAGACATTATGTCTGAAGATGGTCTTTCATTTAGCTATCCAAGTTATGTGCAAGACATCATGGGGCCGATGTGTTTTGACTATGGATTTGGACCTTTTAGGTGGGTGTGCGCAAGTGGGTTAAATGCCGATCTGACTTTAACAGATGCGATCGCCTGCAAAGTCCTTGAGAAGATGATTCTAGAATCTCCAGAAGAGATTCAAACTCAAATGCGTGACAACATACAGTGGATTCGCGGAGCAGCAGAAAACAAAATGGTCGTTGGGTCACAGGCAAGAATACTCTACGCTGACGCAGAGGGAAGGATGAAGATTGCCAAGGCATTCAATGATGCGGTCGCCTCTGGTGAGTTAACCGCTCCCGTTATTTTAGGGCGCGACCACCACGATGTGAGTGGAACAGACTCTCCCTATCGGGAGACATCGAACATCTATGATGGGTCTGCCTTTACAGCTGATATGGCGATACAGAACGTGATTGGAGACGGATTTAGGGGGGCGACTTGGATTTCCATACACAACGGAGGAGGCGTCGGTTGGGGAGAGGTGATTAATGGGGGGTTTGGGATGCTCTTAGACGGTTCGCCGGATTCTGAAAGACGTTTAAAATCGATGTTACACTGGGATGTAAACAATGGCATCGCACGCAGAAGTTGGGCCAGAAATCCCGGTGCAGAATGGGCCATAGACAGAGCGATGGCTGATGAACCACGTCTTAAAGTGACCCGAGCAAATCACGCAGACGCAATGCTCATTAAGAAATCTCTTTCGTAAAGCCGTGAACATTGTCGCACACAGAGGGTACGCTTCTAAATACTCAGAAAACACACTTGAGGCATTGAATGAAGCAGTCAAGGCTGGTGCAAACATGGTTGAATTTGATGTTCAATTCACAAAGGATCTTACCCCCATCATGCTTCATGATGACAATTTTAAACGAACAACAGGATTAGACCGGAGTGTATTCGACATCACGCGAAGTGGGCTCAAAGAGCAACCAAAACTCCATAACATTTGCGAACTGGAAGATGTGGCGGCTTGGATTCAAGCAAACCCAGGCGTGAAGGCGTTTGTAGAATTAAAACAAAAGTCGATTGACCATCACGGTCTGGAAACCTGTGTGCAAAGACTTCATGAATCATGTAGACCAGTGCTGGACCAATGTGTATTTATCAGCTTTAACGCTGACGCAGTCAAGATTGCGCAGGACATCGGATTCAAGGAAACGGGTTGGGTCATTTTAAGGTATGATGGTGCGTGTGCAGAAATTTCTAAAAAGCTCTCTCCAGACTACCTTTTTGCAGACATTCAAATTCTGCCTCAGGATGATTCAAAACTTTGGCAAGGAAATTGGGAATGGGTTGTTTACGAAGTTGTTTCGCGCAAAGTAGCGTTAGGTTTAATTAAACGGGGAGTGGGATTCATTGAAACCAAGGAAGTAGAAAAGATGCTTTTATGACATACGATCTGGTAATTGTAGGCGGAGGAATTCACGGTGCAGGCATTGCTCAATCAGCTGCAGCCGCTGGATATTCCGTCCTTGTTTTGGAGAAAACAGCCATCGCTCATGGCACATCGAGTAAGTCAAGCAAACTGATTCACGGTGGACTTCGTTATCTCGAGTCAGGCCAAATAAAACTCGTTTTCGAGTGCCTCTCCGAACGATCTCTTCTCCTCGAGATTGCTCCACAACTTGTTCGGCTTGAGTCGTTTTTCATTCCGATTTACAAGCATACACGACGCAGGCCATGGGAAATAAGGGCAGGGCTTTCATTGTATGCAGCCTTGGGAAAGTTTAAACCTGCCGCTCGGTTTGAACAAGTGCCTGACTCTGAATGGAGCAAACTCGATGGAATTTCCCTTGAAAACCTTCAGGCAGTTTACACATACAAAGATGGCGCCACAGACGATGCTGCGTTAACACAGGCAGTGATGGAATCGGCGAAATCACTTGGAGCGGAACTCAAGATGCCAGCAGAATTTTTATCAGCGGTGCCAGGAGAGGACGTGAACGAGATTGCTTACTCTTTCAACGGAACGACGCACAGTTGCAAAGCTAGACTTCTCGTCAATGCGGCTGGACCTTGGGCGAATGCAATTTTAGATAAAGTAACCCCTATTCCCGCCAAGCGTGAATTCGATCTTGTAGCCGGTACTCACATCGTGATAGACGAGCCCGCACCAAAGGGCATGTATTATGTCGAGGCTCCCCAAGATCAGCGTGCAGTTTTTGTGATGCCTTGGCAAGGCAAAACAATGGTAGGGACAACTGAAACAGTCTACGTGGGGGACCCCTCAAAAGTGGCTCCTCTGCCAGAAGAAGAAACTTATCTCTGTCAAGTAGCGTCGCACTATTTTCCTAAATTTAAAGACGTAACTAGAGAAGAACTTGTAGAATCATTTTCAGGTTTACGCGTGCTCCCTCACGCTTCAGGAAAAGCGTTTTCACGTCCACGGGAGACGACCTTTCATGTCGATAAAAAGCGCGCACCCAAGATTGCAACAATTTATGGGGGAAAATTAACAGCTTATAGAATCACTTCTGAGAAGTTTATAGCGAAATTTGCCGCCGCTTTGCCACGAAGAAAACGAAAAGCACATACCCATAAATTGCATTTAAAACCATCTTTATCTTGAAAAACAACAACGCAAACGCCTTGGTGGTTGCTTTATGCTTATTGCTAGTCACCTCTTCAATACGGGCTCAAGTCACAACACCACTTTCGCTTGAGTACGCACAGGAGTTGGCCGCTGAATATGCGTATTCTTTAAAACTATCTCGACTTAACGAAGAAGAGGCGAACAGAACAGTGAAGCAAACACTTGCTGCGGGATTGCCACATATTTCAGCAACAGCGGATTACAACAATTTTATTGAAATACCTACACAGGTCGCTTCCGCAGATGCATTTGGCTTCCCAGATTATTTAAACAACTACCTGTACAATCTAAGTGAAGCAACGGGAGTGGGCATGAACGCACCTCCGTCAGATCCAAATGCAATTACAGAGCTGCAATTTGGCACCCAACACTCAGCAACGGTAGGATTTACGGCGACACAATTGATTTTCAGCGGTTCTTATATTGTAGCCAGTCAAGCGGCGAAAGTCTATGAACAATCGAAACAAATTGCGACCGTAAGAACTTCGATCGAAGTTGTTAAGTCTGTTGCTACAGCTTACCACACAGCGTTAGCGTCTTTGGAAAACGAAAAAATGTTGAGGGAGGCTCTCAGCATTTTAGAACGAACACTTGAGGAAACACAAGCCCTAGCGAATGCAGGTTTTCTTGAAGAACACGATGTGGACAGGATAAGACTGTCAGAAAGCACGTTGAAAAACGAAATCAAAAATGCCGCTCTTCAGAGTGATTTGACCACCGCATTCTTGTTGTTCCAAATTGGATTGCCTGTTGACAAAGAAGTCAAGCTTACGGACAGCATGGCTGGCCTGATTTCAAAAATTTCTAAAACAGAATTTGACACCGTCGTAAAAAGCGATGTCACAGACTTACCGCGGGTCCTAGAAAGCAGATATATGTTAGAGCTTGCAGAGCTCAACGTCAAGGCAAAAAAAGCATCTTCATTGCCGCTTATCTCAGCATTTTATTCAAATTCAGAAAATGCACAAAGAGATGAGTTTAACTTCTTCGACGCATCTGAAAAGTGGTACCCCACCCAGCTTTTGGGATTTAAAATGTCCATGCCCGTGTTTGGCAGTTTTGAGGGAAAGCACATACGGGAAAAAGCGATGGTACAGGCTTTAATGGCAGAAACAGGATATGAAATGGCATCTCAATCAGCCCATCTGGAGAAAGACGCTTCTTTCGCAGAACTTATAAGATCAAGAGATGGCATAGAAGAAGCGAAGACGGGCCTTGATCTTGCCTCTAAAATTTTTAAACATGTTCAACTTGGACATATTGAAGGAGTTGAAAGCAGCTTCGAACTTAATCAAGCTCGAAACCAACTTCTCTCCAGCGAAGGATCTCTCGTAGGCGCTCGACTTAGACTGCTGAACGCCAACTCAAGATTTCTTGCTGCAACAACGACAATTCAACAATGAAGATTCCCATACAACCCCTCGCCATTTTATTGATTGCAACATTAGCAATGAGCTGTTCTGATTCGAAGCAAGGTGATCAGAAGCCATCACCTTCCGCTCCGGATGCGGTTTCTCAAAACCTCTTAGTCGGCACCACAGAAGTTTCTTTAACTTCTTTTGAGCATTCTTTCCCTGTTCAAGGAAACATTGAAACAGACAGAAATGCCCTGATCATTCCTGAATTTGCAGGATCAGTTGCCTCGATTTTTCTTCAAGAAGGCGACAAAGTCAGAAAAGGAGATGCGATTTTAAAAATAAACGATGGTGTTTTAATTGCAAATAAAGCGGAGCTAGAAAACAGTTTAAGCCTTGCCAAGGAGATGTTTGAGCGACAGGAAAGGGTTTGGTCTCAAAAAATCGGCAAAGAAGTAGATTATTTACAGGCAAAATCTACCGTTGAGTCAATACAAAGAGCATTAGAGACCTTAGCTGCAACCATTGAAAAAACAGTTGTTAGAGCTCCTTTTTCAGGTGTCTTAGACCGGATTTTTGTCAAGGAAGGAGAGCTTGCCTCCCCTCCGATGCCGGTAGTTAGAGTGATTGATTTGAGCGATCTTTATATCAGAGCGATGGTAAGTGACAACTACATTAGTTCACTTGCGCAGGGCGGAAAAGTTGTCGTTGAAATCAACGGGTTTCAACCCATTGAAACGCAGCTTCGAAGAATTGGATCATTTATCAACCCAGCCAATCGCTCCATTGACATCACTGTTGACTTGCCCCAAACAGAGAACCTCATCCCCAACATGGTCGCCACAGTTTGGATTACTGATCTGCAATTGGATTCAGCAATTACACTTCAATCTTCACTTGTGTCTCAAGATGCAGAAGGGAATGATTTTGTCTTTGTTATGTCAAAGGGTCAGGCTATGAAACGCGAGCTCAAGACAGGAATCATTTCTGAGGGCAAGATTCTTGTTTCTGAAGGTCTTCAAGTTGGAGACCTTGTGATAAGCAGAGGGGGAGATCGGCTTGTGGATGGCGCCCAGGTTACTTTAATCAATTGATAGGATGAGTAACAAACCAAAATCCCGCAGAGAATTTTTATTAACTTCTCTAAGTATTGGCAACAGAACCACGGTCTATGTTCTCATTGCGCTCATCACTTTCAGCGGACTCTACAGCTACATCACTGTTCCGAAGGAGAGTTTCCCGGAGATTATCATTCCTGAAATTTTTGTTGTGACAGCGTACCCGGGAAACAGCCCGGAAAACATGGAAAAGCTGATTACCAGACCGCTAGAGAAAGAGATAAATGCCATTTCAGGAGTTGATGAGATTCTGTCATCGAGCAGCCAAGGCTTCAGTACCATTGATGTGAAATTTACATTTGATGTGAATCCAACACAAGCATTGCGAAAAGTAAAAGATGCTGTTGACAAGGTCAAGGCAGATTCGGACTTCCCGAAAGACTTGCCGGCAGATCCGAGTGTTTCGGAGCTGAACATCTCTGAAATGATGCCGATGATGAATGTTAACCTTTCGGGAGACTATTCACTTCTAAAACTCAAGCAATTTGCCGAGTATTTCCAAGATAAATTTGAGGATCTTCCCCAGATATCAAAAGTAGATATTAGAGGAGCCTCTGATTTTGAAGTAGAAATCGAGTTTGATTATTTGCGTGCCGAAGCGATGCAGGTAAGCTTCAACGATATTGCGAGCTCACTGGCTGCTGAAAACCTAACCATTGCGGGTGGAGACCTTTTGGTGGACGGCATTCGTCGAAACGTTCAAGTAAGTGGTGATTTTCAATCTATGCAAGACATAGAGTCAGTTATTGTCAAGGCTGAAAACATGAGACCTATTTATGTTAGAGATGTCGCGACAGTGTCATTTGCAGAGAAGGAAAAGGAGAGTTATGCCCGCGAATATTCGAAGCCTGTTGTTACGCTTGACATTGTAAAAAGAGCCGGGGAAAACTTACTTGACGCCTCGGACAGAATTAATGAAATTATTGCTTTGGCCAAGCTTGAAGTATTGCCACCAGACGTTCTCGTCACGATCACGGCAGATCAAAGTGACGCAATTCGCTCCCAAGTTGATGAGCTTCAAAATTCAATCATCTTTGGAATTCTTCTCGTGGTAGGAGTCTTGTTGTTTTTTCTAGGATTGCGGAATGCAATTTTTGTGGGCGTGGCGATTCCTCTCTCCATGTTTATGAGCTTTATGATCTTAGGCGTTTTAGGCATTTCTTTCAACACGATGGTGCTGTTCGCCCTTGTTCTGGCGCTTGGAATGCTCGTGGACAATGGAATTGTGGTCGTTGAAAATGTTTATCGATACATGTCTGAAGGGTTCTCACCATTCGATGCCGCAAAGTATGGAGTGGGGGAGGTGGCTTGGCCTATTATTGCCTCAACATGCACCACCCTAGCTGCTTTTGCTCCCCTCGCTTTTTGGCCAGGAATCATTGGTGAATTCATGAAATACCTACCCATCACTCTGATGATTGTTTTAGGCTCCTCTCTTTTTGTGGCCTTGGTCATTAACCCCGTCCTCACTGCGGTATTCATGAAGATTGAGGAGGATAAAACCTCAATCAAACGAACTTGGAAAATCATGCTTTCCCTGTGTTCCATAGGCGTTCTTATGTTGATGCTTGGCGCCACGGCTCTTGGAAACATTCTGATTGTTGCGGGACTCTTAACCTTGCTTAACACGTATGTCCTTGCCCCGACTACGGCAGTATTCCAAAAAAAGACCCTTCCATATCTCGAAAATGCCTATGAGCGAATGCTGTCCTATATATTGAAAGGCCGTCGCCCATCTGTGTTCTTTTTTGGCACCTTCGCACTCATGGCATTTTCTTTCCTTTTGATGGGGATTTTCCCGCCAAAAGTTGAGTTTTTCCCTGAAAATCAACCTCAATATCTAAACATCTTTATTTCCAAGCCCATCGGAACCGATTTGGAAATCACGAATGTGGTCACAAAAGATGTTGAAGCAAGAGTTTTCAAGGTGATTGAGGACGAACAATTCAAACGCGAAAACCCAGACACTGGAGAATTGGAATCATTCATCGTAAACTCAGTCATAGCTCAAGTTGGTAACGGCACAAGCGATCCAGCAGAAGGCGCTACAATAGGGAACACACCTCACAAGGCCCGTATCGCTGTTGGTTTTGTAAAATATCAAAAGAGACGGGGTCTTTCAACCGTCTCGGTTTTAAATGCCATTCGAGAAGATTTAAAAGGCTATCCTGATGCAAATGTGATTGTTACAAAAAACTCTGACGGCCCACCCCAGGCTCCACCGATAAACATAGAAATCAGCGGAGATGACTACGACATTCTCCTTGCAACAGCAGAGTCTCTTCGCTACTACCTCAACCAAGAATCTATTCCTGGTGTAGAAGACCTGAAGATCGACATTAACAAGAGTAAGCCAGAGATGTCAATAGACATTGACAGAGACAAAGCTCGTCGCTACGGACTCTCCACACGCGACATCGGTTCAACGATGAGAGCAGCTATTTTTGGAAGAGAAATAGGAACTTTTAAAGATGGAGAGGATGACTATCCCATCAACCTTCGCTTCTCAGATCAATACCGAAACAACGCATCAGCTTTGATGAATCAAAAAATTATTTTCAGATCTCAGAGTGACGGACAAATCAAGGAAGTTCCTGTTTCCGCCGTAGCTACTTCTAGCAGAGCCTCGACTTTCAATATGATGAAACGTAAGGACTTGGACAGAGTCATTACGATGAGCTCGAACATTCTTGAAGGGTACAACGCCAATGAGATTGTAGCTTCAATGCAACAATCTCTTACCCAGTTCGACTCACCCGCAGGGGCAAACATTTCGTTCACAGGTCAAATGGAAGAGCAGGCAAAAGAGATGGCTTTTCTCTCGAAAGCACTCTTGGTCGCGCTATTCCTCATTTTCCTCATTATTGTTGCGCAGTTTAACAGTATCACAACACCCTTCATTATCGGTTTCAGTGTGTTCTTCTCTCTCATTGGAGTTCTATTGGGGCTGGTCATCTTCCAAATGGACTTCGTGATCATTATGACGATGATTGGCATTATTTCACTTGCGGGCGTTGTCGTGAATAACGCCATTGTTCTCCTCGACTACATTAACATCGTGAGAGAGCGCTATCGAATCGAGCAAGACTTGCCAGAAGGCTCTTTGCTTCCGTTTGGCGAGGTTGTCAGGGCAGTTATTCAGGGCGGAAAAACCAGGCTTCGACCAGTCCTGCTTACAGCGATTACAACAATCTTAGGGTTACTTCCGCTTGCGATAGGCATCAACATTGACTTCGTGAGCCTGATAACGACATATGACCCGCACATTTATATCGGAGGAGACAACAACGTTTTTTGGAAACCAATGAGTTGGGCGATTATTTACGGTCTTACTTTTGCGACTTTTCTAACTCTGGTGCTTGTGCCCGTGATGTATTGGTGGATGGTAAAAATGAGCTATAAATTTTCAGGTAAACCTGTGTACCCCTAGTCAGCTTTTAAAAAAGAGTCAAAAGCAATTTTTAACATTTGACGGGACAACCTTTGTGGTTCTGTGAACGTTTAGATGGAGATTATAAAAATTAATGTTGAGTGATGTTGACATTAAGTCCAATGAACAATGGAAAAGCTGAAGCGTTATTCGACAAGAATGGCGCTTTGCTCTTTTACAACATTTTTTCTACAAGCAAGTCCTGTTCACTCTTGTATGAATCCGTGTGAACAATTCGTATGAAATTGTTCCAGCTTTCTCAGCCAGCTCCATCACACAAAGGTTCTTTCCGAAAATCTCCACCTCATCTCCTGACTCAACCCCCAATCCCGTTACATCTATGGCAACAAGTCCCATGCAAACCCTGCCTGCGGTGAAGGCAAGTTCACCCCCAACAAAGACGCACCCCACTCCATTTCCGAGGGAACGTGGATAACCATCGGCATAGCCCACAGGAAGCCAAGCAACATCTCTGTCATGTGACTTAGAATCTGTAAAACCATAACTTATTGCTTCACCGGCAGCAACGCGTCGCACTTGTGTGACGATTGTCTTCAAGCTGACAGATGGTTCGAGGCCCCATTCTTTGCGCGACTCATCGATGCCTAACAAAGCAAGACCGACTCTCACGTAATCCGAGTTGTGTTTAGAAAACCTAGCGATCCCAGAAGAATTTAAGATGTGTGTCTTAAACGCGAAAGAAAACGCTGAACAGGCTTTTTCGAACAGTTCAAATTGCTTGATTGTTTGGCTGTCAAAGCAGCTTTCATCAGAACCCGCCAAATGGGAATAAACAGTAGCGACATGGATGTTATTGCTCTCAATCATGTTCTCTACTTCTGACAGATCCGCCGGATCAAACCCCAGGCGGTTCATCCCCGTGTTGATGTTGATGTGAACAGGTAAACCTACATTTCCACTCTGCTCAGCCCAATGAACGTAAGAGCTCATCTGCTCCATCGACAGCAACGTAGGTTCTAAACAATATTCCTTCAGAACATCAAAAGAGCTGAGGTCTGGATTGAGGATTAAAATCCGAGACTTCACTCCTGCATTCCTTAATCGAACCCCTTCACTTGCAAAAGAAACAGCAAAATAATCAATTTTTTTTGTTTGCAACAGTTGCGCAAGAGCGATGTCGTCAGTTCCATATCCAAATGCTTTTAACACACAAATCACACCCTTGCCATGAATGCGTTCGCGAACTCGTTGAAGATTTCTCGCAACACCCTCCAAGTCCATCTCTAGCTTCGTAACATGGGTGTTTTTTAACATGAATTACTTTGAGTTTTCTTTTTTCCGGAACACCACAAAGGCATGTCTTGCAAGCGGAACATATCGATCTTTTTCCCCCAGCTCAACAGTGTTGTCCCCCCCTGCAATTCGATGTGAAAAATGAGCAGCACGACCTGTTTCCATACAAACAGCATGGAGCTTGGTCACCTCCTCAGCCAAGGCGAGAAGTTTAGGCATACATCCAAAAGGTTTTCCAGTAAAATCCAAGTCCAATCCAGCAACAATCACCCGCAAACCCCTGTTTGCAAGCTCATTACATACATCAGGCAGTTCGTCATCAAAAAACTGGGCCTCATCAATTGCGACAACGAGTGCCATCCGGCCATCGACCTCAAGAGAATTTAAGATGTCTCGGCTGTTTTTCACAACTTTAGAAGGCATTGCGTTCTTGTCGTGAGATACGACCTGGTCGATGGCGTACCTGGTATCTGTCGCAGGTTTAATTATCAGAGTTGGCTGATGAGCAATCACAGCTCGCCGAACTCGTCTTAACAGCTCTTCCGTTTTTCCAGAAAACATGGGACCGCAAACGACTTCTAATCTTCCTTCACCCAGCGGAAGGGTCGTTACATTGTGGATTGAATCAATATTGTGCATAAGCGAGAGCAAGTTACGATTTGAATGTAATTTAGCACCTATGAAAACGATCCATTATCTCACGACGTTCATTTTTGCGACAATTGCCCTGTGTTCTTGCCTTAAAACACCCGGCGAGGGAGGCAGCGCTTCTATAGAGGGCTCAGTTGGCCTTATCCGTAGAGTCCAAATCAACAACCCAGCATCCACTGTTGACACGATTGCAGCCTCAGATGTAAAAGTTCACATCGTCTATGGCAACAACACAAGTCCGGATGACAATGTGGACACAAACCCAGATGGTGAATTTTCTTTTAACTGGTTAAGAACAGGGAAGTATACACTGTATGTTTATTCCGAGGACACCTCTTCTACTGCAAGCCCCCTTCCTGAAATCGCTTTTTATTTAGAGGTTGAGATTGAAGACAGAGACGATGTAGTACTCTCAGATCCATTCCTCATCTATGACGAGTATTAATATTGTGGCAAAACTTCAGATCGCAGCCTTCGCCGTCTTGTTTTGTACTCAGTCGGTGTTTGGTCAGTGGACAGATTATGGTACATGGTCTGGCATATCTCTGTCTCAAAAACTCTCCAATCAATTGGAGGTGTCTTCAGAAGCCCAAGCCCGGTTAGACTATGACGCCTCTCGACTCGGGTCAGCCTTTGCAAACCTCTCCGTTTCCAGAAAAATTTCACCATTCTGGAAGCTCAGTTCAGCCTTCCGACTTGGTGCGTCGAGAGCGGAGGATTTTTCATTTCAGACCCTAAGCCGTATTGCAGTATCCGCTAAATACAAACATCCAATCACGTCTAACATCTCGATGTCCCTTCGATTTCAGTATCAGATAAAACCAGACATCAAACAAACCGTCAGATTAAGTCCGGCATTGTATTATAAGGTGTCAAAAAAAATGCGGATTGCCATCTCCTCAGAAATTTTCGCAAAGCCATCTCTAGAAGGCTTCTATCACAGCGGATCGAGGTTCAGGATTCTTGCAAAACACAAAGTTTCAAAACGTCGCTGGATTTCTATGGGTTACCAAATAGAGCGAGAAAAACACACGCCTGACCCATGGACTCAGCATGTGTTTATCTGCAGTTACGATTTAGAATTGAAACAGAGGAATGGAAAAAAGTAAATTTTGTCCACCTAAAAGTCTTGGTTATCCACATTGTTAGCTATCTTTGCACCCCTAAATTTTGGGGAAAATCGCATACGCAACATACTCGCCGTGGATACTCTAAGTTACAAAACAATCTCCGCCAACAAGGAGAATGCCGATAAAAAATGGCTACTAGTAGATGCTGAAGGGCAGACACTGGGAAGGATTTCTTCAGAAGTTGCAAAACTTCTACGTGGAAAGCACAAGCCTAATTTCACTCCTCACGCTGATTGCGGAGATTACGTCGTCGTAATCAATGCAGAGAAGATCAAGCTAACTGGAAAAAAGTGGGAACAGAAAACGTACATACGTCACACGGGTTATCCAGGTGGTCAACGTACTCGTACAGCAGCTGAGGTCATGGCTAGAAAGCCTTTTTCTATGGTTGAAGAAGCTGTAAGAGGAATGCTCCCAAAAAACACATTGGGGCGCGCACTTTTCCGCAACATGCACGTTTATGTTGGGCCAAACCACAAGCACGAAGCTCAGGAGCCGAAGACACTAACTTTCAATCACTAATCTGAAGCATGGACGTAATTAATACATCAGGCCGTCGGAAAGACGCAGTAGCTCGCCTATACCTCTCAGAAGGAAAGGGAGAATTCACGATTAACAAGCGTGACTACAAGGAGTATTTCCCTACAGGGACACTCCAGTACAAGATCAATCAGCCTTTCGAACTTACGGAAACAGCTGGTCAATACGATATTAAGGTAAACGTTGCAGGGGGAGGAATCACGGGTCAGGCAGAAGCAATACGTTTAGCAATCTCAAAGGCTCTTATTGAAATAGATCCTGAGAACAAGTCAACTCTAAAAGCTGAAGGTCTTACAACTCGTGATCCACGTATGGTTGAGCGTAAGAAGTTCGGACAGAAGAAAGCTCGTAAGAAAGAACAATTCTCGAAACGTTAATGGCTGTCGCCTGACACGTCTTCATTTTTTTATAATTTGTTTAGCATCCAAATTTCATAGACTCGCATTACAACGTGGCTACTATGGGATTGCTTTAAACTAGGAAAGTAAACTAACAACATGGCTCGTACTAATTTTGAGCAATTGCTCGAAGCCGGATCTCATTTCGGCCACCTAAAGCGCAAGTGGAACCCACATATGGCGCCTTATATCTTCACTGAGAAGAAAGGAATTCACATTATTGACTTGCATAAAAGTATCGTTAAGATCGACGAGGCTGCAGCTGCAATGAAGCAAATCGCAAAAAGCGGAAAGAAAATCCTCTTTGTTTCTACAAAGAAGCAAGGTCAGGATATTGTTTCTGCTCATGCAAAGGCAATCGGCATGCCCTACATCACTGAACGTTGGTCTGGTGGTATGCTTACGAACTTCGGTACGATCCGAAAGGCCATTCGCAAGATGACTCAGATTGACAAGATGGAGGCGGATGGTACGCTTGCTATTCTTTCAAAGCGTGAGCGTCTTCAAGTGAGCCGTCAGAGAGAGAAGCTAGACAAGGTTTTGGGCTCTATTGCCGACATGACTCGTCTTCCAGCAGCAATCTTTATTGTAGACGTTAGAAAAGAGCACATCGCTTTAGCAGAGGCAAAGAACCTCAAGATTCCTGTTTTTGCGATTGTTGATACAAACAGTGATCCTCGACCAGTTGATTTTGTAATCCCTGCGAACGATGATGCAACGAAGTCAATCGATTTAATTACGCGGACACTTGCCGAAGCTGTAGCTGAAGGTTTAAATGAGCGTAACGCAGAAAAGGCAGAAGCAGAAGCAAAAGCAGAAGCTAGAAAGGTTGCTAAAGAGGAAGCTGAAAAAGAACTGGCTGCCAAAGCATTGGCTGCCA
>DDJR01000048.1:6428-93786 GCA_002339135.1 Flavobacteriales bacterium UBA2619 | reverse complement strand
CTGCCAAAGCATTGGCTGCCAAAGAAGAGTCAGAAGCAGAAGCTGCAACAGCTGAAGTTACTCCAGAAGCAAAATCAGAAGAAGCTCCCAAAGAGGTTAAAAAACCTGTTAAGGAAGCTGCACCTTCAACTGAAAAGCCTGCTTCTGAAGAGAAGAAAGCTTAATCACCTACCACCACTTTTACAGATAATATCATGAGCATTACCGCTGCTGAAGTAAAAGCGCTTCGTACTCAAACTGGCGCTGGGATGATGGATTGCAAGAGAGCACTCCAAGAATCCGAAGGAAATATTGAGAAAGCCGTAGAAATTCTTCGTCTTAAAGGCCAAAAAGTTGCTGCCAAGCGCAGCGACCGCGAGGCAAGTGAAGGAGTCATTCTTTCAGGCGTTAGCTCGAATGGAAAGACTGGAATTGCAATGTCGTTGAACTGTGAAACAGATTTCGTTGCGCAAAACGCTGCCTTCATCTCTGTCGCACAGACTTTACTCGACTTAGCGATTGCTGATGGTTGTGAGTCAAAGGAAGACTTGCTTGCAAAGCAATTCCCAGGATCAGACATGACTGTTGCAGATAAAATCATTGATGAAACAGGAAAGATTGGAGAGCGTATTGAAATTGGTGGATTTAAAGTCATCAGTGGAGAGACAGTAGCTTCATATATCCATCCTGGAAACCGCTTGGCAACCGTTGTTGGATTTAGTGGATCTGTTGACTCTGGAGTTGGTAGAGATGTTGCTATGCAGGCAGCAGCGATGGCCCCAGTTGCAGTAGACCAATCTCAAATTCCTGAAGATTTGATTGCAAAAGAGAAGGAGATTGCACGAGACTTAGCGATTCAAGAAGGAAAGCCAGCTGAATTGGCCGACAAGATTGCTGTTGGTCGTCTCAACAAATGGTACAAAGAGGTAACTTTGGTCAACCAGCCATTTATTAAGGACAACAAGCAAACAGTTGCTCAATATGTAGCTTCAACTTGCCCAGGCGCGAAAGTTGAGAGCTTTAGTAGGATTGCACTGGGATAAACTTATTTGTGAATTGAGGGTTCTCCCTAACAACAACAAAACTTAAAGAAGGACGCAGTAGCGTCCTTCTTTTGTTTGTAGCGTATTTTCTTTGACCGATATTGCGCTTCAAATGAAGTACAAAAGAATCCTTCTTAAGCTGAGTGGAGAATCTCTTATGGGAGACAAGCAATTTGGTATAGACAACAGCAAACTTGCTGAATATGCAAGTGAAATACAAGATCTGGTCAACACCGGTGTAGAGGTTGCCATCGTGATAGGTGGCGGCAATATCTTCCGTGGTGTTCAAGCTGAAGAAGGTGGCATGGAACGCACTCAAGGCGACTATATGGGAATGCTCGCGACGGTGATTAACGCTATGGCTCTGCAGAGTTCATTAGAACAAATTGGCGTCGATACACGCTTGCAAACAGCCATTGAGATTAAGCAAATCGCAGAGTCGTTTATTCGTAGAAGAGCTCTTCGGCATCTTGAAAAGGGCCGGGTGGTCATCTTTGGTGCAGGAACCGGTAACCCCTTTTTTACAACTGATTCTGCCGCTGCTCTCCGAGCAGTAGAGATTGATGCAGATGTGATTTTAAAAGGCACCAGAGTTGATGGAATTTATACAGCAGATCCGGAGAAAGACCCTTCTGCAACGAAGTATGATGAAATTAGCTTTGATGAGATTTTTGCAAAAGGCCTCAAAGTCATGGACATGACAGCTTTCACCTTATGCAACGAAAACAACGTTCCTATCGTTGTCTTTGATATGAATAAAGCAGGTAACCTCCTTCGAGTCGCAAAAGGCGAGAAAGTTGGAACAGTCGTAAGGTAGGATATACATCTAATCAAGAAGGATATGCAAGAAGCTCTAGATATGGCTCTCGAAGAAGCCAAAGATTTAATGGACAAAGCGATGGATCGCTTGACCGCAGAACTCAGAAAAGTTAGAGCAGGGAAGGCTCATCCTTCAATGTTAGAGGGAGTAAAAATTGACTATTATGGAACCATGACGCCAATCAGTCAAGTAGCAAACGTCAACACGACAGATGCTCGAACGATTGTGGTTCAGCCTTGGGAAAAACCCATGCTTGATCCCATTTCAACGGGTATCATCAATGCGAATCTTGGTTTAAACCCGATGAACAATGGTGAAGTTCTGATTATCAATGTTCCACCTCTTACGGAAGAAAGACGAATGGAGCTAAGCAAACGAGCAAGGAGCGAAGGAGAGGCTGCCAGAGTTTCTATTCGCAATGCTCGAAAAGACGCAAATGATTTGCTTAAATCGGCAAAGGAAGATGGCTTGAGCGAAGACATGCACAAGACTGGGGAATCCCAGGTACAGGACATGACAAACTCATATACGAAGAAGGTAGAAGAAGTGTTAGATGCAAAAGAAAAAGACATCATGACGATCTGATTCAGTCAGAATGTAGTCAAACATCTTTCGTTAAAACTCCAAGGAGATTGCTCTTGCTTCTTTGTCTGATTCTAGAAGCGATTGGAGGTCGGGTTTTGATTGGTAACTGACCCTGTTAAGAGCGTGCTCTACCACGTCAGGAAGTTGAGAAAAAGATATCTCATCCTTCAGAAAACGCGCTACGGCAACTTCATTCGATGCATTGAGAACAGATGGAGCATTCCCCTCCTTGGCCAAAGCATCAAATGCGAGATTGAGATTTCTGAACGATTTAAAATCGGGCTGTTCAAACGTAAGAGAAGGGTAGTCTAGGAAATTGAAGCGCGGAAACGTATTCTTCAACCTTCTCGGATACGTAAGCGCATATTGTATGGGAAGCTTCATGTCAGGCAAACCCATTTGAGCTTTCATCGACCCATCTTCGAATTGAACAAGGCTGTGTATGATTGATTGAGGATGAACGATGATTTCTATTTGATCTTTTTTCAGATCGAACAGCCACTTCGCCTCAATCACCTCAAGACCCTTATTCATCATTGAAGCAGAATCGATCGTAATTTTTGCCCCCATGCTCCAGTTTGGATGCTTCAGCGCATCTGCCTTGGTCACACCCGCAAGCATCTCAGCGTTGAAACCTCTGAAAGGACCCCCAGAAGCTGTTAGAACGATTTTTTCGATGGGGTTGTGAAATTCACCAGCAATGCATTGATAAATTGCACTGTGTTCGGAGTCAACAGGGTGAATGTCAACTCCAGCTTTGCGCGCTTCTGCGGTGACCAACTCGCCTGCAACAACCATCGTCTCTTTGTTCGCGAGAGCGATGTGCTTTCCGGCCCTTATTGCACTCAAAGTGGGCCCAAGTCCAGCTGCACCAACAAGAGCGGTTAGGACCATGTTGATACCCTCCATTTCAACAACTTGGTTGAGAGCTTCAGCTCCGCAGTAGACTTTAATACCCTCGTCAGCTAGCGCATCAAAGACCTTGTCTCTCAACGATGGTTCTGCAATCACGACTGCGTTAGGCTTGAACTCTAATGCCTGTTCAATTAAAAGGTCAGCATTTTTTCCTGCAGAAAGGACTTCAACATGAAGGACCTCAGCTTGTTCTCGTATGACGTCGAGAGCTTGGGTACCAATAGACCCAGTTGAACCGAGAATAGCTATGCCGCGCGTTGGAGACTTTGAGTCAGATGCTTTCATAGGAATCCACACTCAAGTTTTGCCTCCTCGCTCATCATATCTTGTGTCCAAGGTGGATCAAAGACAATTTCAACCTTTGCGCTTTTGACCCCATCCATTGCCGCCACTTTGTCTTCGACATCCTTAGGCATACTTTCCGCCACCGGACAGTTTGGAGATGTGAGAGTCATGTCAATTAAAACCGCGCCATCATCGGAAATTTTCACTTCGTAAATGAGCCCCAATTCGTAAATATCCACAGGGATTTCTGGGTCGAAAATCGTTTTTAGAACGACGATGATTTGATCTGATGAAGGAATAGCCATTTTTTGTAATTGAATTTCTTGGTTAGAATTGCTCTGGTCGCATTTGAGGGAATAGGAGAACTTCTTGAATTGAAGTTTGGTCTGTGAGCATCATCACAAGACGATCGATCCCTATTCCAACTCCGCTTGTAGGAGGCATGCCAAACTCCAGAGAGCGTAGAAAATCCTGGTCGATGAACATGGCTTCATCGTCACCTCGCTCAGCAAGTTGAGCTTGAGACTCAAAACGCTCACGTTGGTCGATAGGGTCATTTAACTCTGAGTAAGCATTTGCAACCTCTGTCCCGTTGATGAAGAGCTCAAACCGCTCGGTATAGCCGGGCTTGTCACGGTGTGTTTTTGTCAGGGGAGACATGTCAACGGGGTAATCTGTGATGAATGTCGGTTGGATATATTTGTGTTCGCACTTTTCTCCGAAAAGCTCATCGATGAGCTTCCCGCGCCCCATGGATGCATCAACATCAATTCCAAGTTGTTTGCACGCCTTTCTCAGGCCATCTTCGTCAAGGTTGTCGATGTCAAAAGAAGTGTTTTCTAGAATCGCGTCTCTCATTGTCACACGTGCGTAGGGAGGGCTGAAATCTATTTCTTGCCCCGCTAAAACAACTTGAGTCTTCCCGTGGACTGACTTTGCGACTTTGCCTAGGAGCTCCTCCATTGTTTTCATCATCCAGTTGTAGTCTTTGTAGGCTACGTAGAGCTCGAGAATCGTAAATTCAGGATTGTGTGTTCTGTCCATTCCTTCATTTCGGAAGTTTCTCGCAAACTCATAAACCCCTTCGAACCCACCTACAATGAGTCTTTTTAGGTACAGTTCATTTGCAATTCTTAAATAAAGAGGGATATCAAGTGCGTTGTGGTGAGTTGCAAAGGGGCGAGCGGCAGCACCCCCAGGGATCGCTTGTAAAACCGGTGTGTCAACTTCAAGCCAACCTTCGTTGTCGAAGGCTTCCCTGATGGTTCTAATGATCTTACTTCGGGTTACAAACGTCTCCTTCACCTTGTCATTTACGCAGAGGTCAACATAGCGCATTCTGTATCTGAGTTCTGGATCGGAGAATGCATCGTGCACATTTCCATCGTCATCGGTCTTGACAGCAGGCAGAGGTCTGATTGCTTTTGAAAGGACTTTAAATTCGAGAACCTTCACAGAAGGTTCTCCCACTTTCGTGAGAAAGGTTACACCCTTAACTCCTATAAAATCACCTCTGTCGAGTAGCTTTTTAAAGACAGAATTGTAAAGTGTTTTATCTTCACCAGGACAAATCTCGTCACGGTTGATGTAAAGCTGAAAACTGCCCTGAGAATCCTTAAGTTCAGCAAAAGAAGCTTTCCCCATAATACGTCGGCTCATCATGCGGCCGGCTAGGCTCACTTCAACACCTTCTTTAAAGTCAGCCCTAAGACCCTCACTTCTGTGACTTACCAGAAACTCTTCGGCCGGAAATGGGTTAATCCCAAGGTCCCGCAGTTGCTGTAGAGACCCTAATCTAACTTGCTCTTGTTCGCTCCTAATCATCTACCAAAGGTACGCTTGTAAAGGTGGCATTAATGTGGCAAGTTTGCATGCTTTTTACTTAGTTTTATACCGTCTTAATAAACTTACTAATAGTGCAATAATTATGAAGATTAACTCATATGTTTTATTCGCGTTTACTGCTCTTTGCTCTGCAGCGATCTCTGCCCAAACCGACTCCCTTTTGCGCATTTCAGTTCCCGAAGCCGTTATTTCAACTTGCCCAGGCCAACTCGCCCCAAAGGAGGCACCTCGCTCAATTTCGGTCATAACACCCCAAGACATCATCGACGGTGCGTCCATTTCACTCGGGGAAGTTCTTGAAGGTGTTGCAGGTGTCGATTTAAGACAACGAGGAGCTTTCGGAGTCCAGTCAGATCTTTCAATCCGAGGCGGTTCTTTTGAACAGACAGCGCTGATCATTAATGGAGTTCGTTGGAGCGCCCCCCATACGGCCCATCATTTAATGGATGTAACATTCGATGTTGAAGACATCTCCAGAATAGAAGTTCTCAAGGGAGGATCGTCCCCTTTTCTAGGAACGAGTGCACTTTCGGGAACAGTTTCAATATTCACAGGTCCAGGAAGAGAAAACAAGACACTTGTGTCTTTAGAAACCGGCTCATTTGGCATGCTAAGACTTAAATCTACCGTCGACCTAGGCTCTAAGAATTTCAGGCATCGCTTTGCCATCAGTCGAGTTTCTTCGAAGGGATACGCTCTCAATACAGATGCAAACATGATTCTGGGCTCTTACTCTTCGAGTTTCATTCACAAAGCGGGCCTCTTTAATTTTTCACTAAGCGAAGCTCACAAAGCATTTGGAGCTCAAAATTTCTACACAGCATCTTACCCTACCCAGTACGAAGAAACAAAAACATTCCAATCCCAACTTTCATGGGAACAGAGCTACGGGAACCTTAAAGTGCAAGCAGCTCTTCACATGAGAAACCACAAGGACATGTTTGAGCTGTTTCGCGAATCAGACTCTTTTTACGAAAACACAGAAGACGGATTCTATGTTTTGAATGGAGATACAGCGGCTCTTTACGCCCCTGGTTCAAGTTGGTATCAAGGACCCAACCGACACAAAAGCATCACCAAAGGAGCCAGCGGTAGCGCAGTATACCAAGGCAAACTTGGGTTCACGGCTTTCAGGTTTGATGTCAGAAAGGAATCTATCTTCAGTAACGTACTAGGTACATTAGAAGGTGCCCTTGAAGGAGATACTGTTCTTACAAAAGGGGACTCTAGAACCACTCATGAGGTCGCAATTTCGCATAGGTATTCTGCTGGACGTTTTGCTACAACGGTTACTGGAGCGCTCACAAAGGGTGTTTTCGGCACATTTTTTAACCCAGGAGCAACGCTTTCGATGAGACTTGATGAAGAAGGAGATGCACTGTGGTTTGGTTCTGCAAACAGATCAATGAGACAACCCTCTTTTACGGATCTCTATTACAACATAGGTGGTGCACAAGGCTCCATCGACCTTCAACCAGAATGGTCTGACAACTTCGAAACGGGGGTCAGAGCGGCCGTGGAGATTCACGACAAGCTGGAGCTGTCTTTAGAGCATGCTTTTTTCGTGAGACAGGGACACAATTTAATCGACTGGGTAAGACTTTCAGGGGAGGATACCACGAGAGCAACCAACATTAGAGAGGTAAACTTTAGCGGAATGGAGACCTCTTTGAAATTGAAAGCTGTAAACGGAAATTATATTGCAGTTGATTACACAACGATGAAAGCCTCGGAGTCCAGCTCTGGGTTTGAGTCTAATTATGTTTTAGACTTCCTCAAGCATCAGTTGAATGTGAGAGCTTTGGTCGCTCTTCCGGGAGAAATAAACTTCACCCTGAGGTATTCTCTTCAGGATAGAGAGGGAGGCTACTACAGCCCTGTTGATGAGGTTGAGGTTGAATTTGTGCCTTTGTTCCTTCTGGGGGCTAACATTTCTAAAAGTTTTCTGGACGGAAAGCTTAACGCCAATCTGAGAGTTGACAATGTGCTCGACATCGAAGTTTACGATATAGGAAATGTGATTCTTCCTGGCAGAATGATCAGAGTAGGACTTAACTTTGCATTTGATTAATTAAAAACACACACAGGATGGCTGATGCGAATATGAGGGAACTTATTGAGAAATTCCCGACACAACTGAATGACGCAATTGTTGATTTATCGAAGATGGACAGTAGCACACATCAAACAGCTGCGAAAAATTTCTCACCTTCTGGAGTTTTAATTCTCGGTATGGGAGGATCTGGAATTGGCGGAGCGATAGTTGAAGGCATCTTGTTGCAAAACAGCAAAATCCCTGTACAATCATGTGCAGATTATTCTATCCCAGGTTGGGTTTCCGAGTCTACGCTTGTAGTCGCTTGCAGTTATTCAGGAAACACAGAGGAGACGATCGAGGCTGTAAAAGCAGCTTCTGAAAGAGGGGCTAAGATTTCTGTAGTCACTTCTGGAGGCCTTCTAAGCGAGATGGCGAATGACCATGGATGGCCTATCGTTGTGATGCCTGGAGGGCACCCTCCAAGATCTCAGTTTGGGAGAGGGTTTACAGGGCTTGCTTGGACCTTAAACCAATTCAGCATCTTTTCAGATGAAATGTATGCTGACCTAGCTTCTTCACCAGCGTTTTTAAACAGCATGGTGGAGACGATTGTTGACCAAGCGGGATCGTTGGCTGACATCGTTGAGAATAAAATAACAATGATTTATTCAGACACTTCTACAGGAGCGATTGCTACAAGAATGCGTCAACAACTGAATGAAAATTCGAAGTTGTTGGTGAATACGCATGTGTTCCCGGAGATGAATCACAACGAATTGGTGGGTTGGGACGCGGGAACAAATGAACACGTGGCCATCATCTTACGCACCCCAGAGGACAATGTGCGCTCAAGATTTAGAATGGACTTTTGCTCTGATATTTTTAGAGAACTCGAAGCAGATGTTGTCATGATAGATGCGATTGGAGAAAATCAAATGCAGCGGTTAATGTACCTCAATCAAATCAGCGATTGGCTGTCCTTGCTGCTTGCTGAACGTTCGAACACATGTCCTGTAGACATTGCGAATATTATTCGACTCAAGTCTGCATTAGAATCCTTTAATGGCTGATGAAAGATCTTCACTTTGAAGATTTAGGGTTGATGCGGTATAAACCGTGTTGGGACTATCAAGAGCGAATTTTTGAGAAAATCATTTCTCAAAAGATTGCCAAACGTGACCGTGCATTGGGTGAGGAGAAAGATGAGTCACCCCATCCAACGAGCCGTTTGCTATTTGTAGAACATCCCCACGTCCTTACCTTGGGAAGGAGCGGTGATGCTGAAAATGTTGTTGTCAGCCCCGCTAGATTGGCAGAATTGGGCGTGGACTATTTTCCGACAAACAGAGGTGGAGACATCACATATCATGGCCCAGGTCAACTTGTAGCGTACCCCATTTTAGATTTAGACCAATATTTCACAGACATACATAAATACCTTCGATTTCTGGAGGAAGCCGTGATAAAAACCTGTGCTGAATTCGGTGTTGATGCAGGAAGAATAGATGGGCTTACGGGTGTTTGGGTCGATATAGATGCGGGTCCCAATGCTAGAAAAATATGTGCTTTTGGTGTAAAAGCCTCGCGCTGGGTTACGATGCACGGCTTAGCATTCAATGTAGACTCAGATTTAGATTTTTTCGACTTGATTGTTCCATGTGGAATTAAAGACAAAGGAGTAACATCACTCACAAAAGAAGTCGGTAGAAAAGTAACGCTAAGTGAAGTTAAACCTCTTTTGAAGAAACATCTACAAGCTCTGTTTTCTTGGAATGAGCTTGCATAACACAGGAGGGTCACTGAGACAATGGTGTGGTTGGTTTTAGAGGACAACATGTGTGTGAAGCACACCCAGGGTTTGAGAATTATGACTATATATAGTTGAATATCAACCATACACAACTAACATTGGGAGAAGAGGTGTATCTTTATGTGGAAGCAGCTGGCAATTTGCGACAGATATAAACTCACGCACTGCGATTACAAAATGGATTTGTATGGGCTGAATTGTTTTAGTTTCTTTAGAAAAAACAACAACCATGCGTCGAAATTTAAATGTCCTTGTCGTTGATGATGAAGCTCCAGCGAGAACATTTCTTTGTCGACAAATAGAAAATGTATGCCCATCTCTTAACGTGGTTGCTTCTGCGTCAAGTGCCGCGGAGGCTAGATCATACATCGATGGGTATTCCCCTGATGTTGTCTTCTTAGATATTCAGATGCCTTATGAGACAGGACTAGAGCTGATCGAAACCTACCCGGACCGAGACTTCTATGTGGTTTTTGCTACATCTTACAATGAGTATGCGATTAAAGCACTTCGACAAAGAGCCTTTGACTTTCTTCTTAAACCTATAGATAACGAAGATCTGAAAGCATGCGCGCGTAGGATATTGATGCATTACTATCACAAAAGAAAACCCGGTCAAGGGGCTTTACCCCCTGCTCCACGTCGTTTTGAAATTGTAACTTTAGGCAAGCGATACTTTGTCAAGCATGACGATATCCAACATATAGAAGCTTGTGGCAGTTATGCAACATTCCATTTAATCTCAGGACGAAGAATCACCATTTCAAAAAACTTAAAGAAAGTCGAGGAAATACTTGATGACCCAACGTTTTTCCGAACACACAATTCACACATTGTTCGTCTCAGCAGTATCCACACCTGCAACTACAGATCTAACTCGATTACCCTAGAAAGTGGAAAAAACATTCCGATGGCTGTTAGAAAAAGAGAAGAGTTAAAACAAAGAATGCAGATTTTGATATCCAGTTAGGACTACTTTTGCGCTATGCTCAAGGATATTCGAACATTAGATAGTGCAGAGTTGCGTGACGAAGTCGTAGCCATGGGTGAAAAACCTTTTAGAGCTAAACAGCTAGAAGACTGGGTGTGGTCCAAATCAGCTGGCTCAATTGAGGAAATGACGAACTTGTCTAAGGCTTTTCGAGAAAAACTAGCAGAAAAGTTTTACGTCAAGAGAATCGAATTAAGCGAAAAGCAGATTAGCAGAGATGGAACGGTGAAATGTGCATTTAAAGTAGAAACCGTAAAGCCCGGTGATTTAAACATTGTTGAAGGGGTCTTGATCCCCACGAAATCGAGAACTACGGCGTGTATATCATCTCAGGTGGGATGTAGCTTGGCGTGCGATTTTTGTGCAACGGGAAGGCTTAAGCTTATGAAGAACCTGACCGCTGCCGAGATGTACGATCAAGTAGAGATGATTGCAACCATCGCAGAAGAGAGATCTAACTCCAACCTATCAAACATTGTTTATATGGGGATGGGAGAGCCTCTACTCAATTATAAAAATGTCTTAGAAAGTGTAAAAAGAATTTGTGGAACGCCCGGTCTTGGTATTTCGCCAAGAAGAATTACCGTCAGTACTGCAGGAATTGCAAAGGCGATTAAGCGATTGGGAGATGATGAAGTGAGGTTTAATCTCGCAGTAAGCCTCCACGCTGCCAATGATCAGAAACGATCAGAGATCATGGCAATCAATGATTCGAACAACCTTGAATCTCTTGCGGAATCTCTGAGGTATTTCCATGAGAAAACGGGGTCTAGAGTAACGTTCGAGTACATCATCTTTAAGGACTTTAACGATGGGATAGAAGATGCGCAAGAGCTCGCTGTTTTCTGTAAAAACGTACCTTGTAAAATCAACATTATTGAATACAACCCTATTGATGACGGCCGTTTTCAGCAAGCAGATCCAGATAAAGTTGATGCGTTTAGGGATTTCCTCGAAGACCGTAACTTGATTGTTAACGTGCGCAGATCAAGGGGGAAAGACATCGATGCCGCTTGTGGGCAGCTTGCAAATAAAAACGAGCACGGAAAAGACTCTGTGAAGAAATCACAGAGGTCCTAGTCAAGTTTTAAAATTGCCAAGAAAGCAGATTGCGGGACTTCTACAGAGCCGATTTGTCGCATGCGTTTCTTTCCTTTCTTCTGCTTTTCTAGAAGCTTCCTTTTTCGTGTGATATCACCGCCGTAACATTTAGCAGTAACGTCTTTTCGAACAGCGCTGATTGTTTCACGGGATATAATTTTAGCTCCGATTGCAGCTTGAAGGGCTACCATAAACTGTTGTCGTGGGATAAGCTCCTTGAGCTTGACACAAATGCGTTTTCCAAAAGAATGAGCGTGGTCTCTGTGAATTAGAGCTGAAAGAGCGTCAACTTGATCTCCATTGAGCAGGATGTCGAGTTTTACAAGATCAGACTCTTTGTAACCGTCAGGAAAATAGTCAAATGAAGCATATCCTCTAGAGATGCTCTTGAGCTTGTCATAAAAATCGAAGACAATTTCACCAAGCGGCATGCTGAAGGTAAGTTCCACTCTATCGGAGGTTAAGTACACTTGGCTTACCAGTTCACCACGCTTTTGGATGCAAAGGCTCATTACAGGTCCAATGTAGTCTGATTTGGTGATGATTTGAGCTTTAATGTATGGCTCCTCAACTTTGACCAAACCTTTGTTTTCAGGAAGATCAGAGGGATTGTTGATGATTTTTTGGACTCCTTTAGGCATGTGGGCTATATAACTCACGTTAGGGACTGTGGTGATGACAGTCATGTTGAACTCTCTTTCAAGTCTCTCCTGCACAATTTCCATATGGAGCATGCCTAAGAAACCGCAGCGGAATCCAAACCCGAGGGCGGCGGAGCTTTCAGGCTCAAAGACCAACGAAGCGTCATTGAGTTGTAGTTTCTCCATAGAGAACCTCAACTCTTCATAATCCTCAGTATCCACCGGGTATACCCCCGCAAACACCATGGGTTTTACATCTTCAAATCCTGTAACAGCTTCTGTGCAAGGGTTTTCACACGTTGTTAACGTATCCCCTACTTTGACTTCTTTCGCTTCCTTAATGCCGGAAATAATATACCCAACATCTCCAGCACCTAAAGTTTCTTTTGGAATCAGATCAAGACCCAAAACTCCAATTTCATCTGCAATGTATTCTTTATCTGTAGACAGGAATTTTACTTTTTCGCGACGATTAAGGGTTCCATTCACAACACGGAAATATGCGATAATTCCTCTAAAACTATTGAAAACCGAATCAAAAATCATGGCTTGAAAAGGAGCTTCTAGATCAGCTTTCGGGGCTGGGACCTTGTCTATAACTGCCTTTAGAATATCCGTCACGCCCAATCCAGACTTGCCAGAGGCCGGAATGATGTCGGAGCGTTCACAGCCTATTAAATCTATAATCTGGTCACCAACTTCTTCAGCATCAGCCGAATCTAAATCCATCTTGTTCAGAACAGGGATTATTTCCAAGTCGTGTTCCAGAGCTAGATAAAGGTTGGAAATGGTTTGGGCTTCGATTCCTTGTGTCGCATCAACAATCAATAGTGCACCCTCGCAAGCAGCGATGGAACGACTCACTTCGTATGAAAAATCCACGTGTCCCGGAGTGTCAATAAGATTCAGGATATATTCATTTCCGTCAGTGTGGGTATGCTGCATCTGAATCGCATGACTTTTGATGGTAATCCCTCGCTCGCGCTCAAGGTCCATGTCATCGAGAGTTTGCTCTTGCATCTGACGTTCAGTAATGGTACCAGTTTCTTGAAGAAGTCTATCCGCAAGGGTACTTTTCCCATGGTCGATGTGAGCGATAATACAGAAGTTTCTAATGCGTTTCATTTGTGGCCTTTGTAAGTGCCGAAAACACTCGGCGAGGCGCAAAAATAAGTCGTTAACAGGTGTTATCCACGAAATAGTTTTTTACGTTCCGCAGACGTTGTATATTTACGTTCGCTAAACACCCGATTTACAATGATTAGATTCCTGCAGAACACATTCATTATATGCTCAATTTTTGTTGCCGCTTCACCTACTGTTTTGTCTCAGAGTGATATAGTTTTTACAGCTCCTAAAAGCGCTGAAAAAATCATTGATTCATATGGTGGGCTTAATCACGCTGTGATCAATATGTCACGTGAAGAATGGGTTGTTGTTCGGGCATGGGATGGGTTTAATGAGTCGGCGTATCTTGAATCACTTCAAAACTTTAAAGCATCTTACGCACCGAAAAGAGAAAAACTTAAGGTAGAAAGGCTTTCAAAAATCATGGACAACGAGTGCGGTTGTTGGATTGAGCCAGATGCGACATACACCACCCTTGTTCCTCCTCCAGGTCTAGGAGGTTTGCAGCCTGGTGAAGAAGTGTGGGCTGATTTTGGTGGTGCTGGTTGGGACGTCGATTGCTCTTCAGCTCCTATCGTTCTTCCGGGATGGACCTTTGAGCTATATGGCAGCATCTACACAGAATTTTTTATCAACTCCAAGGGTATGATCTCTTTTGGCACAAATGTTATCGACTGGACCCCTACGAGTTTCCCTGAGGCAGAGTACAATCAAATCACGGGATATTGGCAGGATACAGACAACAGATCTGTAGGTCAAATTATGTATAAGGTAACCCCTGAGGCGGTTTATGTAAACTATGTTGAAGTCGGGTATTACAACAACCACGACGATTTGACAAACAACTACCAAATTATCATTACACCTAACGATGGAATTATCGGTGACGGAAACAACGCTCAGGTCTGCTATCTAGACATGAATTGGGCCCACGGAGATATCGGCGGAGGTAACGGATGTTGCGGTACAGACCCTGGTGTTACCGGAGCGGACCAAGCGTCAACAGGGTCAGATGGACCCCACGTTCAGTTCGGTAGATTTAATCTTTTAGATGACACATACAACGGACCTTATGGAATCGGTGATGGTGCAGATGATGGAATTAATTGGTTGGATTTTAAGTTTTTCGATTTAAATACGGCCGTAGCTACCACCAACTTGCCTCCTGTGCCCACTGAGAATGTCGGGTGTGATACAATCACCATTTGTCTTGGCCAAACTTTCGACATAGGAATCAACTTTCTCGGACCAGAGCCAGGTCAATCGGTGACCTTGGATGTAGTACAAAACCTCATTCCAGGAAACACAATTAGCGGATTCGATGTGATAAACGGAGTTACAGCCAGTATTGCTGGTGAATTTGTTGGAAATGCAGCAGGAGTTAGCACCATTGATATCATCGCAACTGATGATGGCGATCCGGCAGCAGCAACTTCAGTAACGATGTTCATTCAGGTGTTGGATGTTGCGCTTCCAGAATTAACGGTAGAGGGGGATATGGCTATTTGCGCTGGAGCCGAGACGATGATCACTGCATTGGGAGATTTTGATAGTTTTTCTTGGAATCTCAGCAGTCAGTTTGTCAATGGAAACCAAGCGTCAATTCCATTTGGCGGGAACATTACAGTAAATGGTCTGTTAGACGTGGGATGTTCAGTTGCTCTTACATTTTTCATTGATCAAAGCCCTTATTACCTCCCAACAATTGCGACGATACCAGATCCACTTGTGATCTGTTCAGATGACACAGCCTACGTTCAGGTAGTCCCTGACCCAGATGAAGAATTCGTGGGCTTTGTGTGGGATGAAAACTGGAACGATCTCGGCGGTGAAATTTATGATTTGGGTCCCAACAACGATGAGGCGTGGCTTGCACCGGGGATGTACAGAGTTGAAGTGGAGGACGCAAGTGGATGTTTCGGGCAACGTGTTTTCCAAGTCATAGGAGAAGATGCAGATATTCCAGATTTGACGATTCCTCCAATGTGTACAGGCCTTGACACAGTTGTTTTTGAAGGAGGTTTCTCCAGCACTGATGAAGGGGATTTAAACATTTACTTAATCACATCAAACAATGCAGGATGGGAAGGCAGTTTCATCAACATCAGTATCAACGGTGAAGTTGTTGCTTCACTTACTTTGTCGAACAGCACATTTGATACATTCTCTGTTCCGATCGCTTTTGAAGACAACATTGAAATAGAGTATATATCAGCGGACGAAAGCAACGATCCGTTCAATCAAATTCAGGTTTTTAACTGCAGCAACAGTGAAAACGAAACCTTAATTGAGACTCTGACGCCTGGAATCATCTATGCGTCAGAGGCAATGTGCGCAACACAAGAGGCTGCAGGAGTCTGGGAAGAGACGCAAGGTCCAGGTTCGTCTTGGTTTGAGTTTGACAACCAATACAACACCCTTTGGGCTCCGACTGAATATGGAATGTATGAGCTGTGCTTTTACGAGTCAAGCTGCAATATTCCATACTGTTATGAGGTAGAGGTAACGTTGCCACCGACCATTCAGTTAAATGAAACAGAGGCTTTCCTTTGTGATGGAGAAGACCTAGACTTGATTGCAGACACAACAGACGTAGCAGGAACTGCGACAATCAACTGGCCTTACCCAGGAACAGATAACATCACAAACAATCAATACAACTATGATGAATACACTGAGGCAGTTATTGTGGTAGAAATTGAAAACGGCTGTGGTTCAGATGAGGCGGAAGTTTCAGTTACGTCTCAGTTTGAGCCTAACATCGAGAGCATGTTCCTTTGTGATGAAGACGATTCGCTTGTGATAGACCCAATTGAAGGGGATGAAAATTACGGGCTGGATTACGAATGGACATGGAACGGTGGAGACATTGAAGGCGACGACGAGCTTGTGGTAAACGCAACGGGATCTTACTGCGTCACTGTTACCAACGAATGCTTTCCAACGGGAAGTTCAAATTGCGGATTTGTAGACATTGTAAGCCAAATAGACGGTGTTTTTGCCGCTGAAGCAGGCGGAGTTGTAAGTGATTGTGATGGCTTGGGCATTGACCCAGGGGAATCAGTAACCATTGATTTAAACCTTCCAAGTGATCAGTATACAGCAACCTGGCCCGACGGCTCAACTGGAATAAGTTGGACAATAGATGAGGACTTACAGGCTACAGACGCAGAAGGGAATTTGCTGTTAGACGGAGAGGGAAACCCGATTTGGGCTTACAATGGGTCACAAATTTGTGTGGACATTCAAGACCCTTATGGATGTGGAGGCACAGAGCATTGTGTTTTTCTATTCATAGGCCAGCAGCCTTCAATCAACCCAGATGTAAATGGCGTGTCATCAGATCAGATTGATGACGTTATCACAATGTGTCCAGAAATTCCATTTACGTTTGATTTGAATGCCCTTCAACCAGGACCTCCTTACAGTGACATATCTTGGTCTACGGTTTGCAATGGAGATGATTACGTCTTTTTAGGAAATGATGAATCAGTCACGCTCTCGAGTTTTCAGTTTCCAGAGGATTGTTGGGACCAGGTACTAACAATGCAAGGCACCCTAGCGAATCCTTGCGCTCCAGGCGGATTGCTTTGGGAAGTTGAAGTCGAAGTCGACAACTGTGATCTCATTATCCCGAATGTATTCACACCAAGGAATGCAGATGTACTCAATCAGAAATTTGAGATTGATGGTCTAGACAATTATGAAGATGTGCTTGTCCGTGTATTTGACAGGTGGGGAAATCTTGTGTATGAAAATTACGACTACCGGAATGAATCGGCATGGTTTGGTGACGATGCTGCAGATGGTACTTACTGGTATACGGTGTTTCTTCCAAACGGCATAGAACATCAAGGAACGGTTAACATTTTCCGCTAAAAGTATTTACAAGACAAGATAAGTTTGGCAAAAGCACGTTCGCAATATACATGTTCAGATTGTGGAGCATCGACCTCCCAATGGGTAGGCAAGTGTCCAAGTTGTAAAGCATGGAACACGCTCGTGGTTGAAGCCGTTTCAGATTCTGGAAAGCGAACCCACAGATATGTTGACGGCGAATCCGGCGGAGTTTTTAGGCCTAAAGTCATGCCTCTAGCTGAAGTTAGCATAGAGAAAGTGACGCGACTTTCATCAGGAGAGATAGAGTTAGATCGAGTTCTTGGTGGCGGAATCGTTCCTGGGTCTCTCATTCTTCTTGGTGGAGAGCCTGGAATAGGGAAGTCAACACTCATGCTGCAAGTCGCGATGATGGTGAGTAGCTTTGGAAAAAAAGTACTGTATGTAAGTGGTGAAGAAAGTCCGGAGCAGGTCCGCATGAGAGCGATGCGGATAGGCAAGGTTCCCCCAGACTTAATGGTTCTTCCGGAGACGAGGGTTCCTCTGGTTTTAAGCGCTCTCAAGGAAGATGACTTCTCTTTGCTCTTTATTGATTCAGTCCAAACTTTAGATCAACCTGAAATTGACGGAGCGCCAGGGTCGGTTTCCCAAATCAGAGAATCGGTTGCGGCAATAACAGCCCATGCAAAAGCACTTGCTTTGCCTGTTTTCTTGGTAGGTCACATTACAAAGGAAGGGTCTATAGCAGGTCCCAAAGTACTTGAACACATGGTGGATGTAGTGCTCCAGTTTGAAGGAGACCGCAACCATGCTTATCGAATGCTTCGGGCAGCAAAGAACAGATTTGGCACCACCTCAGAATTGGGTATTTATGAGATGTTGGGAGATGGATTAAAAGCGGTTGAAAACCCAAGTGAGGTTTTGTTAGGTGAAGCAGGTGAAGCCTCCAGTGGATCGGCAATCTCGGTTGCTTTAGAAGGAGCGAGACCTTTGCTTATAGAAATGCAAGCCTTGGTCAGTACAGCTGTTTATGGGACACCGCAGAGGTCTGGGACCGGGTTTGATTTGCGAAGGTTAAATATGTTGCTTGCTGTGTTAGAAAAACGGTGCGGCTTTAAGTTGGGTTCATTCGATGTGTTTCTAAATCTAGCTGGAGGTCTTAAGATAAAAGATCCCGCAAATGACCTGGCTGTTGTTGCAGCGATTCTGTCCTCTAGTTTAGACCTTCCTTTGGATCGCGATACATGTTTCGCGGGAGAAGTTGGATTAAGTGGTGAAATCAGGCCCGTAGCCAGACTGGAAGAACGGATGTCAGAAGCGTCTAGATTGGGGATGAAGCGAATGTTGGTAAGCGGCCATGGGAAGACCCCTCCGATTCCTAAAGGCCTTACAATTGTTGCGATTAAAAGAGTCTCAGAAATTCAAAGAGTGATTTTCTAAAGAATTACTTACCTTCTAATACGACCACAAATTCTCCACGTGGGGCTTTCTCCACAAATCTCACAAGAACCTCGTCAACGCTTCCTCTGACCACCTCTTCGTGAAGTTTAGAGAGTTCCCGACACAGTGCAATTCGCCTGTCTCCACATTCGTATTTAACGATCTCCTCAAGCAACTTAATTACCCTGTGCGGACTTTCATAGAGCACTGTGGTGAGAGTTCCTTCAAGAATTGCCTGCAGTCTTTTTTGACGTCCTTTTTTGTGTGGTAAAAAACCTTCAAACACAAATCGATCACACGGTAAACCAGAAACAACTAAAGCAGGGACAAAAGCTGTAGCTCCGGGAAGGCAGCTAACATTAATGCCCGCTTCTACGCATGCTCGAACCAGCAGAAACCCAGGATCAGAAATTGCTGGAGTTCCGGCGTCGGAACAAAGCGCATAGGTAAGACCTGAATTGAGTTGTTCTACGATTGCATCTACAGCTCGATGCTCATTGTGAAGGTGGAAAGAACGAATCGGCCTGTCAATATCGTAATGTCGCAAAAGCTTTCCTGTAGTTCGAGTATCCTCAGCAAGGATTAAATCTGCTGAGGCAAGAACTTCAAGAGCTCTTTCAGTCATGTCTTTCAGGTTTCCAATGGGAGTTGGAACAACGCACAATTCACCTTTGTTCATGATTGAAACCTTCTATTTATTCGTTTGGTAAAAGCCTTTAAAGCTGCCTCAATCTCATTGTTAGTCCCTCTTGTTTTTATGCTCGAATTGAAAATGGACAAAGCGCTCTTCAGGTTGTTGCACTTGTCCACAAGGTCGAGCATGTCATTAAAGATGATTTCATCATTAGAAAACAGAGTAGAAGTGAAATTTGCCCTATCTAATATAGTAAGACCTTCACCGACAGAATTAAGCGGGGCCGATTGTAAACTTTCCACGACGCTTTTAACCCTTAACTTTCCTTTTTTAGGGGGTGCTCCAGTGACCTCTTCGATAGAAGAAATTAAATCTGTTTGAGACTTCTCACTTTCCTCATCGATTTCATGCGCAATGAAATTCTCACCCTCTAACCCATTTTCAGAAACCGCTTCAAAAGCCTTGTGTCTCAAGACAGTCATTCGCTCGTACAACGTTCGAGACAACGCATGCATGTTGACGATCTCCTCGGCAGATAGCTTGCCGAGCTTAAGGTCTCTCACGTTATTATCAAGCTGGCTAATGAGCTCTTCAAGGCTGATGTGCATTTCACGACTCATAGATGAGCATTTTGTATAATCACAAATATACAGTTGGTAATGAGGGTCTCGCTAAAAATCATCGTCCTCAATCTCGTTAAGATTGCTGGATTTTGTTTTCTTTTTTCTTTTTGGTTTTCCCTTCGTGTCTGCTGATGTTTTCACCTCCTCTTCAGTTTTTGTTTCTTTGATGTTGACTCCAGAATTCAGAATCGATTCTTTTATTTTCACAGCTTCATCTCTAAAGGCATCTCTCCGATGCGTTTTATGTGCGGATCTGTCATAGCTATACACGGGCTCGTTGAGGGTGCCGTCCATGGCTAAAAAAAACATGTTTCCCAGACCATCATCTTCAATGTTTCCAAACTCAATTTCTCGGGATTTCCGCAAATCCCTCAATGCAAACCCCAAGGTATAATCGATCTTCCCTGAAAAGCTGTGCTCTCCCTCGACCCGAACATCCATGGCTGAAGAGTGGATGTGTATGCTGGGAATCGTAGTTGTAGATGAAGATATATAAATGGGGGTTTCTACATCATCCAACTGTATCGTTTTTAAACGTTTTCTTAAGTCATTCGGGTTCACCAAAGGAGCGATTAACCGGTGTTCATCAAGGTAATCAGCGACATCGTCGAACACCTCAAAATTTTCAAGACTGCCATGAGATATCGCAACGTTTAAACTTGCATTTAGCGATTTCGCAGACCAGAGACCTTCTTTTCCCCAACCCATTTTGCTTGTTCCAGCTATACTTACAGAACCACCTAGATGTTGAGCACGCAGCGTGCTTTGTCCAAAATTGTCGTAACAATCAAATAATTTAGGCAGCGAAAGTCCGTCGGCAGTTCCCGATAAATTCAGACTCCAACCTTCTAAGTTGGGGCGGAAGGACCCCTCGACCCTGACCTCTCCCTCCAACGTTTTTGTGGTGGCGTTTGTGATTTTCAGTTTCGATTCTGTGAGATGAAGACGCGTAAGAAAAGACTCACATTCAAGGGCGTCCCATGTAAGCTTTTCGGAAACAATTTTTAGAGACATGTCAGATCCAGCTGGCAAAAACCGGCTGACTTCAGGTCGGGTGTCAACCACATTTTGATGCTCCCACCATTGAACGATAGCCTCTACATTCATTCGTGTTGCCTTTACATCGACATCGCCTTCCACAGACCCCCCATCTATCCACTTGTCTACCCCGAATAGTTCAGCTGTCACCTCTCCAATGTTCCCACCCCATTTGTAACCAAACGATTTAATTTGAATCTTGCTGTTGTCGAAATGAGCTCTCATGTTCCTGATGGAATAAGGGATGGCGTTCAGAGCCCCATGTAGGTCATCAGATTCAACGGTACAGGAAAAGCCTTCTAACTTGCCCCAAGCAGAAATCCGCAATTCGGCAGAGGATTTTAACACACCATCTTGAGGCAAATACGAGTATTCAGCGCTTTGAATTTCAGGGATCCAGCTTCGATATGGCGCACCAGCATCAAGTGTCGACTGGACATTCAAGGTCCAATCTGCTGATTTTGTGTTGAGACATCTTGCGTCACCGTTAACTTGAAGCCCCTTAGTGTCGATTTCAAAGGTGCTAATAGAGACCGCTAAAATTTGACTCTTCGAAGAATACTCACAGGAGCCTTCAGCAGAGACACGCCCTTTTTTCACCATCGAAAACCCAGTAATGTTCGGAGAAAGAGCCATCCCACTTTCAGGAAGTTTCCAATCTACGAAGGTGTTTTTAGAATCGGTTTTTATAGAAAAGCTAGCACTTCCATCGAAAACAATACCGCTTAAATAACCTTCTACAAAATCCTTCTTGAATATTTTCTTCAGCTGATTTACGCTGATTTCGTCAATTTGAATTTCAGCCAATACAGTATGATCATAGTTGAGTTTTCCACTCAGAGAAAGGCCATTGACTTCTGCATTTCTGATTGTAAGTTCTATTTCTTGATCGGCACCCAGAAGCAACTCGCCAGACAACGAACCTTGCAACGGAATTAATTCTTCTGTTATTCCATCACCGATGGATTTGCCGTTGGAAAAGGAAACCTCGAAACTTTCACCCGAAATATCGGCATGTTCAATCTCAAAACTGAAGGTTTTATTGTCATTTGTCTGGGCAACAATGGAGACATCGATCAATTGATACAAATTCACTTTTACATCTTCCTGTAAACTTCGATCGCCAAGGTCTTGTGTTTTGAACACGGAAGTGTTCCAGTCTCCACTTGCTCCCTGTTTTAAATGGACATGTGCTTCTTCTAGGATAAATGCCTCAACAACAGGGTCTGAGAAAATCACATCCCACAGAGACAGAGACACCCCCAGCTTCTCTGCGGTCAGCAGCGTATCCAATGAGTTCACCGTTTTATTTCCGGATCCTCCCAGCACGATTTGGTTTAAGTTTACCCTCACATTTGGAAATCCAGACCATACAGAAACTTCAACCTCTTCAACACTCAATTCAACATGCAGATTGTCGCTCACGCGCTCAATCGCAAAGAGTTTAATTTTCTCCTCATTTGCGATGACTAAAATTGTAATTGCGCTTGCGATGAATACTGTGAGACACCCAATTGCTATTAACATTCGCTTTTTATTCATCAGCGTATATAGTCCCCCATGTGTGTTAGGCCTCCGGATTTAAGCAACTTTCGAAAAACCCTGTTGTTGTTAGGATTAAGTTGGTACTCTTTAATTTTATCTAGACCTCCTTCGTTTTTTGTAATTGTTTCAAGACCGCTTCCGGCATCATCCTGAAGTAACGTGTCCCAAATTTTTATTTTTTCGTCATCTGTTCCATCAAAACGATAGACATGTAAAACATCTTTATTGCGCTTGGCAAAGAGTAGACTCCACCTCTGTGTGTTTTCAGTTTTTGTACTTAAGATGTAATATCCAGCAAATTTTCTAAGAATGTTTTCTTCTCCTAAAACAACTTTGTCGGTGCCGAACGAGACGTATTGAGGGTTGACCGTCAGATTCTCATCTAAGTCATCACTTTGCTCAGAGAAAGTCCAATCCCCTTGCCATGATTTGGGGAAGTGGTTTTTATCGCACCTGTTCATCGGCATGGCTTCTGGGAATGTTACTTCTACACATCCGCTGAGGAGGAGCAGTGCGCTAAAAGCGACTAGGCATATGTTTTTTCGAAGCATCATATAAATGTATTAAAAGTTTACAGAATCAACGCGATGACCCCTACCACAAAACAGTAAACGGCAAACCACATTAAATTAGTGCCTTTCACGAGTTTAATCATCCATGTACAAGCTGCAAGCCCTGCTAAAAATGCTGCGACAACCCCTATGGCATAACCAAGATACGGAACTGCGGTGTCTGCGACTGTAGCGGACTTGTTGCTTACGATGTCCTTTATTTCGAGCAAGTTTGCTCCGATGATTGGAGGAAGCGCCATCAGAAAACTAAATTTTGCAGCTTCAGCTCTTGAGATTCCGAGTAGCAAGGCAGCACCGATTGTGCTTCCAGAGCGGCTTATGCCAGGCAATATTGCTCCCGCTTGAGCCAATCCGATTAAAACAGAAGCTCCTGCACCAATAGAACCCCTTGGCTTGGACTTCACTTTTTGTGAGATTGCTAAGATTGCAGCGGTGACGATAAGCATGGCACCCACAAAAGAGCTTGAAGCGAGGCCTTCTATTTGGTCTTTGAAACTTAAACCGATGATGGCTGCTGGGACAGCACTTAAGACAATAAGTCCCACATACTTCCTGGCTTGTTTCCCCTCCTCATTTTTCTTAAAAACACCTGTGATTAATTGGAAGATATCTTGACGAAAAACCACAATGGTGCTTAATGCTGTCGCTCCATGAACCAGGACAGAAAAAGTCAAATCTTCTTCTGGAAGTTGAAGGACGGCAGTCCCCAATGTCAAGTGGCCAGAGCTCGATACAGGAAGAAACTCTGTCAAGCCCTGTATGAGACCCAGTATTAGGTATGAAAAAACTTCCCAGAGATTGTTCATTCAGACGTTACGATTTTTTAAGAATAGCAAACAAGATGGTTCCGTAACCGGATAGAATGATGAAGGGCGCTAGGGTTATCCGTCGGAAACTAAAAATCTCGTAGCTAAATACATTGGGGTCATCCGATCCCCCTCCACTCATTAAAACGTATCCTAAAACCAACAGAACAAGTCCCAGCCCCAACAATTTGTAGTTAACAGCTGAAAAAGCAAAGTTTCCGTTGTTAGAATTTCTATCCATTTCTTTATTCATCTTGCGAATTTAAGCTAATGAAGTTGGCCTACGTCGAGACGTAGATAACGGTTTACAGCAAATGCTGTTGATAGAACTCCTAAAGTCCCTCCAATAAAAGTGAGCCCGAAAGCGATGTACATCAGAGAAAGAGGTTCAAGTAAAAAGGCAGTTGAACCTAGAGGTCCCTTTAACAGAGAAAGAACAACTGTGATGAGCGCAAATGAAAGAAGTCCAGAACTTACTCCAAGAGCAAATCCCTGACTGACAAAGGGTTTGCGAATAAACCCTGGTTTTGCACCAACAAGCTGCATGTTGCGAATTAAAAAACGTCGCGCAAACACAGTTAGCCTTACAGTGTTGTTCATTAAAGCGAGCGCAATAAATAAACAAAGGCCAGCCATTGCAACCAACGGAAGCATTAACTTGTTGATTGTTTTTTCAATTTTTGCAAGCAGCTTGTCTTGCCAAACAACCTCAGCAACCCCCAACACATTTTCAAGCCGGTCGGCGATTTCCATTAATTTGTCAGAATTCCCAAATTCAGATTTTAACCTGACATCCATTGCTGGTGGGAGCGGTATGTAGCCTAAAAATTCTACAAAAGACTCCCCTAAATCTTGCTCTAGTTTTTCTGCTGCTGCTTGAGGTTCAATGTAAATGGCCTCTGCTACAGCTTGGTCAGTTTCAACAATTGCAAGAGCTTTGTTCAGTGTTTCATTGTCAAGGTCACTCATAAAATAGACCTGCATTCGAACTTCTTGCCTAAGCTGCTTCTCCCAACGGGCCCCCAAAAGAGAGATGACAGAAATCAACCCAATTAACACCAGTGTTAAGGTCATTCCTACGACCGTTGTGAACGTTGTAGTTGCCTGAGATGCAGGGAGTCTATTCTTGTTTGTGCGATGCTTAGAAGCCATACCCCAAAGATGCAACCCCGTAGCGTTATGACGAACAATATTAAAAAAAGTTATCCTATTTAGAACGAATATGAATAATGTGATGTTGTATACCACAAAGGTGGTATTTTTGCACTATGATTAAAGTTAGTGATTCAGCTAAACAGCATGTGATAAAATTACTCAGCGAAGAAGGTCGTCCCCATGGAAGCTTTGTTCGTGTTGGAGTGAAAGGAGGCGGATGCAGCGGCCTGATGTATGAGATGGATTTTGACCACGTGGTAAAAGACGGTGATCAAGAATTTGAGGACAAGGGAGTGAAAATTGTCGTGGATAAGAAGAGTTTTTTGTATTTGGTAGGAACAGAGCTTCGATACAGTGGTGGTCTCAACGGAAAAGGGTTTGAGTTTTATAACCCCAACGCCAATCGCACCTGTGGATGTGGAGAAAGTTTTTCATTATAGACTGAAATGAAGGGAACAGAAGAAGAAAATTTACTCAGTGAAGTCACCGAGAAAAATTACGAATACGGTTTCACGACTGAAATCGACTCGGATACAATTGCACCAGGACTTAATGAAAGCGTTATCAGAACGATTTCAAGCAAAAAAAATGAGCCTGATTGGTTGTTGAAGTGGAGGTTAGAGGCTTTTGCTGCTTGGTCTAAAATGGAGGAGCCAGATTGGGCACACGTTGCGTACGACAAGCCCGATTTGCAATCGATCAGTTTTTACTCAGCGCCCAAACCAAAAAAAGTACTTGCATCTTTAGACGAAGTAGACCCTGAGCTTTTGAAGACGATGGAGAAGCTTGGTATCAGCTTAGAGGAACAGAAGAAGTTGAGTGGTGTGGCGGTTGATTTCGTCATGGACAGCGTTTCAGTCGCAACCTCTTTTAAAGAAACTCTGGGCGAAATCGGTGTCATTTTCTGTTCACTAGGCGAAGCGATTAAAGAACATCCGGAGCTTGTTAAAAAGTACTTAGGAACTGTAGTTCCCCAGAGAGATAACTATTACGCAGCTTTAAATTCTGCAGTCTTCACTGATGGATCGTTTTGCTATATTCCTAAGGGCGTTAGGTGCCCCATGGAGCTTAGTACTTATTTCAGGATTAACCAAGCCGGAACAGGTCAGTTTGAGAGAACTCTGATTGTAGCCGACGAGGGCAGTTACGTTAGTTATCTAGAAGGATGTACCGCTCCACAGAGAGACGAAAACCAGCTTCATGCGGCTGTAGTTGAAATTATTTCACACGATGAGGCTGAAGTAAAATACAGTACGGTACAAAATTGGTATCCTGGAGATAAAAACGGAAAGGGTGGAGTGTTCAACTTTGTAACCAAGCGCGGGATTTGTCACAGAGCTTCAAAAATAAGTTGGACTCAGGTGGAGACAGGTTCGGCGGTGACTTGGAAATACCCAAGCTGTATTTTAAAAGGCGATGACAGCATTGGAGAGTTCTTCAGCGTCGCTGTGACGAACAACAAACAACAGGCCGACACGGGAACCAAGATGATTCATTTGGGAAAGCGCACCCGTTCTACCATTATCTCTAAAGGTATTTCTTCAGGGGAGTCTCAAAACTCTTACAGGGGCCTCGTACAAATCCATCCAGGAGCAGAAAACGCGCGCAACTTCTCAGTTTGCGACTCTCTACTTATGACGGACAAATGTGGAGCACACACTTTTCCTTATATCGAAGTAAAAAACCCAACAGCTCAGATCGAACACGAGGCAACAACTTCGAAAATTGGTGAAGACCAAATTTTTTATTGCCAACAACGAGGAATCGAAGAAGAGGAAGCGATAGGTCTCATTGTGAAGGGTTATGCAAAAGATGTCTTAAACAAACTACCTATGGAGTTTGCCGTTGAAGCCCAAAAACTTCTTACTATTTCTTTAGAAGGAAGCGTAGGATAAAGCTGAAAAAGCAATTTAGAATGCTAAAAATTAAAAATTTACACGCCAAAGTTGGCGACAATGAGATTCTTAAAGGTCTCAACCTTGATGTTAAGCCTGGTGAAATCCATGCCATCATGGGTCCCAATGGATCAGGAAAATCGACACTCGCATCTGTTCTTGCGGGCCGCGAAGCTTACGAGGTAACGGACGGTGTCGTCGATTTAGATGGTACGGACTTACTCGAGCTGGAGGCAAGTGACCGAGCTAGAGAAGGCGTTTTCCTGGCCTTTCAATATCCGATCGAGATCCCAGGTGTTTCGAACTTAAACTTCATGAAGGCGGCTGTAAACGCAAAGCGCGATCACAATGGACAACCGCCGATCAAGGCAAAGGACTTTCTCGCCAAGGTGAAAGAGTGTTCTTCTCTTGTGGAATTAGACGGTAGACTTCGGGATCGGTCAGTGAACGAAGGGTTTTCTGGAGGAGAGAAGAAGCGAAACGAGATTTTTCAAATGGCGATACTCGAGCCCAAACTCTGTATTCTAGATGAAACAGACTCAGGCCTAGACATTGATGCCTTGAGAGTTGTCTCTAAAGGAGTGAACGCGATGCGTTCTCCTGACAGGGCCTTTATTGTCATCACTCATTACCAAAGACTTTTAGATCACATCATTCCAGACTTTGTCCATGTTTTATCAAACGGTAAAATCGTGAAAAGCGGAGGAAAAGAACTCGCTCTTGAGCTAGAAGCCAAGGGGTATGACTGGATTAAGGAAGAACAGAACGCTTAGGATATGGCAGTGCTCACAGACATATTCAAATCTACACTTCTGCCTCCTACAAGGAGGTCAGAGAGGTGGAAATACTCACCTATTTCAAAGCTGTTAAACACGTCCCTTTCCACAGATTCGGAAGCGATTAACAGTGGGTTCTCCAAGGAGGTTGACCCCAACCCCGTTCAAGGACTTGAGGCGTATCGACTTGTGTTGAGAAACGGAAAATTCGACGCCTCTCTGAGCGACCTCCCAGTTGCTCAAGGTGTTGTTTGTATGCCTATGAGCGAAGTTGAAGACGGGGAGTCACCGGAATTTCAAAACACGTATTCTCAGAAAGAATGGGTAGGTGAACTCAACGAGAGCTACCATCAAGACGGAATGTTCTTGAAGATTGCTCGCAACATTAAACTTGATAGGCCGATTGTCATTCATCACTTGACAGACGGAATCGATGTTGCAAGTTTCCCGAGACATTTTGTAAGAGTAGAGGAGGGGGGTGAAGTAGATGTGGTGATTTGGTGCAGCTCAACAAAAAAATCTAGCGGAATGTACAATGGACTGTTGGAAGCTTCCATAGCTCCCAACGCATCTTTTATGCTTGAAAAAGTTTGCAACGAGGATGGAGAGATTTACCACTTTTCACACGAGAATATCATTCAAGAGCGCGACAGCAGATTCATGATGCACACGTTCACAGTGAAAGGTCACTGGGTTAGGAATGAGCTAGAAATTGTCTCACGTGGAAAGGGAACAGATTCTATCTTTAACGGTGCTTATCTGCCGACAGAAAACGAGCATGTTGACAACCACACCACGATGGATCACACAAGTTCAGATGGAACTTCGTCGGAGCTTTACAGAGGCATAATGTATGGATCATCGACGGGCGTTTTTAACGGAAAGGTCTTCGTTAGACCTGATGCACAAAGAACGAATGCTTTCCAACAGAACACGAATATTGTAGCCGATCGAGGAGCCTCAATAAATACAAAGCCTGAGTTAGAAATATATGCGGACGATGTAAAATGCGCCCATGGCTGTACGGTAGGTCAGTTCGATCTCGATGCTCTTTTCTACCTTAAATCCCGAGGAATTCAAGAAAAAGCAGCCAAAGCTCTCCTCGTTGAGGCCTTTTTAGCTGATGTTATTTCTAGCGTTCCGAGCACAGAATTACGTAAAGAGATTATGAAAATCTATCAAGAAAGACATGGTTGGTAAGGATGAGAATACATACGATGTTCAGGAGATACGCCGAGATTTCCCCATTCTTGAGAGACAAGTAAACGGTCACCCTCTGGTTTATTTAGACAGCGCAGCCTCTGCCCAAAAGCCACGCGCGGTCATTGAGTCACAACGTGAATATCTTTCACACTTTCACAGCAACATTCACAGAGGAGCTCATGCCCTTGCAACACAAGCAACAGACGCTTTTGAAGGTGCCCGTGAAACTGTTCGAAATCATTTTAATGCTTCGAAAACCTCAGAGATTGTATTTACTTCGGGAGCTACCGACAGCATCAATCTTGTTGCTTCAACTTGGGGAAGATCGAATCTGACAAGCGATTCTATCATCTTGTTGACACGTCTAGAGCACCACAGCAACATCGTGCCTTGGCAAATTTTAGCGAATGAAATCGGCTGCAAAATTGAAGTTGTTGATGTTTTACCTGACGGCTCTTTAGACCAGATAAATTTTGAGAAAAAACTAGCACTTAAACCAAAACTTGTTTGTTTTTCTCACGTTTCAAACACACTTGGAACAATCAACGACGTCAAATATTACACCGAACTTGCACACAAAGTGGGCTCTTGTGTGTTAATTGATGGATCTCAGGCAGCACCTCATTGTTTGGTAGATTTCCAAGACTTGGACTGTGATTTCTATGCCTGTTCTGGTCACAAAATGTATGGTCCAACAGGGATAGGAATTCTTTACGGAAAGCAAGAGCTCTTCGAATCCATGCCTCCATGGCGTGGTGGTGGGGAGATGATTTCTTCAGTCAGTTTTGAGGATCCCACAACGTTTAACATTCCTCCTTACAAATTCGAAGCAGGAACCCCCAATATTTCAGGAGCGATTGGTCTCGGACACGCTATTTCATGGATGAACTCAGTAGGAGTTGAGAAAATCGCAGCCCATGAGCGAGCTCTCACGGAGTATGCTCACAAGAAATTGCTTGCCATAGAAGGTCTAAAAATTTATGGTACGGCAGATCACAAGGCGGGAGTTGTTAGTTTTCTGATCGATGGAACACATCCTGCAGATCTCGGAACCTTGCTAGATCAACTGGGAATAGCTGTAAGAACTGGATCTCATTGTACCGAGCCACTTATGAAGTGGTTGGGTGTTTCTGGCACAGTAAGAGCAAGTTTTGCAGCTTACACCTCATTTGAAGAAATTGATGCCCTGGTTGCCGGACTTGAGAGGGCCGTAAAAATGTTAAGGTAGTTTATAAAGCGTTTCATGAGTATTCAAGAAAAAATCAACCACGCAGACACAACAATCGTCGATGTGCGTACACCAGGAGAATTTTCAGGCGGTCACGTGACGGGTTCTGTGAATATCCCGCTTAATGAAGTCGTGTCCAGAATTGATGAGCTCAAGACGATGCAACCCTTGGTTCTTTGTTGTGCCTCGGGAGGGCGTAGTGGACAAGCGGCTGATTATTTGGCAGATCAAGGTTTAGAGGTTGTTAACGGAGGAGGATGGAAGAGCGTAGACGCCCAAAGAGTCTAACGTTATGTTGGATAAAATCCTCAATTTATTTCAAGGAAAACATCCAGAAAAATTGATGTTCATCAGAGCTGCTTTGGTAGATATAAGAACACTGAATGCGTTCGAAAAAAACGCTTTTCCGATTTCCAAAGACAAAGATGTCTATGTTTGCTGTAAGCCTGGAAGTAGAAGCGCATCAGGTTATACATTTTTACTTAAACGAGGTCATCCTAACGGCTGGCAATCAGTCGGTCTTCCCGTTGTCGAGTCACCCACTATATCTTTACTGCATGAATAGAATGAACACCGTAAACTCTAGGCAAGATCAAGTCATCGAGGAGTTCGACATGTTCTCGGACTGGATGGAGAAATACGAACACATCATCGAGATTGGGAAAGAGCTTTCACCTATGTTGGAAGATGAGAAGGTTGAGGACAACTTGATTAAGGGATGCCAGAGCCGGGTTTGGCTGTCAGCAAAACGAAACACTGCTGGAGAGGTTGTTTTCGGAGCAGACAGCGATGCGATTATTACAAAAGGTCTGGTAGCACTGATGGTCAGGGTGTTGAGCAACTCACAAGCTTCAGAGATTGCAGCTGCGGATCTCTACTTCCTCGAACAGATAGGTCTACACGCTCACCTGAGCTCGACCCGCTCAAACGGTCTCGCTTCGATGGTTAAGCAAATGAAGATGTATGGACTTGTGTATTCTGCACGTTCTTAGCCATGCGAGCTTAGCGAAATGAGACCTTTTCTTCATAACATCAGTCCCGACTTTAAGAAACTTCTTTCTGGAAGTGGACTTGTTATGGCCTTTAAGGTGGCCGGAGCCGGAGCAGGGTATGTTTTTGCCTACCTAATTACAACAAACTATGGAGCGGAGTCTTTCGGAATTTTCGAACTTAGCCTCACAGCCCTAACCATTGCCAGTTTGTTGTCGAGACTGGGTCTTGGAGGAGCTCTTGTACGATTTATTCCAGAATTTGTGGAAAAGGGTGCCCGTACGAACCTTCGAAAAGTCTACAGATTGGCCGTCGTTCTCTCTCTTCCACTCTCAATTTTCCTGGGGGTTTTAGTTTATTTTTTCGCAGAAGAGCTAGCTAGTTTATTCGGCAATGAAAGCCTCGTTACCCCATTTCGAATTGTAGCTCACATCATCCCTTTTTTAACTTCATATGAAATCAATGCGGAGGCTTATCGAGGGATGAAAAAGATGGTAGGATATAGCATTCTTCAGCGAGGAACTGTTGTTCTTATTGCGATAGCATCATTTTTAACACTTCAGTATCAAGGCTATGATTCCGACTTGATTCCGCTTTTTTCTTTCGGAACCGGTGTGGTTTTTCTGTCTGTTTTTGCAGCGTTTACGACGCCCAAACACCTTTCCACTTTGGTCACAGTAAAAACCAGCTCCACAGCTGATAAGATTGCTGTCAAACCCCTTTTAAAAGTGGCTTTCCCCATGCTTATCAGCGCATCGATGTTTATGATTATGAACTGGTCTGATACACTGATGATTGGGTATTACTTAGAAGAGTCAGAAGTGGGAATCTATCGCTTGGCATTTAAAGTTGCCACGCTTATCACTTTCGCACAGTTTGCAATCAACAGCATTGCGGCCCCAATGTTTAGCTCATTTAGTGCCAAGAATGATCTGGCAGGTCTCCAAAAAATGACACGCAACATAGGGTATATGAACCTCGCCATTAGCACACCTGTTTTCATTGCCATTCTCCTCTTTCCTAGCTTTGTTTTGGACCTGTTTGGCGAAGAGTTTACAGCAGGCGTAGCTCCACTTATTGTTTTAGCTATCGCCCAACTCATCAATGCCCTGTGTGGACCAGTGATGTATCTGCTCAACATGACTGGAAAGGAAAAGAAAGCGCGAAACATTATCCTTGTGGCGTCTGCAATCAATGTAGGCCTTAACCTTTACTTGATTCCAATTTACGGTCTCATGGGAGCAGCCATTGCAACTGGAGTAAGCACTGTTGTTTGGAATGTCATGGCTGTCTTTCAGATAAAGAAGGAGTATGGTTTCATTTCTATTCCGCATCCTTTTTAAGCAAATACGTGAAAAAAGACTCTCTAAATTTTTTCGTTATTGGCGCCGCTAAAGCTGGAACGACAACTGTTTTTGAACGCCTCAACTCTCGTTCAGATGTGTACCTCAGCCCTCTCAAGGAGCCCAATTACTACTCCACGGACATCGACACCTCAAAATTCTCTTCAGAATTTCTTGCGAACACTCGCCTAGATCTGTCGGATTACTTTTCTGAGACTCCACTACCACAGCTTCAAGTCGGTTTCATTCGCGATGCTTCCAGTTACGCCTCACTTTTTGCACCCGCTCCACCCGAAGCACTTCTTGTGGGAGAATGTAGCACCTCGTATTTGTTTTCTCAATCAGCACCTGCTGCGCTTGCGAAAGAACACCCCAATGCGCGCATCTTAATCATGCTTCGCAACCCCATTGACCGCTTGTATTCCCACTATATGATGGCCAGAAAGTATGGCTTTACTTCTCTTCCACTTCGTGAGGCAGTAGAGAAAGATCTCGCCCACCCTTCACCAGGTTGGGGAGCAAGCGAACTCTTCGTTCAGCTGGGTCTTTATTCTCAACAAATTTCTCGTTGGCGGGCTCATTTTTCGGACTCTCAGATTCTAATAATGCTCACCGAAGACCTTCGGTCGCCTGACAAATGGCAAAGGCTCCTCGATTGGCTAGATCTTCCTCAAGCAACGACCCAACCCGACAAAAACGACGCCAATACGGGGGGCCTTGCCCGCTTCGAAAAGCTCAATCGCTTTCTTACTTCGCACGGACTTAAACACAAACTTGGGAATCTGATTCCATCAAGCCTGAAGAAGAAACTTGTTGCCTGGTATTACAATTCCGATGCGCTTCCAAAAATGACCTCTGAAGAAAGAGAATACATTACAGAAATTTACGCGGAGGAAATCGCAAAGCTGGAGAGTGAGCTAAAGTTGGAAGTAGGTCACTGGAAATAGTCGAGAGACTGCAGTTCAAAGTTTAATTGAACGCGTCTTTAGCGTCGGACTCCAACTTTACAACCTGTTTTGCAAAGTTGTCCATCTCGTCATCTCGAACAGGAGTGGAAGGGGGGAAGTTTTCTTTGCGATGATCCACTTGCTTGCCATCTTTCCAAAACCTAAAACAAACATGGGGTCCAGTAGCGAGTCCTGTCGAACCCACCAATCCAATTGTTTCTCCTTGTTTTACTCTGTCTCCTACTGACACGAGACGCTTGCTCATGTGTAAATATTGGGTTTCGTAGGTGTTGTTGTGACGAATCTTCACATATTTCCCATTCCCATTTGTGTAACTAGCCTTTGTGACTACGCCATCACCAACGGAAAGAATGGGGGTGCCAGTTTTCGCGGCATAATCTGTACCCAAGTGGGCTTTTACTTTCTTCAAGACAGGATGAAAACGCTTCTTGTTAAAGCTGCTAGAAATACGTGAAAACTCCACGGGGGATTTTAGAAAAGCCTTCCTCAGCGACCCACCTTGTGGATCGAAATAATCGGGACCATCACCTTGATCAAAACGGTACGCTGGCAGATCCATTCCGTGGTGGTTAAAGTTGCAGAAAAGTATGGTAGGCATCCCAACTTCTTTTCCGTTTACTCTTTTCCGAAAGTAGTAAGCTTCAAATTCGTCACCAGGTTGTACATGAGTGAAATCAATGGTCCATGCGTATACCTTAGCCATTGCAACAGCAAGATTTGTAGGCACACCCAGCCTGTCAAAATCGACATACAAAGAGTTCGTTATTTCCCCCTGAACACTTCGGTAGGTTGTATCTACAGCGTAGGATCCGAGTCTTGCTCCTAGGGTGTCTTTCAAGGAAAAAACAACGTAATCAAGGTCATTTCTTTCATAAATAAGCCAAACAGGAACCTCACTTGTGTCTCTTTCCGAAGCAAGCCACCATCGTTTACCACCCCTCATTTTCCGAACATCATATACTTCCCTGCTGTTTGCGGCAAGAGTAGCAACTTTCCCTGCTCCGATTCCAAAATTATCAAGAAGATGAGACAGTGTTTGGTCTTTGCGAATCATTCCAGAATCTACTTCAAGATTGTCCCACAACACATCGAACCTCACCAAAGGTTTGGTCACAGACACAGCAGAAATCGCCGACACTCGGTCAGGATCTGTAGACTCAGAAGAGTTACAACTAAAGGAAAAAACCACACTTAGTGCGCTCGCTAAAACAAAAAATAACCTCATGTACTGGTGGATTTACTTTGCCCCAAAAACTTCACGGCTAACCCAACCTTTACCCCAATCTTCGATCTCTTGTTCACTCCACAATTCTGGAAAGAAGATGCGCTTCTGGAAACGAGGAGGGAGATATTTTTGCCAGTTCGTTCCACCTGTAGCGGCAATATCTTCAGGATCACGTTGAAGGTATCTAACGGCAGATTTGTAATGTGCCAACGTCCAGTTTACGTTTACGTTTGTGTCTAACCAACGCATCGCTTGGCGCAACTCTTCTTTTATGGCAGCCTCTTCTTTTGAAAAAACAAGGGAACCTGAGGCAGTCCGTACGTTAGATTTGAAAGTTTTCACAGCCAACGCCTTTAATTCTGCATCGTATTTTTTCTCAAATTGTTTCAACGTGAGGGTTTTCGCACCAGACTTTAATTCAGAGGCCCCTTCTCTCCAGTAGAGGTGGTCGAAAATTAGCGGAATTTCTTCTAATGCATATCCTGAGAATTTTTCTCGGTGGTTCTTGTGAGCAATGCGGTCTAAAGATGTGCTGTAAATTTCAATTTTTCTATATTGAGCACTTTGGAATCCACTCGCAGGGAGCAAAGACATTCGGAATTTAAGGAATTCACCTTGGTCCATTCCGTCCACCATAATGTCGAAGCTGCTCGTAAGCGCTTCGAAATAGCGATTGATTCTTTTTACCCGTTCTAATAAAAACTTCGACGTCAGACTTTCTTCTTTAACCGCTTCACCGATTTGTTCGAATTCGTGGATGGCAAGTTTGAAGTACAATTCTGTAATTTGATGGTAGATAATAAATACTTTCTCATCCGGATATGGTGTAATCGGTTGCTGAAGACTTAGCAGTGTATCTAGGTTGATATAATCCCAATAAGTGAGGAAGTCAGCATACAGCAGCCCATCTAAATACGAAGACAAATCTTGTCCCATGTCAGAGTACTTCTTCTGCAAAAGGTCTAATTTATCTAGTATTTCAGGCTTAAAATCGTTCTTATTAGGCATTATTTATGATTTTATTGTAGCAACACATTTTAATTCAATTGCAATAGGAGTTGGCAAACAGTTTATTTCTACAGTAGTTCTGCAAGGCCTCTTGTCTCCAAGGTCTGAAAAATACTCTGCATAAATACGATTAAACTCAGAAAAATCACGTGACATGTCCGTTAAAAACACGGTGACATCGACAAGCTCCTCCCACGAACTCCCACTTGCTTCTAAAATGGCCTTTACATTCCCAAAGACAGCGTGAACCTGTGCTGAAATGTCATATTTAATCACTTCTCCATCTGCAGAAAGTTCTAGGCCAGGCACTTTGCTGTCACCGACACCAGATCCAGCTATACGCGGCCCTACTCCGCTTAAGAATAAAAGTTCCCCGACTCTTCTTGCGTGCGGATAAGATCCCACAGGCTTGGGTGCATTATTTGTAGAAATACTGTTGCTCATGCCCCGAAGGTAGTAACTTGCGGCTATGCGTTACGAAAAATTACCCTCTGCGTTATACACACGCAATAGACAGTCATTGGCTGACAGGTTAGAATCGAAGGGCTTAGCCCTCGTCTTTTCTAGTGATATTTATCCTACCAGTGCCGATGGAACGATGCCATTTGTTCAGGGTACAGATATTTTCTATTTGAGTGGAGTGGATCAGGAGGAAACAATTTTGCTGCTTTTCCCAGAGGCACATTCGGAAGCAGATAAAGAAATTTTATTTGTGATAGAGACAAGTGACGAGCTCGCTGTTTGGCATGGAGCAAAACTCACAAAAAAAGAGGCTGTTGAGTCTACAGGAATTCGCAACGTTCAGTGGTTATCTGCTTTTGAAACTACGCTTCACCGTCTTATGGCTGAGTCAGACTTGCTTTACCTCAACGACAACCCACATACTCGCGCTAGCACATCTGTGGAAACACGAGAGATGAGAGAAAACAAGAGAATCCGAGAAAAATATCCAAATCACCGAACAGCAAGAACAGCACCTCTTCTTTATGACCTCAGGGCGGTAAAACAAAAGGCAGAAATTCTGCAAATGCAACGCGCATGTGACATCACAAAAGCAGGACTTGAAAGAGTGCTTCAATTTGTCAAGCCTGGTGTTATGGAGTATGAAATTGAAGCAGAATTTCTTCATGAATTTATCAGAAGAGGTTCGAGAAGATTTGCTTACACGCCTATTGTGGGAAGTGGTGCAAACGCATGTGTCCTTCATTATGTAGAGAACGATAAGGAATGTCAAGCTGGCGATGTGGTGTTGATGGATGTCGGAGCCGAATATGGAAACTATGCCGCTGATATGACGAGATGTATTCCTGTGAGCGGAAAGTTTACAGACAGGCAACGCGCGGTATACAACTCTGTTTACTCTGTGATGCAAGATGCCATGAAGCTGCTGAGACCCGGTGTGAGTTTACACGAATATCACAAACAGGTTGGGGAGCTTATGACGAAGCAATTGCTTGATTTGAATTTGATTGACAAGCATGACGTTTCGAAGCAATCGGCAGCCTCACCCGCCTATAAAAAATATTTCATGCATGGAACTTCTCACTTTATCGGCTTAGACGTTCACGATGTAGGACATTGGCAAAACCCGATACAATCGGGAAATGTTTTCACTTGCGAGCCAGGAATTTATATTCCTTCAGAAGGCCTAGGAATACGCTTGGAGAATGACCTTGTAATCACAGATGACGGGTTCGTTGATTTGATGGCTCACATTCCACTTATGGCCGAAGCAATCGAAGAGGGCATGAACAGTTAATCGATCGATTTTTATTTTAGATATTTCCCTTCAGTTTCTTAACTTGTAAGCTTTAAAAACATCCCTTTCAATGAAACACCATCTGCAAGCCCTACCTGCTCTTTTTCTTTTCTCACTAACTTTCATTTCCTTCAACCTACATGCTCAGTTTACGGAGTATACATTCGAACTGGACACTGTTTTTACTGAAGAAGGAAATGCTTTGCAGTTTTTTGGAACCTATAAGGTCTATGCGAATTTTACAAATCCTGAGGATATTCTGAGTGCACTTTATTCTGATGTTGGAGCTCTTGGGACTCCAGAGATGTTTATCGATGCCCCTTGCGGATGTCACGACCCGGTTGCGACATCAATGTCGATGGATGCTTCAAACTCATCCTTGTTTTGGCCCGTTTTTCCAGAGATGGAATATGACACATATTGGACCATAGGGATGACCAGCAGTGATGATCCAGGCATTTTACCTTCCACAGTTGGAATGCCTACCGCAACTGGTATTTGTTCAGCTGTATTTGACAATGGTTCAGTTTATATGGTCGGTTCTCCTGAAAACGCTGTTGCTGGTGACGATCTGAAAATCCTCATAGCTCAAGTGACGACTTGTGGTGATTGGTCGCTGCAAACGTGCTTGCAGTCATTTGTCGGCGGTGAACAAACAAACATTGACACGGTATGTCCCGACTTGTTAGAGGTCTCGCATCTATACAACAATGGAGAATGTGTAAATGACTCAGACGACGACGGGATATGTGATGAGCTAGAGATTATAGGTTGCATCGACTTAACTGCATGCAACTTTGATCCAGAAGCTACAGACGGAAGTGGTGGATGTGATTATTCATGTTATGGATGTACGGATGATTTGTCTTGTAACTTCGATTCGGGTGCAACACTTGATGATGGTTCATGTGAGTATTTATCATGTGCTGGCTGTATGAATCCTGAAGCATGTAATTATGATTTTGAGGCCACTATTAATGATGAAGGTTCATGTGAGTATTTGTCATGCGCGGGCTGTATGAATCCCGAAGCATGTAATTATGACTTTGAGGCTACAATCAATGATTCAACGTGCATCTTGCCTGGAGACTCCTGCGATGACGGTGATGAGAATACTGCAAATGACGCGATACAAGCTGGCTCATGTGAATGTCAAGGATTTGGGTGCGACGATTCACAAGCTTGTAACTATTCTCCAAATGCACTCCCTGATGCATCTTTGTGCAATTACATCACTCTGTTTTCCATTTCAGGAGAAGTTAACCCTACAGCGAACATCCTTTTTTCCTATTCTTACCCTAGCACATCGGGAAGCACTTACGACTGGGTGAGTACAAGTGGAGATGTTACTGACGGAGAAGGAACGTCAGACGTCAATGTCTCCTGGTGGGGAGGTGGAGCAGGCTCGTTGTGTGTTACGGAGACGAACAACGGAGGATGCTCAGGCGATGAGGTCTGTCTCACCATAGACATTACTGCGGTCTCAATCGATGAAGTCGAAGATGGGTCATTTGTAGTTTTCCCATCTCCTGCTTCTTCAAATGTCACGGTTGTTCTTCAAAACGGAATTCAATCAGCAGAACTATTTGTGAGAGACAATTCGGGGAGGTTGGTTCGAAGGTGCTCATTACAAAACGAAACAACACTCGATGTGAGTGAACTGCCAAGAGGAGCGTACATCTTTCAGTTAAACACACAATCTGAAACACCGACATACAGAAGAATTATCTTGAACTAATTCTTGTGATTTAAAAAAGCGCTTTCGTTACTTCAGTTGATTTTCTCACCTGATTATATCATTTAAAAGTCATCTACATGTCAGTTAAGAAGTCAACCAAGAGACACATTTCAAGGAGAACATTTATCGGTACAACAGGTTGTGCAGCGGTAGGTTCTGCTGCATTTCTTTCGTCTTTTAACAGCTTAGGGATGGTGAATTCACTCACGCCCCCTTCTCAACCAGATGACTACAGAGCGCTTGTGTGTGTCCTTTTAGCTGGGGGGAATGATTCATACAACATGGTGGTTCCAACTTCTTCAGACCCCTATGATGTGTACGCTGATTCACGATCTCATTTGGCGTTGCCTTGTGGAGATCTTATCCCGCTCAATTATACGGATCCAGATGGAATAAGCTACGGCCTGCACCCAGCGATGCCAGAAGTCGCTCATTTATTTAACTCTGGAAACGCTGCGGTAATTTCAAATGTCGGAACCCTCGTAGAACCAGTTTCTAAGCGCCAAATTTTAGCAGGTACAGCAAATCTGCCTTTGGGGTTGATGTCGCACTCAGATCAATCCAAACATTGGCATACTTCAGTTCCTCAGTCAAGAACGGAAAATGGTTGGGGAAGAAAGGTTGCGGATATTCTCACTTCTGGAAACACGAACCAAGAGCTGTCTATGAACCTGTCTTTTTTAGGGACAAATCTCTGGCAAGCAGAACATCAAACAGATGGGTTTTCTCCTTCAAACCAACCTGACGGTTACACTTCAGCGATCGATAACCTGACACCTCTCACAACACAATTCGCGGACACAGATATTTCTAATCAGATGAAAAGGGTCGCTCAGAGTATCGCCGTATCTGGGAGCTTAGGAATGGAAAGGCAAACATATTACGTTAAACTTGGTGGGTTTGACACCCATGAGGAGCTCCTCAACAACCACAACAATGTGCTTTCTCTTTTAAGTGGAGCAATCGGATCTTTTTATCAGGCAATGGCTGAATTGGGCACAACAGAAAAGGTAACGACCTTCACAATCTCAGACTTCGCAAGAACGATTACCTCTCAAGGCAGTGGGACCGATCATGCATGGGGTGGACATTCTTTGGTTTTCGGAGGGGCTGTAAACGGGAGTCAGATCTTTGGAAAAGTACCTTCTCTTGACCTTCAAGCCGATCGTGTAATAGATAAAAACATCGTCATACCAGAAATTTCTACGGATTCATATTTTGCTGAACTCGCGTTGTGGATGGGTGTCCCTACCTCATCATTGACAGACATCTTCCCCAATTTAAAAAATTTTTACACTGCAAGTTCGGACCAACCCATTGGGTTCATGAACATGTCATCTCAAAATGGTGGCCCTATGCAAGAGGTTAGTTTTCGCAAACCTGGCCAAACTCCGTTAGGATAGAAAGCAAATCGGTTACGTTGACGCTGCCATCAGATGTTGAGTCAGCGGTACATTCAAATGTGCAACCGAATTCTGCCAAAACATGAAGAATATCGCCCACATTAATTAACCCATCACCATTTACGTCATTGAGGCAAGAACACTGAGAGGGGGCCACAAAAAACTCGGGGAATGAAGTTCCACATCCCACATCTTCTAGAAAGGTGATGTTTATATCAACAGGCATGCCATCAGAAACCAGAAAATCCAATGTCAGCGTGGCCAAGATGCCTTGACCAGGAAGACCCGAGGTGTTGTTTTCCCCGAGCATGAAAGTTTGTTCATTTACAGTAATTAAACCTGAGGAAGGTGGGTTTACAAGAGAAAGGTGTATTTCCTGAGTGTAAAAATTAGTTGCAGAGATGCAAGAGGAGGTTGTTCCTAAGCTGATATCGGTGACAGCACAAGCGCCAACCCAAGAGATTCCATCAAGATCCCATTCTGGCAAAATAGCCATATTTAAGTGCGTCATCGCGGTAACTGGAACATCAACCAGTCGTGGTGTTTCAGAATAATCATACAGGATGGTCGCATCAGCGATTTGCCATGTCGCCCCGTTTACAGAGGCATCCAGAAATGGATTGCTAACACTGCTATTTGAAAGGTAATCGTCGTTGTCATCCATTTTCCAATACGACGCAAGGCTGCTCCATTTGGGATGACTCGAGTCAACAGGGGAGCATGCCCAGGCAGAAATCTCTTCGTCGCTGAGCAGCGTTTCCCAAATCCTGACTTCTGCGAGACTTCCGTTGTATTGGTATGCTCCGTTTAAGTCTGCACCCAACATCAGCCCTGATGCGGTGTTCAGATTTCCAACACCTGACATATCTTCTTCAGAGACGAATACCCCATCAGTATACAGGCGCATCATTCCGTCAAGATTAAATGTTGCAGATAGAGTATGCCATTGACCATCATCAATTCCAGAGGAACCGTTTGCATCTGCTCTGGATGATCCATCTCCCACATTTACTTTCCATGATGGTCCGTTGGGATATTCAAATGAAAACACGAAACCTGGATTAAGCCCAGAATCCCAATCCTTGTTGCCAATCACAGCAACATCATTTGTCTCAGTTGTTCGGACTCTTATCTCAACAGAAAAATCTTGCTCTACTACGGCATCTAAATATCCTGTAGAAAGCACGCTTACATTTGTGTTATTTGCGAAGAAAAGTTCTGTTCCATCTCCTCCGAGGCAGTTCACAGGAGGGGGGATAATATCAAGGATTGTTTTTTCGACAAGCTGAGTAGGAATGGTAAGACCAGAAGCGATAAAACTGACGTTTCTGTGCTCAAGCGATGTCCCTCCATGGCCATACCCTTGACCTCCGTGATCGTGAGTGACGATGATAAGCCAATCTTCCTGAGCGTAATTCGGTCGAGAATACAACGCTGACAACACCTCACCTACCTGAGAATCTGCCTCTTCAATGGAAGAAATATATTGAGGAACATCTGGGCTGAACCCATAACTATGTCCCGCATAATCGACATCGTCGAAATGAATAAACATCGCGTGGGGATCGTAGTTTTCTAATTGATTTAAAGCACAATCACGCACTTCATTGTCCGACCCTACGTTCACAATCACATCAGCATCTGTCCCTACGATATAGTCGTTAATAGGTGCCCAATGGCATATAGACACAGTGTTTACATTCGAATAGGTGTTTTCAATTCTCTGAAAAAATGATGGATAGTCAACGTAATTGTTGCCGGAAAAACCATTGTCAACAACAAGGTGCTTGTCTGAACGAACCCCACATAGAATATCTGACCAACCTGGACCGCTAATGGTAATGTCGTCGTTGAGAGCGTCAGGACTATACACACCTTCACTCACAAGTGCGTCTAGGTTGGGTGTACTTGCCGCAGTAAGAGCATCAGATCTTACGCCATCGATTCCGATTACAAGGACGTGGGACGATGGGGTTTGGGCTAACAGAAACGAAGAGATAAAACAAAGCAAAACGCTGAATATGAGGGCATAGGATTTCATCGTCTAAAGATAGAAAAATCACATCGTGTTTGTTGCCGTTAGGTTGACCTCAGCTAGAAAGCTCGTTTACGTTCAGTTTTGATGTGGTCAGGCAATTGCAACAACCTCACTCACACTTTCAATTTTTGAAGTTAAAAGTGATTCTATGCCGCCCTTCAACGTTTCTGTAGAAGAGGGGCAGCCTGCGCATGCACCTCGCAATTGAACATAAACAACACCGTCCTTGAACCCAACAAAATCGATGGCGCCTCCATCTTGCTCGACAGCAGGTCGAACATATTCGCTGAGGAGTTCTCCTATTTGCTCGTCGAACTCCGATGGGGATATGTCCTTAGCTTCAATCAGTTTTTCTATTGAAACCTCTGTATTTCCTTCCTGGTCAGCGACAGCAGTAAATTCAGAAAGATGTGATATTTTATCTTCCTCCACGGCGAATTCATGATCCACGAGCCACTCTCGGATGTATTCCCGGAGCTGCATCACAATCATCTCCCAGCCCAGAGATTCATCTTTCGTGACAGAAACAATTTCTCCACTGATAAATACGCCCACAACAAAAGGAAAATTAAAAAGTTCAGCTGCAAGAGGAGCACAAACTTGAGCCTCTTTCAAATTCTGAAAATCAAGTTGGTGTAATCCAGAAACCAGTTTTCTATCCACAACGAATTTCATTGTCGCAGGATTTGGTGTCATTTCAGCATAAACAGTGGTGGGAAATTTTTTGCTTGCCATGGTTTTTTGATAGATGCTTTAGATTGCTAGTGCAAGTTACTCCTGCAGTCATTAACTTGGCCTTCTATTTTGCAATCTATTTCGCGTCTAATGCTCAACATCCTCAAAGCTTTTTTCACCGTCATTTTTGCCGGTCTTTTTTTCAGCATCACGTTAGCCCAAACACCATCTTCTTCCACTTTCCCTTCCAACGGAACCCTTGACAAACAGCTTGTCAAAACAGTGCTGGATCATGCAACAGTTCACGTTGATGCATCAACGGTTCTCAAAGACGCTACCGTTGTAATGTTTCGAGGTGAGATTCTCGATGTGCAATCTGCAACGGAGGCATTGAATTCCCCGGTCACGGGAGCTGTCGTCAGACTTGACCTTACGGGGTATCATTTGTATCCTTCTTTTGTGGACCTTCATTCATCTTATGGACTTCCTGAGGTCAAGCCTTCAGAATGGTCACGAACTCCGCAATACGAAACCACAATCAAGGGTGCCTACGGTTGGAATCAGTCTGTTCGTCCAGAAATAGATGCCTTCGAGAAATTTATCCCCGATCCTAAAGCTGCAAAAGCACTTCGTGAAGCAGGATTTGGGGCTGTCCTTACTCATGTTCCAGACGGAATTGTTCGAGGCTCTGGCGCGCTTGTCATGCCTATTGATGATGCCCGCGAATCGATGCTTCGTCCACTAGCGGCTACCCATTTTAGTTTTCGAAAAGGATCTTCGCGACAGTCCTATCCGGGCTCGCTTATGGGAGCTACAGCTCTCTTGCGCCAAACCCACCTTGACGCCTCTTGGTATGCTGAAGCTTCTCCCCGTGGCCTCTCTGGTGGCACCAATCTATCTCTCGAAGCTTTTAACTCAAACGCAGAACTCCCCTCTATTTTCTCTTCAGGTTCATGGAAAGATATACTCAGAGCGGAAGTCATCGCAAATGAATTTAACCTAGATTATCTTCACCTTGGAGGAGGAGACAGCTATCAGAGGTCCGAAGCGATAAAAAATTCAGGCGTGACATTAATTGTCCCGGTAAAATTCCCGACAGCTTATGATCTTAGCGATCCTTTTTTAGCTCGATTTATCTCACTAACAGAATTAAAGCACTGGGAATTGGCTCCTAGCAATGCCTCAATCTTGCATGCTTCAGGCATCGAGTTTTGCCTTACCGCTCACGGATTAAAGAGCCCTTCAGATTTTCTTCCCGCCGTGCGTATCGCTGTGCAACGTGGCCTCCCTGTTGACATTGCGCTCAGATCGATGACAGCACTTCCAGCCTCATTGATGGGGGTTTCGGATGTCGTGGGTGCGATCCGACCGGGGCTTCGCGCGAACATCATTGTTTCAGATGGACCTATCTTCGACTCACAAACACAGCTTGTAGAGCACTGGGTAAGTGGGGTTCCAACGATTATGCTCGACCGAGATGCCATTGATATTTCAGGAGATTATGACATTTCACTGGGTGGATATGGCGATGAAATCAAGCACATAGTTGTAACAGAAAATGTTAAAGCGACCCACATCATTAACGACACCACAGATCAGAAAGTGTCAATTTCACTTGACAACAGAACCATTGTTTTGGGATTTGATTCTGAGGAAGGTCCCATACGCTTAACTGGAAATGTGTGGATGGACAGTAGAATTTGGGAAGGAAAAGCCATGATGCCAAACGGAGAGTGGACTTCTTGGAGTGCAGTCAAAGTTGATTCATCAGAACCTCTTTCAGAAGCGATTTCTGAAGTTCTAGACTCACTCACGGGGAATAAAGAATCTCTTGGGGAAGTTATTTACCCTTTCACAGCTTACGGATCCCCTGCAAAGGCTGCACAAGAACGTGCTTTTCAGAACTCGGTAGTCGTTCGAGGCGCGACGGTTTGGACTTGTGAAGCAGAAGGTGTTTTAGTGGATGCAGACGTGTTGATTTACAACGGTAAAATTTCTGCAGTAGGAGCGAGGCTCAATGTGAGCGATTTCTTGGGTTCTGATGTTGTTGTTGAAGAAATTGATGGGAGAGGCATGCACGTTACCCCGGGCATTATAGATGAGCACTCTCACATCGCAATCGAGCGAGGTGTTAATGAGGCAACTCAGGCGAGCAGCGCAGAAGTATGGATAGGACACTCTTTGAATAGCGAGGATGTAAATATGTACCGACAACTCGCGGGAGGTGTAACATGCGCTCAACTTCTCCATGGATCGGCAAACCCAATAGGTGGCCAAAGTGCAATTGTTAAATTCCGTTGGGGTTCACTGCCCACGGAGCTTCTATATGATGGAGCGACTCCCTTTATTAAGTTCGCTCTTGGAGAGAACGTAAAGCAGAGCAATTGGGGAGATGCACAGAAGATACGTTTTCCTCAATCTAGGATGGGTGTCGAGCAGGTTTTTTACGATCTCTTTATCCGGGCTCGTGAATACGGGGAGTCTTTTATCACCTACAGACATGAACTTTCCAACACCAAGAAGCGCGATCTTAAAGCAGGGCTTGGCCCAGTAGAGCCCCGGCATGATTTAGAACTCGACGTTTTGCTTCAAATTTTGCGGGAGGAACGTTTTGTAACTTGTCACAGCTACAGACAGGACGAGATCAATATGTTGATGCACGTTGCAGACTCAATGAATTTTCGCCTGAATACCTTCACACACATTCTCGAAGGCTATAAAGTTGCAGACAAGATGAAAGAACATGGCGCAGGGGGATCGACTTTTAGCGACTGGTGGGCCTACAAATACGAGGTCAAGGATGCCATTCCCTATAATGCTGCTGTAATGCACGGACAGGGAATTACAACTGCCATCAACAGCGATGATGCTGAGATGGCACGTAGACTTAACCAAGAGGCTGCAAAATCGGTCAAGTATGGAGGGGTCTCTGAGGAAGAAGCTCTCAAGTTCGTAACCCTCAATCCGGCAAAACTTTTGCATATTGATCACATGACTGGATCCATTAAGGTGGGTAAAGATGCAGACTTTGTTATGTGGGATGACAACCCGCTAAGCATGAGCGCTCAAGCCATCAGGACCTATGTTGAAGGGGAGTGTCTTTATAGTTTAGAACTCGACAAAAATCTGAGGGATGCCAACCGTGTAGAACGCGCTCGTCTCACGAAGAAAATGATAGCAGACGGGAATAGCCAACCACCAGGAAAACTAAAAATTCCGTCCGAGGCCATGCGGACCCACTACCACTGTGACACTGTAACCGAGGAAAACAACTAAGCCATGAGAAACACATTGTTAATTATTCTGGCAGGTCTCATGACTTTCCCATCCCTGGCTCAGCAAACACCAGCTCCAGATCAAACCCGTTCCATTCTCATCCTCGGCGGTACTGCCCACTTAGGCACTGGAGATGCCATTGATGAAGCTGCGATTGGTTTTCGCAACGGAAAAATAGATTTTGTAGGACGAACTTTTCAAGCTGACCGGAGTCTGTACGACGATGTTGTTGACGCTTCAGGACAGCACATATATCCAGGATTTATTGTGGCCAACACCACTTTAGGTTTGCAAGAAATAGGGGCTGTTCGAGCTACTCAAGATCAATACGAAGTGGGAACTTTCCGCCCCAACGTTCGTGCAATTATCGCCTTTAACACAGATTCTGAGATCACCCCTACAGTTCGAACTAACGGTGTCCTGATGGGTCAAATTACCCCGAGGAATGGTGTGATATCAGGCGCTTCTGGAGTTGTTCACTTCGATGGATGGAACTGGGAGGACGCCGCAATAAAAATGGTCGACGGCATTCATTTGAATTGGCCATCGACACATCACAAGCACACGGTAGATGGTAAAGTTGATGTGAGAAAACGAAAAACATACGAGCAAGCCAAGCATGAAATAGAACGTTACTTCTCAGAAGCACGTGGTTATGCTTCTTCGCTTACCACCAAAAAATCTTCAAACTCGGTGATGGACGTCAAGCATGAAGCAATGCGCGGTCTCTTCGATGGCTCACTCGCACTTTACGTTCATGCTACCGATGTTCGTGCCATCACTGAAGCTGTTCATTTTAAGCGGGAGATGGGCATTGATCGCCTAGTGATTGTCGGCGGCTACGATGCACATCTCGTAGCAGACATGCTCAGAGAAAATAAGGTTAGTGTCCTGCTTACAAGTATTCACAGATTGCCGAGATTCCCCGAGGATGATATTAACCTTCCATATAGATTGCCAAAACTTCTGGCTGATGAAGGCGTGTTATTTGGTCTTCAAGTCGACGCTAGGATGACGGAAATGAATACTCGAAACCTGCCCTTCTACGCAGGAACAGCTCGTAAATATGGGCTTACAGAAGAGCAAGCTGTGATGTCCTTAACTCGAAATGTTGCTCAGATTCTGGGCATTGACGATACATGTGGTACTCTTGAAAGAGGCAAGGACGCCACGTTATTTATTTCTTCAGGCGATGCGTTAGATGTGAGAACAAACGACCTCACCCATGCATTTATCGGAGGGCGTGCCATTGACTTGGATAACCGTCAGCGGGAGCTGTACAGAAAATTCCAAACGAAGTACGGAGCAGAAATTAAAGATTAGAAGCCCACTTTCCCTCTCACTCTCGAGAGCACTTTTGACGCCTCCAGGCGAGCGCGTTCTGCGCCTTGCTCCAGAGCGATGTCGATTTCTTCCCTGTGAGACATGAGGTAGTTAAAACGCTCTCTCTCAGATGAAAAACCGTCAACAAGAGCATCTAGTAGTGCTTTCTTAGCGTGTCCCCAACCATATCCTCCGGCGCGCAGTGCGTCCGCCATCTCTTGAGCTTCAGATTCGGAAGCGATTAGTTTATACAGGTTGTAGACGACTGCCGAGTCAGGATCTTTCGGGTCTTCGAGCGATGTCGCGTCTGTGACGAGCTGTTTGTTAATCAGTTTTTTAAGCGTCTTTGCATCGTCAAAGATGTTGATGGTATTGTTCTGAGATTTAGACATCTTTCCGCCATCGGTTCCCGGAACGTACATTGTCGATTCGCTTGTTAATACTTCAGGAAGCACAAGCGTTTCTCCGAATTTATGATTGAAGCGCGAAGCGACATCACGGGTCATTTCAAGATGCTGCATTTGGTCTTTACCTACGGGTACTTTCTCGGCATCGTAAAGTAAAATATCAGCAGCCATAAGCATGGGATAGCTAAACAGACCCGCATTGACATCCTCTAACCTTTCAGACTTGTCTTTAAAGCTGTGTGCTAAAGTCATTCGCGAATATGGAAAAAGACATTGTAAATACCAAGCAAGTTCAGTCACCTCAGGCACATCGCTTTGTCGGTAAAACACGCTTCGAGAGGTGTCTAAACCGAAAGCCATCCAAGTGGCAGCAACAGCATAGGTGTTGTTCCTTAGTTTTTCACCGTCTTTTATTTGCGTTAAGGAATGCATATCTGCAATAAACAGAAATGAGTCGTTCAGTGGATCGTTTGCAAGATCTATCGCAGGTTTTATCGCACCAAGGATATTGCCAAGGTGTGGCGTACCTGTACTCTGTATGCCGGTGAGGATGCGTGCCATTTCCTTGCTACTTTCGTTCTAGCAGAACTCGTTGAACGCCTGTCTTAGGTGGTCTGCGATAGCTTCAGCTGTATTTCCCTCAATGTGATGACGCTCTACCATCATCGCGATCTTGCCATCTTTAAAAAGAGCAATGCTCGGAGAAGAAGGAGGGTATGGCAGCATGAATTTACGCACATGAGCCACAGCTTCAATATCGTAACCAGCGAAGGACGTGGTTAGATTTTCTGGAAGTTTTGCGTTGTCGAGTGCTTGAATCATAGCAGGGCGCATGGAGCCTGCAGAGCAGCCACAAACGCTGTTTATAGCGACAAGTGTAGTCCCTGACTTGTCTAATGCTTCAGTGACTTCAGCAGCGGAAAGAAGTTCTTTGTAGCCAGCATTAACGAGCTCAGCTTTCATTGGGGCAACCATATCAGTTGGGTACATTATGTATTGGGATTGTATGTGGTTTTTAATTCGAGTTCTGCGTATTGTACATCATCAATAGGAGATGGAGCATCAATCATAACGTCACGTCCAGAGTTGTTTTTAGGGAAGGCAATAAAGTCACGGATTGAATCAGATCCTCCGAACATAGAGCAAAGTCTGTCGAAACCTAGAGCAAGACCACCATGTGGAGGCGCCCCATATTGGAAAGCATCCATGAGGAATCCAAATTGAGCTTCAGCTTCTTCAGGTGTAAACCCGAGCAAGTCGAACATTCTCGCTTGCAATTCTCGGTTGTGTATTCTGATCGATCCACCACCGATTTCTACACCATTAATGACCATGTCATACGCATTAGCTTTCACTTTGCCTGGATCGGTATCGATTAAGCTGAGTTGGTCTGGCTTCGGTGACGTGAATGGATGGTGCATGGCGTGGTACCTCTCTGTTTTTTCGTCCCATTCGAGCAGCGGAAAGTCCATGACCCACAAGGGTTTGAAGACCTTTGAGTCGCGTAAGCCCAGTTCTGACCCAAGATGAAGTCTCAATTCGCCCAACTGTTTTCTGGTTTTGTCTAAATCTCCAGAAAGCAGAAGGATTAGATCTCCTTGCTTTGCGGAGGTTTCTTGAACCCAAACCGCTCTAGCTTCTTCATTAAAAAACTTATCTACGCTACTTTTTGTAGTTCCGTCCTCATTTATTCGACAATAAATGAGTCCTTTCGCTCCTATCTGAGGACGCTTGACCCAATCTGTAAGCTTGTCTAATTTTTTACGCGTGTACTCTGCTCCTCCAGGAACGACGATTCCAAGAACTGTTTCTGCGGAGTCAAATACTCCGAACCCTTTTCCTTTGGACACTTCACACATGTCTACGAACTCCATCCCAAACCTCACATCTGGCTTGTCAGATCCATAAAGGCGCATGGCTTCGTCGTAGTCCATTCTTGGGAAATCATCAATTTTAACACCGAGAACAACTTGAAAGAGGTGTCTAACCATGCCCTCAAAGGTGTTTAAAATATCCTCTTGCTCAACAAAAGCCATCTCGCAGTCTATCTGCGTAAATTCCGGTTGACGGTCAGCTCTGAGATCTTCGTCACGGAAGCATTTTACAATTTGATAGTAGCGGTCGAAACCACTTACCATAAGCAGTTGCTTGAATGTCTGAGGGCTTTGAGGCAGGGCATAAAACTGCCCAGGATTCATGCGGCTAGGGACGACGAAATCTCTTGCTCCTTCAGGTGTGCTTTTAATCAAGTATGGCGTCTCTACATCGACGAACCCAACAGAATCTAAATACTTGCGCGTCTCCATCCCCACTCTGTGGCGAAGCATAATATTTGCTTTTACAGGGTTTCTTCGAAGGTCTAAATAGCGGTACTGCATCCTCAAATCATCGCCACCATCTGTGTCGTCCTCGATTGTAAATGGAGGGGTTTTACTTGCATTTAGAACCTCAAGGAAGCCCACTTCTATCTCAATCTCTCCTGTTGAATTTTTTTTATTCTTGCTCTCACGTTCGATGACGTTCCCAGAAACTTTAATCACGAATTCACGACCGAGCTTTCTCGCTTTCTCGCAAAGCTCAACGCTTGTTTCCATATTGAAAACAAGTTGAGTAATTCCATATCTATCCCTAAGATCTAAGAACGTCATCCCCCCCAAGTCTCGAGTCTTTTGGACCCAGCCAGAAAGAGTGACAGATGAACCTGTATGTTCGAGGCGCAATTCGCCGCAAGTATGTGTTCTGTGCATCTTACAAAGATATAGCGAGAGAGACAGTTAGCAGGGATTTATGTCTACAATATCCTTGCCGCAAGTTCAACCTAAATTAGAATCAAAGTCAACAGGATAATTAACGAACATTCATCCTGTTTTGGTCAACCATTTGAGCTTATTTCAATTCTATTTTATCGATCATTAGTTTAAACTTCTCGTTCTTTTTATTTCCGATTAAAAAGGTCATCTCCTCAAAATAATCGCCAGAAAAATTAGGGATATCAAGTCTTCTTCCTCGGAAAGTGGGGTACATTTCTTTAAGTGGAATTTCAATTTCTTGCCACTCTCCTGATGTCGAGAATGGCATGATGAAAGAATAATACTCTCCTGTGTTCGATTTAATTCTGCATTGATAATTTTTCCCATCACCCCGAAGTTTGATGTTAATCATGGTGTTGTCCTTGATTTGAATTTTTTTAAACCCACAACGTACAGAAGAAAACCCGCCATTGTTTTCCAATGATATTTCCCCTTCGAAAACACCATGACCCTCGGCATTTAAACTGAAGTTGCCAGAAGATCTTCCTCCCATTACAACATCATCTACAATTCTCCAGTTTTGGATGTCCGATTTTTTATTGAAATCAAAGATTAATGGTGAGGTCATTAAAGAAGATAAAATCATGGTCCAGATTAAATTTTGTAGCATTTTTCTATTTTAAAAAGATTCTGTTTCTTGAATTGATGATAAAGATACTGGAAGATGAAGATTGAAAAGAGTTGTGGCTTGTGAGGGGTTTGCCAAAAATATTTAAAAGAGCCCTTGCTAGAGATCAAGCTAGAGAAAAGAGTGGGGTCAAAAACCGCATGTAACTTGTGTTGATCGGTGAGTAGACGAGACCACTTAATCCAGTTTTACCACCAAACAATAAAAAACATCAAATACGTACCGTTGCATTTTTGCCAACACAATGGAGCTTGTTTTTCTTTCATAAATGTGGTCATGAGGTTTTCTACTCCCTGAAAATTTGTCCACACCACGTTGTCAGAAGGGTCCATTCCCCAGTGTTTTTTTGAAGGTAAATGATATGTTTTTGTTGCATTGTCTAAGCTTCTAAATGTCTCCAGATTCAAATAATACCCTTGAATGGCATTTTTATACATGTGGCTGAAGCCTCCTTTGTGCTTATAAGGCACAAACAATGAGACAAACAAGCACAGTGATTGCTCTGCTTCATCAACGTTGATGTTTTTAAACTCTGATTTGGTGCTGTCGTGGAAGAGTAAAGGAAATTGTTTTGTTTTTACTTTCTCTAATTTTTCTCTCAATGAATCATTTCGATTGGGACCAATCCAGTTGTTTATCTCTTCAGAAGATATATTTGGGTCATACAGATAAAATTTGTAGGCCAATTCCAAATGAAAAACTTGCTTGGACTGGACTTCTTCAATTATAAAATCAATTTCGCCAATGGTTTTTTTGTCTTTAATTATCTGGACGTTTTCATAAAGAACTTCATAATTGGAGGACAATCGAATGAATTCAGAAACGATTTTCTCAACCAAATGACCCAACCGAATGTTGGTTGGCAACAGAAAATCTAGATCATGATCAAGCTGTAATTCTGACAAATTAAAGGACTGTAAACCGACCATTGAAACATCGAGTGTGTTCGCTTTTAAGATTGAAGAAATCCTTGACTTTGTGTTCATATTCATAGAATTATGTAACCAGCTTTGTGTATCTCATCATGATTCAACTCGCCCCTTGAGGTGTTTTTCTTTTCCCCCAAGCGATGACTTTTACCCCTTCCGAGTATTGAACTTTGTTGGGTGTGTTGTTGATGAGCTTGTCAAACCTTGGATACTTTACACGGATGTTTTTTAGCTTCATTTCCTGAATGGGCCATTTTAAATGGTGGATGTCAAATTCGTTCTTTGTCTTTTCGGAATCTTGGAAAAGAGCATACCTCTCAGTAAGCCATTTGTCCAGAGAAGTTTTTTCCGCAATGTGTTTTCCGGTTTTAAATTCGATTTCAAACTCATCGTTAAATTCTGAATTGAAAGACACGAATTTGTTTTGTGTTCGATGCATTTTTGAGAAACGGTAGGGAAGTTCAGACATTGCTCTTGCAATCTTACAGGACCAATTCGTTCCACCTTCAATGCTTAAAAAATAGACCCCAGTTTTGTTCTTGGATTTGATGTAGGTCCGAATATTGATTTCGTCAAAATTAGAAATAGGTGAAAAAGAAGGCAGGTATTTGGGCCTAATCTTTTCCATTGTAAATGCGACAAGCGAAACCCAAGGCTTTCCTTCAAAAAGATCAATTTCGAATCCTTCCGGAACAAATTGTTGTAAATCAGACATCTCAACTTTCCAATGAAGAAAAACGGACCGATTCCATTCCTGATAATACCTCCAATTTTCTTCGGGTACAGGCCAGGGCCTGTGTTCAGTTGTGTTTAACAGTTTGTGAATTGACATTTGTTCAATTGGAATAAAACCACAGTTTTTCTGTCGGGGTCAATGATTCCCTGTCTAGTAACTGTCGAATCAGCAACGTTGTAGCTCTCAAAAGTTGAGTTGTCTTTTTGTTTTTTCGATTAAGATTAACACATATTTTTTACATCACTGAATGCTACCCCTCATCAATTTCCCGGATCATTTTTAAGGCTTCTTCTCTTGGCGGGTATATTTTCGAAACGATTACCCCCACAATCATGGCCACGACAAACGACGGGGCGAGAACATCAAGAGCTACGAAATACTCTCCAACACTGGAGAGTTCTTTGAACACAAAATTGAACAGAATCACAGAGACAAAACCTGAGATCATAGATGCCATGGCGCCCTTTTCTGAATATCCGTTCCAAAACAGTGTGAGGATAATTACGGGACAAAATGTCGCGGCAATTCCAGACCAGCCAAAAATAATGACCCAAAAGATCTGCCTATCGGGAGAGACATAGTTCATAATCATTGCAATGATTAAGGCCGTAAAGGCCATAATGATTGTTGCGATTCTTGAAATCTTAGTGAGGTCTTTGTCTTTCAAATGTGGTCGGAATATTTTTTGATAAAAATCTCGGGTAATGGCACTTGAGGCTAAGATTAAAAGAGAATCGATGGTAGACATGATGGCGGACAAGACAATTGCAATAAAGATTGCAACGAGCAGGGTAGGCAAAAAGCTTTCTGTCACCATACTCAGGACGTCTTGTCCATTGTTTCCAAGTATAGCTTCAGGATCTTGTCCTTGTTTTGTGAAATAGATGCGCGCGAGGATTCCGATTGTTACAGCTGCAGCATCAGTTAGAAGAGTGAAAAGTACAGCCACCCATTTCCCCTTGTCGATTTCTTTTTCGCTCTTAATCGACATAAATCGAACATAAACTTGAGGGGACCCCAGAAAGCCGAGGCCAATCATAGAGAACCCCAAGATCGTGAAAAGGTTCATCCATTTGTCATCACTTCTCCCCATAACTTGGGTAAGTGTTGGGTCAATGGCCCTGAGACCTTCAGTAATCCCAGCACCATGGTCCATAGAAAACCAGACAACAATTGGCAGCAAAACCAACCCAAAAAACATCAGGAGACCTTGAAACAAATCTGACCAAACGGCAGCCACAAAGCCCCCAATAAAAATGTAAGTAATCACAATAAGAAACCCGATTAATGCTCCCAGCCTATAGTCAATGCCAAGCATAGAATGGAATGCAACTCCCGTTACATCGATCTGTGAAGCAACATAAATGACGATAAAGATCACCAGTACAGATGCCGCAATAATGCGCAGGGTATGTGTTGTAGATTTAAAATGACTGTGCAGGTAATCAGGAATGGTAATGGCGCCGTATTTGTCAGATCTTCTCTTGAATCGTTTCGCCATGAACTGCCACGAAACAAAGACTCCAAGAAGCTCCCCTACGACAACCCAATAACCAGAATATCCTGCCATTGCGCCCATTCCGGTTAAGCCGATAAGCAGCCATCCAGATTCCCCTGTGGCTCTTGCTGAAAAAGCAACAGCCCAAAACCCCATTTTTTTGCCTCCAACATAATAATCGCTCATCCCTTTAATTCTTCGAGAAGCGAGAATTCCAATGAAAAACAAGATCCCCACGTACAGGGCCAGAACTGTTACTTTGATTAAAAAATCCGGGTCAATCATAAGGAATGTAATTTGCTGTTGATGAATGTGTGCTTTGAACTCGTCTAAATCAAAACGCCACCGATTTGATAAAAAGGACAAAACATATAATAACACGAAATATATTGCATTTTACTCAGATAGATTGTAAAATCTGCCCCCAAGCGCATAAAAATCGATATATTTGATGCACTGTCAACATTGTGTGAATTCCACCCAAGTGCACAGTTGAATTTAGGGAATAACCTTGGATTTGTACATTTGATGAACAAATAAAGGCGGCACACCATTTTGAATCTTACTGAATCAAACCCAGCAACACTTCAATCAATAGATGACTTGTGTTCTGCTCTTTCTGAAGAGGATAAATCGATCTACGAAGAGATCATTCATTCTATTCAAATGCCAAGCCTTGCTTTTGAGAAGTATTGTTCATGGTCACATGAAACATATACCAGAAATTGTATTGTAAATACAGAAAAGTTTGAACTGATTCTGCTTTGTTGGGAAGCAGGACAAATCACATCGATTCACGACCACGGCGGAGAAGAATGTTGGGTGAAAGTGATTGATGGTGAATTGAGAGAAACGATCTACAAAGCAAACCCTGTTGGTGCGCTCAGGAAGTTTCACTGCTCAACGATTAAAAGTGGCGACCTCTCTTTTATGGATGATTCTCTCGGATATCACAGTTTAGAAAACTTGTCTGACAAACGAACGATGTCTCTGCACCTTTATGCCAAGCCGATTCGTGTTTGCAATTACTTTGATACAGATTTGGGAAAACTTGTTCCCAAATCATTGAACTACGACACGGTTATCTAATTTGAATAAAACACATAAATTTAATGTCTGATATACATAGTGATTTGGTTCTATTTAATGAATTGGTTGAAGTCTTATTAAACGAAGAAGAAAAGCATCCCGTAGCTGAACGCATTGATTCAAACAAACTCTACGATTCGATCGATCTTTCTCTAAGTGCGGAGGCAATGGTGGACAAGGAGTTTAAACATGTTCTGAAAGATGTTCTTGTGTCGACCCCAAAAACAGCCACAAAATTATTTTTCAACCAGCTTTTTGGGGGAAGACAGGGGAAAGCTGTTTTAGGTGATTTACTTGCTGTGATGCTCAATAACAGCATGTATACCTACAAAGTTGCTGGGCCGCAAGTGGGGATTGAACAGGAAATCATCAGACAGTCTTGCGACATTGTTGGTTATGGTGCGCAAAGCAATGGAACTTTTCCAACCGGAGGTTCAATGAGCAACTACATGGCCTTGGTGATGGCACGTGACTTTATGGACCAAGATTGCAAAGACAGAGGCATGTCGAAGCCGATGGTCATTTACACTTCGGAAGAATCTCATTATTCGAATGACAAGAATGCGAGTTTTGCCGGTATCGGAAGAAAAAACATTCGATATATTCAAGCAGATTCAAAAGGGCGAATGATTCCTGAGAAACTGGAAGCACAAATTGCCGAAGACCTCAGCAATGGGTTTGTTCCTACTTACGTCAACGCGACAGCAGGGACAACAGTTTTGGGAGCCTTTGACCCCATAGATCAAATTGCGGACATCACTGAAAAATACAAAATATGGCTTCATGTAGATGGAGCGTATTGTGGGAGCGTGATTTTCAGTGACAAGGTCAAACATCTTGTAGACGGAATAGAACGGTCAGACTCTTTTAGCTACAACGCTCACAAGATGATTGGCACACCGCTGACATGTTCGGTCATCTTAGTGAACGATAAAAAGCACTTGCATGATTCTTTTAACAATGAAGCAGATTATTTGTACCAAACCGATGGTGACGATTTCAACCTAGGTAAAACATCTTTTCAATGCGGAAGAAGAAACGACGCTTTGAAGTTTTGGACTCTATGGAAATCCGTTGGAACAAAAGGTCTGAGTGAAATTGTAGATCAACAATTTACTTTGGCAGATGTAGCTCGCGATTACGTGAGAAAAAACAAAGATTATACGTTATACAGTTTTGATGAATCGATCTCAATCTGCTTTAATTACAAGAACATTGACCCAACAACACTTTGCACGGCTCTTTATGAGCATCAAGTTGCTGTTGTGGGGTTTGGTTCTTTTAATAACGACACCTTTGTACGTTTGGTTACCATTAATGCGAACAACACAAAGCACGACATTTTGAATTTCTTTCAAGCTCTCGAAGACTTTGTTGATCAAACTCCGAACTTGTTACAAGTGCCTGCATAGCTTCCGATGCCCAAAGCAGTCGGGGCTATTTTGACATCAATTTAATTCCGAAATACACTGTCCTCGGAAGTGAGGGGCCAAAAACAAAATTGCTGTCTCTGTTTTTCCCGACATCAAAATTGTCTTGATATGAATTGAAGATGTTTTTGAGACCACCATACAATTCAATGGCTGATTGCATTTGGTTCAGTTGAATGGTATATCCAAATTTCGCGCTTAATTCTGAATAGGAATTGGATGTAAACATTTCATCAATTAACTGATTTGGTGCTCCTGCAAAGTGTGGAATCTTCATTTTACCGGTATAGATGTAATTTATGTTGGCATTTACTTTGTTGTTTGGAGTGAACGACAGCGTTGAAAAGCCATATTCTGAGGGTGTTCTTGTAAACTCTCTCAAGCCCTCTACTCCCTCAATATATTCTATTTTTTCATCGAATTTGCTTGATTGAACTGTCAGTCCAGTTTCAAATTGCAGCTTCTTGTCGTAGTTGGCTCTTAGCTCTAAGGTGAGCCCCTTTACTGTGGCTCCTTGTCCATTTCGTTTTTCAAACAGAGCGCCAAAATCATCCTCCCCCACAGGTTGTAAATAAAACGCGTCATTTAACCTAGTGTAAAACCCTTCCAATGTGAAACCAGCAATAAACCTCTCGCTGGGTTTGTCATAGTTGATGGATGTGCTCAAGCTCTGAGATTTTTCAGGGGTTAAATTCGGGGACAAAGACACCCGCGAAACACCTCCGCCTGCAAATGCAATATGTAAATCTGTATCAAAAGCTTGTGGCGCTCTAAAACCCGTGCCGTAATTGATTCGAAATTGTGTGTTGGATTTGTATTTATAGAGCAAAGAGGCTCTAGGGCTAAAGACCAGCTCGTCAATTAAATTGTGTTTGTCCATTCTCACACCCGAGAGCACGCTTGTCGAAGGTGACAGCTCCCAATCACTTTGAACAAACACTCCCAAGTCTGTGGTGTTTTGGTCGATCAAATAGTTGTAAGTAGAAATCTCATCAAACACATCATCTACAACATATTCGCTGCCCAATATAAATGTGTTTGTGCCTTTAATAAAGTCGTAAACCTTGTGATTTAACTGCGCTCCCCCTTGAAGAGTTGTGGTGTTTGATGTTCCGTATGGTGGGTTTTCAATGTGCGACTGTATTTCCGTTTCTTCGTCAGGGAAAATTCCTGTGTAGTGTTTTCTTTTCGTATTTTGAGAGGCAAAGTAGGCAATCAAAGAAGATCTTTCATCGTTGAAATTTATCTGATAATCAACACTACCCATCCACACCTTGTGCATTCTTTCTTCTGATTGTTGTGTCAAGTATGCTGGCATCTCGACCATTTCGCCACCATATCTAGTCTCATTTAAATTGCTCAGGCTGATTTCTAGTTTTTGGTTTTCCCTAGGCAGAAAGAAAATGTTGGTTCCAAATGAGGTGTTTTCCAGTTGGGGGAGCTCAGAAAAAAGATCGTCATTGTGATCATATAAACCACGTTCTCGGTGGTTCACAAACAGAGTTAAGCCTGAATTTTTATTCTCTGAAACCAACGATGCGTTGCCACTAAGCACTTTGTCATTTGCGCGACCATTTATATTTTGATAGAATGAATTTAATTCATGTGAATTCTGCTTGGGGGTTTTTGTGATGACATTCACAGTGCCTCCAATTGCACTTGACCCGTACAGCGAGGATCCAGCTCCCCTGACAATTTCAATGCGTTCAATCATGTTGGTCGGGAGTTGCTCTAATCCATATAGGCCAGTTAAAGGACTGAATATTGGCCGACCGTTTACGAGTATTTGAGAATACCCTCCAGCCAAACCATTCATTCTTAATTGGGTGTAGTTGCATGTTTGGCAATTTGTTTCAACCCTTAAGCCTGGTTGAAATTTCAATCCTTCAGATAAATTGCACGCTTGTACGTTGTCCAATGTTTTGCTGTTAATTAAATTCACGATGACTGGTGAGTTTGTTTGTCTTTTATAGGTTTTCGTTCCAGTAACGACGACTTCATTGAGCGTGTTTAAACTTTCGTTTAAATTAAAATTTAGGACCAATGAGGGATTGCTTGCGTCAATAGTAACTGTTTTTTCTTGCTTCTTAAAACCCACATATGAAGCTGAGACTTTATATGTCGCATAAGGAATTTTATCGAATAGATAGGTCCCATCTGCTTTTGTGATGGCTCCAACCATGGGCACAGTTTCAATTGAAACAGTTGCAAATCCTTGTTTTTGGTTGTCCACTTTGACAACCCCTGTTACTTCTCCTGTCTGTGCATTGATGTGGTTAAAAAATAGCAGCAGTGACAAGGCGGTAGTTATAAACTTCATAGAAAAATTGTTTTGTGATGCAAATATAATATGTTAGACTAGTCTAACACTACAACTTGTTCAGATATTTTCTATATTCGTTCTACAAAAGGAATTGATGCCGACACAAATTAAAGAAAACTACTTAAAAGCCATTTTTTTCCTAAGCCAAAAAAATGTTGAAGTGTCTATCACTGAACTTTCCAATCAGATTAATGTCAGCAAGCCTACGGCGAACAACATGGTCAATAAAATGGAGAAGAAGGGTTGGGTGCTTTACCAAAAGTACAAGCCTTTAAAACTTACAGCGAAGGGAGAAAAAATAGGAGCGTTAATTGTCAGAAAGCACAGGTTGGCAGAAATGTTTTTATCTGAAGTGATGGGATTTGGGTGGGAAGAGGTTCATGACATTGCAGAAGAGATGGAACATCTGAACTCAGAGATATTCTTTGACAGAATGGATGAAATTCTGGGTTTCCCCACAAAGGATCCCCACGGCTCTCCCATTCCAGATAAAAACGGAAAGATTTCAAAATCAAACCACATTAATTTAACGTCAATCAAAGAAGGAGAAAACATTGTGTTATGTGCTCTAGCGAACAGTTCAAAAGAATTGTTGTTGTTTTTAAATAAAAAGAAAATAACGCTTGGGACCCACTTGCAAGTTCAGCAGATTGAAAGTTTTGACAAGAGTATTGTCGTCGGTCTTCAAGACAATTCTCAATTTGTTTTAACCTTTGATGTCTGTAAATGTCTTCTGGTTAAAAGAATGTGATGCTCGATTTTCAGGATAAAGAAAATACGCTCGGTACCCTTGGTTCCCCTCCACAAGCATTCCTCTAAAGTTCAATTCTCATCGTGGTGATGTGTCTTTTCAATCCCGCTTTTTCGTATGCCCTGATGGCTGAATTGTTGTCATGATATACATCTAAACGCAATTCAGTGATGTTTTTATTTCGCGCCAAATTTTTAATTTCTTCGGTGATTCTATTGCTAACTCCTTTGCCTCTGTATTCAGGCTTAACATACATAAAACCCAAATAGGCGAAATAAGTGTGCTTTAAATATGGAGCAGCTTTCTTGAAACTCACATATGACGATCCTATAATTTCTTTTTGATGGACTGCGACAATGACTTCTGAATCGGCTGATTCAATCAAAGCTTCAAGATCATAATAATTGATGTGAGTCGATCTTAACGTTTCGTCAAAAGGCCTTTCAGTTTGAATGATGCCCTGTTCGAAATCGTACAAGACCGGGAGGTCTTCTAAAGTTGCTGTTCTAAAGTGAAGTTCTTTCATGAATTTCTTCTAGCGGTCTTCCAACATCTCTAAGTAGATGTCCTCTACATGCTCTCGAGCCCAAGGCATTCTTCTTAAAAACCGGACGCTTGATTTCATCGTAGGGTTGTACATGAAACACCGAATGTTGACACGGTCAGCCAGATACTCCCAGCCATAATGGTCGACAAGACGTTCTAAAATTTGTGCGAGCTTTACTCCATGCAATGGATTGTTGAGTTGCTCTTCAGTTGCTTGTTTTCTTTTGAGTCTGGCGGGGTTCTTTTCATTCAATTCTTCATTCGTCTTTGCTTTGAACTCGCCATCAGAATGTTCATGTGTTTGCATGGGTTGGTCAGTTGACTCGTCGTTGTGATCGTCATGTATGTCCATATTTACTGTTATGTTTTCTAAATGTGAGGCTGAAATTGAATTTAACCCAGCTTGGATTTTGTAAAAAATATTTTTAATGAGCTCATCATTCCAATCAGAATGATGAGATATGTGAGAATTGACAACAACCATTTACATGAATTGATGCCAGACCCCAAAGAAACAAATGATTCGGAGATTGGACTTGAATTTAAATAGGTTTCTAGCATCAACATCTCAACGTAATTTTCTGCCCAATCAGCACACATCGCAAGAACAGGAATGATCAAAAATAGTCGCTTATTTTTCAAGAAGTACATCATCCACGAGGCGTACATTAAAGTGTAAATAAAGGCAAATAAAGTGTCCCAAATTTGAAGGAATTGTCGGTAGCAAAGTAGTTGTGTTCGAGTCCTTTCTTCAAAGAAGGTCTGAACCATATCGAGGGTGTAGTAAAAAGAAAGACCCAATGAATTTGCGCCCGTATCGAGCAAGAAGCAGTTGCTGAAATCACTTAAAAAACATTTCACGTAGAAGAACATACCTAAAGTAGATCCAATCGAAAAATAGAGCAATCGGTGATTCGTGAAAGGGATATTTGTGCTTGTGATGTTTTTATTTGTCAAGGCCATTTTATTTTCTTTGATAGCTTTTTATGCCTTTGTGTAGTCTTTCCTCTTAGACCTCTGCGACCATTTACTCATTCAGTCAGTTGCCATATCGAAGTGTTTTATCTCTTCAGAAGTCATCCAATGGATGTCGTTCGACTCTGCAGATAGGATGGTAAAGAAGTAAAATTCTCTAGCTTCAGAATCGGACATGCCAACTGATTTGTAGAAATTAATGTACAAATCATGCTCAATGGCATCAACCTTTAATTCAGCAGGAACTTTGTTGTCGCCAGCCCAAGAATGAACACCAATTTGAGCCCCTGAGTTTACAATTCTTTTGTTGCCGGCTAAAAAAAAATCAACTGCACCAGATGCGATTTCAGAAGCAGAAGAAACCTGTGTGTTTATCCCCAAATCATGCATCTGTTTCGCAACAACTAAATTCACTTCATCATCCTTAGATCCAGGACAGTATCCAAGTTCAATCCATCTAAGATTTGTGTGATTCTTCAGGAGATTGTTAAACTGATTGTCGGTTCTTCCTCCGATGACCCCATTCATCGTAACGGTAGAGTCGTTCTTCACATGGAAAATTCCATATCGAGTTAAAAGGCCAGTCTTTTGACACGAAGTCATCAAGATGAAAAGCATGAGAATGCTGAGAAAATAAAAAGTGATTTTCATCGTTTAACGTATTTTTCAATCATTTATATTTTCTTCTTCCGTCGCTTTTGTGCAGTATAAATATAAACTGAACTTCCTTGCTTTGGCTTGTAAAAAAGCACCACGAAAACAGGTATTTATAAACAGGGGTATTAAATCTTCAGGACGATGCAGTAAATTAGCGATATGGGAAACAAGCAAGAAACGCCAACTGATCGACTTAAGAATATGCGTGCCGAGGCCCTTTTAGGGGGTGGCGAGAAGCGGATAGAAGCCCAACACGCGAAAGGCAAACTCACTGCTCGAGAACGCATCAGTTTGCTAGTGGACCCGGGGACTTTTGAGGAATTGGGCATGCTTGTAACTCACCGTTCCACGAATTTCGGACTGGACAAGCAGAAGTTTCTAGGGGATGGTGTGGTGACAGGTTACGGTAAGGTAAACGGCAGACTCATCTATGTTTTCAGTCAAGACTTTACAGTGCTTGGGGGCTCTCTTGCAGAAGCACACGCAGAAAAAATCTGTAAAATCATGGATCTTGCCCTTGAAAATGGAGCTCCAGTAGTGGGTTTGAACGACAGTGGGGGCGCTAGGATACAGGAGGGCGTAGTGAGTTTAGGTGGATATGCAGACATCTTTCACCGCAATGTTCAAGCCAGTGGTGTTGTCCCGCAATTGTCGCTTATACTTGGTCCTTGTGCAGGAGGTGCAGTTTATTCTCCAGCATTGACCGACTTTACATTTATGGTGGAGGGTTCTTCATACATGTTTGTGACCGGACCCAATGTTGTGAAAACGGTGACGCACGAGGAGGTTACTTCAGAAGAGCTTGGAGGTGCGAAAGCCCATGCAACAAAATCGGGTGTGACGCATTTTACAGCTCCGCACGAAGCTGCGGCCATCGATCAAGCAAAGAAAATCCTTTCTTTTTTACCCCAAAATTGTGAAGAGAATGCCATGCTCTTACCTTATGTATCCACAAGTGAGAAGCGTGAAAAACTAGACTCGATCATTCCAGAGAATGCTCAGCAACCTTATGATGTTCGTGAGGTCATTTCTGAACTTGCGGATGAGCATACTTTTTTAGAAGTCCAAAAAGATTATGCTGAAAACATTGTTGTCGGTTTCGCTCGTTTGGGTGGACGTTCAATTGGCATTGTTGCTAACCAACCTGCATTTCTTGCCGGAGTTTTAGACATCCATGCTTCAAGGAAAGCGGCAAGGTTCGTTAGAACCTGTGACGCTTTTAATGTTCCACTTCTTGTTTTAGAAGATGTGCCTGGATTCCTTCCGGGGACTGATCAAGAATGGAATGGGATCATTACAAATGGAGCGAAACTACTGTACGCTTTCTCTGAAGCTACAGTCCCGAGAATTACTGTAATCACACGCAAGGCTTATGGTGGAGCTTACGATGTAATGAACAGTCGAAACATAGGAGCAGACATGGTTTACAGCTGGCCTACGGCTGAGATTGCGGTCATGGGAGCCAAGGGAGCTGCGGAAATTATTTTCCGAAAAGAAATTTCTGGATCCGCTGATCCTGCAGCCAAGCTTGTAGAAAAAGAGGCTGAATACGCAGAGCTATTTGCGAATCCATACAATGCAGCTGGTCGAGGTTACGTAGACGAAGTAATCACTCCGTCAGACACGAGAGATAAGTTAATTAGAGCTTATGAGATGCTCAAGAACAAGGTTAAAAACACCCCCAGAAAAAAGCACAGCAACATCCCGCTGTAGAAAAATATTTTCTAACTTGGCTTAGCTCTTAGCTCTTTTTATAGAACAACCAACAGCTTTGGTAGATGGAGTTTTAATGCGCTTTCCTTCAGCTGAGCGAGAAATCGCATCTGTAAGGAAATGTTCTTGTACTTGGTCAGCACTGTCGACATTGTCATCAATCGAACCCTTGTAAACCAATTCTAGTTCAGAGTTAAAGAGGAAAACGTGAGGTGTGGTTCGTGCTCCGAAGTTATTTGCCAATTTACTTCCTTCATCAAGAACATAAGGAGCTCCGTATTGCATCTCTAAATGATGGACTTTCATATCTGAAAGACCTTCACCATCATTGCGTCTGGCGGCATTCGAATTGACAAGCAAAGTCCCAAACCCATTTTCAGCAGCATCTGCAACAATTCCAGCATATCGTTTTGCCCATCCTTCAGTTGTTTCTCCACGTCCCACAACGAATGGGCAGGTATTGCATGTGAAAATAACGAGCGCGCCATTTTCTCCTTTTACACTCTTAATCGATACCAGAGAACCATCGACATTCATCATCGAGTATGATGCTGATGGAGCGATGTCTCCTATTTCAATCGTGTTTGAAGTTTGGGCATCGCTAGAAAAGGAAACACACACACACAGTAAAAGTGCGCTTATAAGGTTGAGGGGAGCAGTAGTAAATTTCTTCATGATGCGAAGGTAGGAAGAATATCCTTCGTAAAAAAAAGATGCAACGGTTGAAACTTCAAGAAAAGGCTTTCAGTTCCAAAGGATATTCATTTTATCTACTTAATCAGCAGCGCATCACCGTAGGCGTAAAAACGATAGCCTTCTTTGATTGCTTCGTTGTAAGCTTCCATAATCAAGTCGTGACCTGCGAATGCTGATTGAAGCATCAGTAGAGTAGATTGCTGAGTATGAAAGTTTGTGAGAAGACTGTCAGCAACGCGGAAGTCATATTTCGGAAAAATAAACTTGTTCGTCCAGCCTTGATAAGGCTTGAGCGTGTTCGTCGTGCTCACAGAGTTCTCCATTGCACGCATCGAAGTAGTTCCGACTGCACAAATGCGCCTGCCTTCAGATTTTGCAAGGTTCACACGCTCGACACATGTGTCACCAATAATTAGCTGTTCACTATCGACTTTGTGTTTGGTAATGTCTTCAACCTCTACTTCTCGGAATGTTCCCAGTCCGATGTGAAGGGTGATATACGCCATATCGATCCCTTTGATCTCTAATCGCTTCATCAGCTGCTTCGAGAAATGAAGACCAGCAGTTGGGGCTGCAACAGCACCTTCAGTTTTCGCGTAAATGGTTTGAAATCTTTCGATATCAATGTCCTCCGTTCCACGGTCTATGTAACGTGGAAGGGGTGTTTCTCCAAGTTCTACGATCTTCGCCATAAACTCAGCTTTCGTTCCTTCGAATAAAAAGCGCAATGTTCTTCCTCTTGAAGTGGTGTTGTCGATAACCTCCGCCACCAGCTCATCATTTTCTCCGAAGTACAACTTGTTTCCGATGCGAATCTTTCTTGCGGGATCCACCAAAACATCCCAAAGCATGGCCTCTTCGTTCAATTCACGGAGTAGAAAAACTTCAATTACAGCTCCCGTCTTCTCTTTGTTTCCATATAAACGAGCTGGAAAAACCTTTGTGTCATTTGCAACGAAAACATCACCCTCGTCAAACATTCCCAGAATGTCTTTAAACATTTTATGCTCGAATTTCCCAGTTTTTCGATCGATGACCATCATGCGGCTATCGTCACGGTTTTCGAGGGGGTATTGTGCAATTTGTTCGGTCGGAAGATCGAATTTAAAGTGCGAAAGCTTCATTCTTTGAGCAGCCATAATACAAGAGTTTTTTTGATGCGAAATCTGAGCGCGCGAAACTAATCAAAAACAGTATACAAGTCAAGTATTTTCACTCATTTTTTGCAGTTGTACCGCAATACTTGACAGCGTCAAGTAATTCATTTAAATCCCAAGCTTTTTCAGCTGTAAAATCTCCGCTTCTTGTTCTTCGCAACGATGTTAAAGTTCCCCCTACATTCAAGTCCTTTCCCAGGTCTCTTGCAAGGGCTCTGATGTATGTTCCTTTTGAGCATACAACTGTAAATTGGACATCAATCACACTGTATTGAAAGGAATCTATACCATTCACATTGTCAATGGTGCGTTTGTCAAACGAGCGTATTTCAAAGGCATTTACCGTTACCGTTTTGGGCTTTAATGCGACGGTTTTACCTTTTCGTGCAGCTTTGTATGCAGCAACGCCATCAACTTTTTTTGCGGAATACTGCGGTGGCATTTGTTCTAAACTCCCAGTTAACTTGCCAGCAGATTTCTCAATTGAGTCAAGCGTAATGGATTCCAAATCAGGTAAATCACAGTAAAAATCCGCATCAGTTTCGCTGTCGAAAGAGGGTGTGGTAATTCCGAGCCGAATGGTTCCGGTGTATGTTTTTTGTTCGGCCTGTAAAAGATCGATCGTCTTTGTTTTTCTTCCTGTACACAAAACCAAAACACCTGTTGCCAATGGATCTAGAGTTCCTGCATGTCCCACCTTGATTTTTTTAATGTTAAAGGTGTGTCTGATTGTACCTCTTACCTTATTTACCACATCAAAGCTGGTCCAGTCCATGGGCTTGTCGATGATTAAAACCTGACCTTCAAGAAAGTCTTCCAGTGTTTTAAAAGGTGTTGCTTCGATCATTGTAGTTTTTTGCTTCTTGCTTGTTCAGCAGCTTTTCTACCACTTGTCATTTCAGCAGCCTCAGCAGCACTCATGCCTGCCATATCTTCCAAAACGCCTAACATAACTCGAATTGAAGTTATGTTTTCGATTCTCAATCTCAGGGCGCCATTTCGCTGGTACATGCTTGCGTTGCGTGAGTTTGTCTTGAGATAATTTAAGACCCTCGCGAACATAGGTCCTTGGAAATACGGACTTCCTTCTTCGCTTACAAATGCAGCAATCAATTTTCCAGATTTTAGAATCACTTTCTCCATTCCCAATATTCTAGCAACCCAACGCAGGCGCATCGTTAGAAGCAATTCATCCGTCTCAGTTGGCAAAGGGCCAAATCGATCCTCCAGTTTTATTCGGAACGCCTCCAATTCGTGTTCACTATCAAGCCCATCCAATTCTCTGTAAAGGGTTATTCTTTCTGGGATGTCACTAATGTAGTGGTCTGGGATTAACAAGGAGAAATCAGTTTCTAAGATCGTCTCCTCGACGTATTTTCCAGTTTCTCTTCTTTCTTCTTCGAAGAGATCGTTAAATTTATTTTCTTTCAATTCTCTGACAGCCTCGGCAAGAATCCTCTGGTACATTTCAAATCCAATGTCAGATATAAATCCACTTTGTTCTGCTCCAAGAAGATCCCCTGCGCCCCGTATGTCAAGATCGCGCATGGCGATTTGGACTCCGCTGCCCAAATCGCTAAATTGCTCTAAAGCCTGCAATCTTTTTCTAGATTCTGAAGGCAACGAACTCAGAGGAGGTGCCATTAAATAACAAAACGCTTTTCGATTTGAACGGCCTACCCTTCCGCGCAGTTGGTGTAAATCACTTAACCCAAACTTATGAGCATCGTTGATAAAAATTGTATTTGCGTTGCTGATGTCAATTCCACTTTCAATAATTGTTGTAGCGATTAGAACATCGTATCCCCCTTCAATAAAGGTTGCCATCACATTTTCAAGCTCTTTTCCCTCCATTCTTCCGTGGCCTATTCCAACGCGTATATCTGGAAGAAGGCGCTGAATAATTCCAGCCACTTCTTTGATGTTTACTATCCGATTGTGCACGAAATAAACTTGCCCTCCACGACTAACTTCATAGCTAATGGCATCTCGAATGAGTTCTTCGCTGAACGATGTTACAATCGTTTCAACAGGGTGCCGGTTAGGTGGAGCAGTCCGAATGATGCTTAAATCTCTTGCTCCCATTAAAGAAAATTGCAAAGTTCTGGGAATTGGAGTGGCAGTTAGCGTGAGAGTGTCAACGTTTTCCCTCATGGTCTTCAGCTTGTCTTTGACACCCACACCAAACTTCTGCTCTTCATCAACAACCAACAAACCCAAATCTTTAAACTTCACTTTTTTACCCACGATAGCATGGGTTCCTATGAGGATGTCTACTTCACCGGATTCCACTTTGTCTAGGGTTTCACGCAGTGCTTTTCCGGTCTTGAAACGATTGATAAAATCAACTGTAACTGGAAAATCTTTAAGCCGTCGGGCAAAGCTACGAGCGTGCTGCATTGATAAAATAGTTGTGGGAACAAGCATAGCGACTTGTTTTCCATCTGTTGCAGCCTTAAATGCTGCGCGGATCGCCACTTCAGTTTTTCCGAATCCAACATCTCCACAAACCAGCCTGTCCATAGGGATTATTTTCTCCATATCTTCTTTGACGGCCTTCGTTGTCGTGTGTTGATCTGGCGTGTCTTCAAACATAAAGCTTGCTTCGAGTTCATGCTGTAAATAACTGTCGGGAGTAAACGCAAACCCTTCTGCGGCTTTTCGTTTGGCGTACAGATGAAGAAGGTCATAAGCGATTTGCTTGACCCGGGATTTCGTTTTTGCTTTTGTCTTAGCCCATGTTGCAGTCCCGAGTTTATTCACTGAAGGCTTTGTGCCTTCTTTAGACGTGAATTTAGAAATGCGATGCAAGGAATGAATGCTGACATAAAGCACATCTCCACCTTTGTAGGACAACCTGATTGCTTCTTGTTCTTTCCCGTTAACTTCAATCTTGTGGAGGCCAGAGAACTCACCTATTCCGTGGTCAATATGCACCACAAAATCACCAACTTCTAACGACATTAGCTCCTTAATGGTAAGCGCTTCCTTGCTTTTTCTAAATCCATCCTTCAGACGGAATCTGTGATATCTGTCAAACAGTTGATGGTCGGTGTACACGAGTACTTTTAGATCTTTATCGACAAATCCTACACTCAGTTCCATCGGAATAGGTGTGTATGGCACATCGGGACTTTTTTCACCATTTTCATCCTGTCGATCGGTAAAAATATCGTGAAGTCTCTCTAGTTGAGTTGCTTGTCCTGAAACGATGACATTCACATACCCATTTCTATTGTTCGCAATCAGGTTCGTTGCGATCATGTCAAAATGTTTGTTGAATGCAGGTTGCTCAGTCATTCCATATGCAATTGTAAGTCTTTCCGGAAATGTTTTCCCCCCACCAAACTCCACGACAGAAAACTCCTCGATGAGACTTTTAAACCCCTCGGGGTCTAAGTACAACTCAGCTGGAGGAGTTCTTTTTGTCTCACCTACAAGCCGCTCATAATGAGCTGTTGCTTTTTCTAACTCTTTCTCCAGACCAAGTTCGCAACTTGTCACATCACTCATCCAAACCACAGAGTCTGCAGGTATAAAATGAAAAAATGATTCCCGGTTTTCATGGAGTGTTTTATTTCCCACATTGGGAACAATCGTAGCTCTTGTTAGTTTGCTGACACTCAGCTGGGAAACCGGATCGAATTTGCGAATGCTTTCAATCTCCTCACCGAAAAACTCGACTCTATAGGGGTGGTCAAATGAATAGCTAAAGACATCAACAATCCCACCTCTCATTGCGTATTGGCCAGGCTCGTAGACGAAATCAACTTTTTCAAATCCATACTCGGAGAAGACTTCATCTAGGAAATCCAGTGTAAATGTATCTCCGATGTTCAGGGAAAAAGTCTGTTCACTTAGTTCTTTTTGGGTGATTACCATTTCGCTTAAAGCACCCGGATAGCTCACAATGATGCACCCCTCTCTCCCTCCATTTATTTCATTTAAAACCTCAGCTCTCTGTGCAATATTGGCATTTTCTGTAATTTCTTCTTGGTAAGGCACCCTTGCTGAACGTGGAAACAGAAAAACGGGGCGTGGATTTTCGACTAAGATTTGCTCTAAATCGTTCATGAAGTATGCCGCTTGCTCTTTGTCGTCAAACACGAACAAATGCGGTTTTTTTCTACCTCCTTCTTTCAGTTCTGTCTCAAAAATACCAGCGGCAACGAGGGCAAGCGCAGAGCCAACGACTCCTTTTAATTCAATCTTGTTGGATTTTTCTTTTAGGGCACGATGCAGTGTTCCAGTACGAATATCGCAGCGGTAAAAATTTAAAAGGTCGTCCGTTCTCATGAAGCTTTTCAAGACCGATAAAGATACGTTTACTTTTCCGCTTGTTGAAACTTCAAGAAGGATTCAACCAAGTTTTTATTGCCAACGTAATATGGCACGCGTTGATGTAAATCTGTAGGGGTTTCATCTAAGATTCGTCCATGGTCATGAACAGCCATACCTCCAGCTTGTTCTGCTATAAATGCTAAAGGAGAGCATTCATAAAGCAACCTTAATTTTCCACCGGGTTTGTCTTTGAGAGACGGGTAAAGGTAGATTCCACCATGAATGAGATTTCTGTGAAAATCAGACACCAAAGAACCGATGTAACGCGCTCTGAAACTTACCTCTGAATTTTCTCGACACGCTTCAACAAACAATTTTGTCGGAGTTGAACATTTGCTGAGCAGTGCATCATTCACAGAGTAAATGGACCCAGTTTCAGGATATTTCATCGACGGATGTGACAGAAAAAATTCTCCTACTGCTGGGTCAAGAGTAAAGCCATTTACGCCTGATCCAGTTGTGTAAACTAACATTGTCGAAGAACCATATAGAACATAACCCGATGCAACTTGTTCAGTTCCGGCTTGAAGAAAATCCTGCTCGGTTAAGCGTTCCCCCATCGGAGTTTTTCGACGCTGGATGCTGAAAATTGTCCCAATACTTACGTTAACATCCACGTTTGAACTTCCATCAAGAGGGTCTATTAATACGATGTATTTACCGAATTTACCCTGGTCACCACATAAAATAGGTTCTTCCTGTTCTTCTGAGCCAATTCCAGCAACAGATCTACCTGCACTGAGAATCCTCATAAAAGTTACGTCCGCAAAAACATCTAATTTCTGCTGGGCTTCATCTTGGATGTTTGTAGATCCGGCCTCTCCCAATATCCCGGCTAATCCAGCACGGTTGACTTGGTGATTGACGATTTTCGAAGCCACTCCGATGTCTGTTAGCAGTCTAGTAAGTTGGCCTGAAACAAACGGAAACTCCGCCTGACCATCCATAATAAACTCCCCAAAAGTTGTTGCCTTGCTCATTTCAAGTGCTTTTTTTTCGAGTCAAATAACTAAATTAATCTGATGTAAAGTTACGTTAGCTATGACGAGGTCGGTATCAGCGCGATCGCTAGAATGTGAAATTCTTTGGGACTGAGTTGTTCAGCACGTTTTTTCAAGAACTCTTCAGGGATTACTTCTTCTGCAAAACCGGCACTTGTTAATGCATTTCTGAGTGTTTTGCGCCTTTGATTAAAGGCACCCTTGACAACCCTTTTTAAGTGTAAAAAAGTGCATCCCGGGTCGACCATGTCGTTTCTAAGTAATCGGATAACTCCACTCTTCACTCTTGGTGGTGGCTCGAATGCATCCTCATCTACTGTGAAGAGGTATTCTATGTCGTAATAGGTTTGGAGCAAAACGCTTAAAATTCCATAGGTACGTGAACCGGGTCCTTCAGCAATTCTCTGCGCCACTTCTTTTTGAAACATCCCTACGAGCTCAGGAACTCTTTCTCGCCAATCGATGACTTGGAAGAGAATCTGGGAAGAAATATTGTAAGGAAAGTTTCCGGCGACAATAAACGGCTTGTTGTCAGGGAAAGCTAAATTGGGGTTCCATGAGAGGAGGTCAACGCCGTGAACTCTCTCAGAAGGCAACAGTTCCTCTGTGACTAAAAAATCTACGCTTTCCGTATCCAATTCAACTACGTGTAGGTCTAAGTCTCCCCTTTCCAAAAGCGGCAAAGTCAAAGCTCCAGTTCCAGGTCCTACTTCCAAGACAGAATTACATCCATTGTGGCATGTAATTGACTGCGCGATTCTGTCTGCGATTCCTGGACCGGTTAGAAAGTGCTGACCTAGGTGTTTTTTTGCTCTAACCATGATTCTTAACTGTAGATTGACCTTCGAACAGTACGGGTAGAATGGTTCTAAATGCAACAGCTTTGCTGCCCCATGTTTTGTGAAAATCAGCCTGAAGGTCAGGAGCACAATCGGTATTGTATGTGTTGAATGCCTTAGTAGAATAAGCCAGGTACTGAACAGCATATGTCTCTCCTCCCTGCTCATCTCCTTCGACCCGGCATAATTTGTAGTCGCGAAAATGACCTGTCTGCATTACAGCAGGGATGTGATCGTTCATCATGTACTCAAGCCACTCTTTAGCACACTCTTGATTAACAGAAACGGTAATGTTGTATAGTATCATTGCTCAATAATTTCAGCTTCATTCATTGTTCGAAACCTCTTTCGAGCGGCAATGACGTGAAGAGATCCAGAATACTCAAAGATGATTTTCTCGTACAAGCTTTCAGCTTTTTCTGCATCATTTAACTTGTAGTCATAAATCTCAGCAAGTTTAAATAAAGCATCATCACCTGTGATATCATCGAAATGTAGTTCAGTCACTTCAGAATAGAATTGTATGGCAGATTCAATATCATCATCTAACATTGCCAAATCTCCTTTTACAATTAAGATTTCATCTTCAAGGGCATGACCAGGCCAAGTTGACAAAATGGTGTCCAAAGTTAAAGTTGCTGCAACATTTTTTTTCTGCATCACAAGCAAATCTGCACGCGCATACATTTCCATGGGCTCGAAAATCGTGTCTAAATTGAAATTGTCGGTGATCAATAGACTCAACTCTATTGCATCGTTGGATATGAGTTTTGATGTTGAAGCTTTTAAAGCATCCAGTTGGGTTTGTGCCCAAGCAAAATCGCCAGTAAAATAGCTGATCCGTGCATTTCTATATTTTGCTTCGTGTCCCACAGGATCATCTTTAAAATCAAGTATAACTTGAGAAAAAAGGAGCGATGCATCCCAAACCAAATTCTCAAAAACATAAATATCTCCGAGTTCCAACTTGCAGGCGGCCGCGATTCGTTCATTTAAACCAACAATGGCTAGTGCTTTCTCCATCACTTGGATTGCTTCTTCTCCCCGGTCCAGAAAAAAGGCCAGAATGTGTGATTGATCTTTCAGTAAAATAGCGGTCTCAGTCTTCACGCCGAGCTCCATGATGGTTGAGGCATAGTCTTCTTCAAGCAATTCAATTTCCTCAATGTTAAGAGGTATTTGAGATGTTAAATCGATGAATCTAATCTGCAGAATTTCGTTTCGTGCAATATAGAAATAAGGTGTATCCTCACCCTTGTCAGCTATGTAGCTGAAGCAATCCACAGCGGTTTGTAAATCTTTGTTTGCTGCTGAAGTGTTTCCCAGCTCCATTACACCTAGGCCAATTCCCCCCAGTCTTAAATCGATGGCTCTTGCATGAATAAATGCCGATGCGAAATCTTTTATTTGTGTAAAATGCCACACAAGCATTTCCGGATAGACATTGTCCTCAGGGTATTTTTTAGCGGCACGCAAAAGACCCAATCTCACCAGTTCGCCATTGTCAGGTTCACTTTGCAATCTCAGGTTCCGATTTAAGCTGTTTTGAACTGTAGGCAGGTAATTGGGTTTGGTATGTAAAAGTTCTAAAAAGCTTTCTACCATCCCCTCAAAATCGCGTCTCATTCCTTGGAGGTTTGCGAATTCGTAGTGAAAATTTGTGGTTCCCAGGTCTTGCGCTTTTTTGTACGTCGCATATGCCAGATCCAATTCATCCAATTTAATGAAAGCATTCGCCAATCTTACGGCTTGACTTCTGCCTGGCTGAAGGAGGTCAAGGGCTTTGTCGAATGCAGATCGTGCCTCCTCATTCATGGCAAAGGTGACATAAAGAGACCCTAAATCTACATACACGTTTGCTTGACTGTTTTTATGAGTGCGGCGGATTTTGGCCTTTATTAATTTTTCAGCAGCCTCTAAATCCTCCATTGCCAGGAGAGATTTGTAATACATCTGATAAATTGCGTTCGTCTTGTTTTTTTTGTAGATTTCTACGAGGTACAATTTTGCCTGTTCAAAACTCCCCTCGTTGTAATAGAATTCAGCGAGTTCGAGGTCGGTTTGCGAATGCACTTTTTTCGGAAAGCAACATCCGAGAAGACAGAAGGTGAGTATATAAATAAAGCCTCTCATATCGATTCACCATTTTCCGCAACACCTCTTGCCCACTGTCCTCTTTTTACTTGTAACAAGCTGTCAATTGATGTCCAAGATGACGAATCAGTTTCTAAGCCCAATCGAGCAAGCCTCAGTGTTTCTGTAACAACATCGTTCAGTTTTAAAATAGCTTCGCATTCAATTTCTGCATTTCTTGTGATGTAAAGATCATCAATAGAATCTCCTAACGCATCCATTTCCGCGTCGGACTCAATCACATCGATTAATCCCACAACCTGTATTTTACATCGCTCGATTTCCTGAAAGATGCCCGCAAATCTGTTGGGCGAGTCCTTGAGATAACGATTTGCTTTTGACAGCTCCTCAATGACAACGGCATCTAATTTCACAAAGACAACATTGCTGTCAGCACCTAGCCAAATCAATTCTTGTTTTGCCTCGAGCAATCGGTTTCTCACAGCATTGATTGAATCAAGCGGGACATCACTGAGACGACCATTCATTTCCTGTAACTCGTCAAAAGCAGTCTGTAAAGAAACCTTGGTTTTATCTGGACTACACCCTGACAGCAAGCCCATCAAACCGACGGCCAACATGATGATGTGTAGGGTATTTTTCATGTAATGAATTTTAAATTCGGTCGAATCCGAGGAATGGCACGATCGCTTTAGGAATCTTAACTCCTTCTGCATCCTGATGATTTTCAAGGAGCGCTGCGACTATCCTAGGTAGCGCAAGTGCAGAGCCGTTTAATGTATGTACCAGTTGGTTTTTCCCATCGGAATCTTTAAACCTACACTTCAGTCTATTCGCTTGGAATGTCTCAAAATTCGACACTGAACTAACCTCTAGCCATCGTTCTTGTGCAGCACTCCAAACTTCAAAGTCATACGTCATCGCAGCAGTGAATCCCAAGTCACCTGCGCACAGCCTCAACACTCTATACGGAAGCTCTAAAGCTTCGAGTAGACCTTTAACATGAGACACCATAGAATCCAGGGTTTCGGCTGACTTTTCAGGATGTTGGATTTGTACGATTTCAACCTTGTCAAACTGATGGAGACGGTTAAGTCCTCTTACATGCTTTCCATAACTTCCAGCTTCACGTCGGAAGCACGGCGTGTAACCGCATAGTTTTATTGGCAAGTCTGAAGCATTTTGTAATGTATCACGAAATATATTTGTGAGTGGTACTTCGGCTGTTGGAATCATGTATAAATCATCCTCAGGCATGTGGTACATCTGACCTTCTTTGTCAGGCAACTGACCAGTTCCAAACCCACTTTCAGCGTTTATCATGAGTGGTGGGATGTACTCGGTATATCCGGCATCATCAGCTTTTTCCAAGAAAAACCTAATTAATCCGCGCTGTAACTTAGCACCTTTTCCTTTGTAAAAAGGAAACCCTGCTCCAGTTACTTTCGCTCCCAAATCAAAATCGATCAAGTCTTTTTCTTTTGCGATATCCCAATGTGGTTTGTTGTATTCCCCTAAATCAGGGAGATCACCCCAGCTGTATATTACTTCGTTGTCTTCTTCGGATTTTCCAGCAACGACTAGGTCACAAGGGGTGTTTGGCAGGTGAGAAAGGATGTTATGTACCTCCATTTCAAGTTCAGACATTTTTTCTTTAAGCTCTGAAGAGAGCGTTTTTAAGCCTGAGGTCTCATTCTTTATTGCTTCGGCCTCTTCTCGCTTTCCTGCTTTCATTAGCTCTCCGATTTGACGGCTCAACAGATTGCTTTGTGCCAAGGTGTCATCTAATTCCTTTTGAATCCCCCTCCGTTCTAGATCGAGCGAGAGGATGCGGTCTACATTTTCCGTAGCATCGATGCCACGTTTTGCAAGACAAGCAATGACGCTGTCGCGTCTTTCACGTAAGTTGGTAAGAGTAAGCATATATAAAGTCTAATTTCGGGCAAAGTTGCCGGAATAGTGGTAAAATTTAAATAAAAAAACTCCCGCCCCGAAAAGGGGACGGGAGTCCTAAAGAGTTATTTAGGAATTGATTCCTATTACGCTTCGCCTCCCGCAGAAACTACGGATACGAAGGAGCGATTGTTACGTTTCTTGCGAAATTCTACGAATCCGTCTGACAGGGCGTATAAGGTGTGATCCTTACCGATTCCTACATTGGTACCTGGATGGTGTGCTGTTCCGCGTTGACGAACTATAATGTTGCCTGCGATACAAAATTGACCACCGAAGATTTTTACGCCAAGTCTTTTCGACTGTGACTCACGTCCGTTTTTCGAACTACCTACACCTTTTTTATGTGCCATGATATATGAGTTTTTCGGCTATTCGCCGATTACGCTTCTTTTTTAGCTTTGGTTTCCGCTGCTTCTTTTTTAGGAGCTGCTGTCTTAGCTGCCGCCTTCTTGATATCCGTAATACGAATTTCAGTCAGGTAAGGACGGAAACCGTTAAGTTTCTGATATCCTTTACGACGTTTTTTCTTAAAGACAAGAACTTTGTCTCCTTTTAAATGCCTCTCAATGGTGGCATGAACGGCTAGGCCGTTTATAGCGGGGGCGCCAACTGTTACGTCACCGGCCTTGTCTGTAAGGAGAACGCGATCGAATTTAATCGTCGCTCCTTCCTTAGCATCTAGGCGGTTTACGAAAACCTGTTGGTCTTTCTGTACCTTGTACTGGTGCCCTGCTATCTCTACGATTGCATACATGGAAATTAATTTTACCCTTCAGAATTGTATTTAAAGGGGGCGCAAAGATACGGCTTTCACTCGAAAATCGCAACTTTTTTATTCCCTACTCCATTGACTATAGCGACACCGAGCAATATAACCACTCCACCTGCAAGGTGTACGATTGTCAAATTCTCTCCATCCATCAGCCCCCACATTGCAGCAAATACTGGAATGATGTAGGTAACGGAACTTGCTGTTAAGGCATTGGTCCACTTGATTAACGTGTTAAAGATAATCAGCGCACCAGCGGTCCCAATGGCAGCAAGAACAACGACTGCAATCATTCCATCTCCTCCGTGAGGATTCTCAGTAAATGTATGGTATACATTCGAGTTTAAGAGGACTAAAACCGCAGGAGGGAGAACCATTAACAATGCAATTGAAGCAATGACTGTAGAGGGTACGCCTTCAAGTTTATTTTTCAAAATATTGACACTAAACCCATAACACAAAGTTGCTAATGCTACCCTGCCGCAAGCCCACCATTCAATATCGACACTTACGTTGTTTGTTGCCAGGTCTCCGCCTGCAAGAAGCAATGCACCGATAAAGCCTAACGAAAGCCCTGAAATTTGCAGCCGAGTGACAACAGTTTTAAACACCGCCGCCGCAACAATCATTGTAAACAAGGGTGTAAGCGCATTGAGCATCCCGGCGATTGCAGATGGTATTGAGCTTACAGCCGAGGTAAAGAGGTATGCCGGGATTAGATTTCCGAGGGTTCCAATGGCCAAAAGTGACAATACTTGAGATCGTTTTATTGATTTTAAATACTTGATAGAAATTGGCAAAAGCACGATTCCAGCAATAGCGATTCGCAAGGCAGCGACCTCTAGTGGCGTGTAAACCATGTCCCCGGAGGAGTCAAAAATTGCCATCTTCATTAAAATAAAGGAGCTTCCCCAAATGAATGCCAAGAGCAGCAGAGCGCCCCAGATAACTATTTTCGATTTTTGTTTTTGCACAGTTTGGCAAATGTAAGTCAACCTTGTATCCGTAATTCACCACTACATTTGTATCATGAATAAGATTTCAACACTGATTACAATTGCTGCAGTAATTTCTGTTTTTATATCAACGGGATGTGAGACAAAAAGTCAAGTTCATGATTGCGTAGTGACCGAAGTCAATGAAGTAGGGGAGCTGAATAAAACAACGGCAAGACTAGAAATCACAGGAATGATGTGTGAGGTAGGTTGTGTTTCGAAAATAAAAAAAGAGCTTTTAGAACAAAAAGGCGTTTCAAATGTTACGGTAAATTTTGAGGGTGACAGAGACTTGGATTTTGCCACAATTGAGTACGACCCTAAGATTGAAACTGTTGCATCTCTGACATCTGCGGTGAACAACATTGCTGATGGAAAACTTTATGGTGTATCCTCAGTTTTGGTCACCAATTACGCGCCGAGTGCCGCAAATTGAAACGCATAGCCAATATAGCATTTGTTCTGGTTTATTTAGTTGTTCTGGCAGGATCTGTAGTTAGAATGACAGGCTCTGGTATGGGTTGTCCTGACTGGCCTAAATGTTTTGGACTGCTTATACCTCCTACTTCTGAAGAGCAGATAAAATGGTCAACTGGTGTTGAGTATTCTGAAGGGGCAATGGTCATAGAGCGTGATACATTGTGGGTGTCAACAGAAAATCATGTGTCATTTGGAGAGAAATTTGTGAGCTCCGATTGGGAGCCGTATGCCAAGCACGATTATGCCGAGTTTAATGCTGTACATACATGGATAGAATACTTTAACCGTTTGATTGGAGCTCTGTCTGGAATTCCGATCCTGTTGCTCTTTGTTCTTTCGATCAAGTCTAGAAGAAAAATACCGATCATTTTAGCGTCAGCAACCTTGGCATCTGTTTTGTTCGTTTCTTGGCTTGGAAAACTAGTTGTAGAAGGGAACTTGATCCCGTTTTCAATCACCATTCACATGGTCAGTGCGTTGGCTATTCTGGTTTTCCTTGTGGGATTGATCCATCACCTCGATGGGACAAAATTTCAGGTTAGAAAAGCAACTAGAATCTGGATTTCCCTCTCACTTTTGATTGCTTTTATGCAATTGGTGTTGGGTACTCAGGTACGTGAGGCAGTTGACATTGCGTTAGAGTCAAATGTATCTCGAGAGAACTTGATTGCCGGGTTGCCAGGTTGGTGGGTTTTCCACCGCTCCGCGGTTTGGGTCATCATTGCAACTCACATGGTGTGGGCCATCCCAATGTTAAAAAACAAGAATCTTAAGCACTATGCTCAGATTGCCATAGCCATCTTAATAGGCCAGACCTTAACGGGGGTGATCTTCACAAAAATGGGATTCCCTGCATATGCACAGCCCATTCACATTATTTTAGGATTCGCTTTGATACTTGTAGACTTTAGAACTCTGCTAGCATCGAAGAGCTAACTGTTGCTCTTCTTTCATTCTTCTTAGCTACCACACATGTCGCAGTCGTCACCATTTTCTATGCTGCACATTTCAATGGCTTCCTCTTGGGTAAATTGAGGTGCTTTGGGAGCGTCTTTCGTCTTGTACTTTTTGTCAACCGTAAACTTAATTGCATCAGCGGCAGCCTTCGTTCTAAGGTAATACATCCCTGTTTTAAGTCCACTTTTCCAAGCGTGAAAGTGCATGGAGGTGAGCTTTGAATTTGTCACATTTTCCATGAAAATATTCAGAGACTGTGACTGACAGATGTAAGCCCCACGATCTGCTGCCATATCAATAATTGAACGCTGAGAAATTTCCCAGGCAGTTCTGTACAGCAACTTAATGTTGTCAGGGATTTCATCAATGTTTTGGACTGATCCATTGGCTGCAATCAGGCGATTTTTCATGTCATCATCCCACAGATCAAGCTTGACTAAATCGCGAAGAAGATGCTTGTTAACAACGATAAACTCGCCAGACAATACCCGTCGAGTATAGATGTTTGAAGTATAAGGCTCGAAACATTCGTTGTTTCCTAAAATCTGGGCTGTGGATGCTGTTGGCATTGGTGCGATTAACAAAGAGTTGCGCATTCCGTGTTTGCCAATCTCCTCTTTAAGCACATCCCACTCCCAGCGATTTGAGGGTGTTACATTCCACATGTCGTACTGCAGAATCCCTTTTGAAGCTGGTGAGCCTTTAAAAGTTTCGTAAGCCCCATCGATTTTAGCCATGTCTTTCGAGGCTGTGCATGAGGCATAGTAAAGCGTTTCAAAAATTTCTTTGTTCAGCTTTCGAGCTTCTTCAGAGTCAAACGCGTGTCGCATTAAAATAAACACGTCTGCCAATCCCTGAATACCAATCCCGATAGGTCGGTGGCGCATATTAGAATTGCGTGCCTCAATGACGGGGTAGTAATTTCTGTCGATAATGCGGTTGAGATTTTTCGTCGTTTGATACGTGATCTCAAATAATTTTTCATGGTCAAATGTCCCATCAGACTTGACAAACTTAGGCAGAGCAATTGAGGCGAGATTGCAAACAGCAACTTCATCAGGTGCTGTATACTCGATGATTTCAGTGCAGAGATTTGACGAACGGATTGTTCCCAAGTTCTTTTGGTTGGATTTCGCGTTAGCCGCATCCTTGAACAACATATACGGGGTGCCAGTCTCAACTTGGCTTTCTAATATCTTAAACCAAAGATCTTGAGCTTTTATCGTCTTTCTTCCCTTCCCTTCTTTTTCATATTTAATGTAAAGAGCATCAAAATCAGCGCTATGTGCTTCAGGAAGTCCTGGACATTCGTTCGGGCACATTAACGTCCACTCGCCGTTCTCTTCGACTCTCCTCATAAACAAATCTGGAATCCAAAGAGCGTAAAAGAGATCTCTCGCTCTCTGCTCTTCTTTTCCATGGTTCTTTCTCATCTCGATGAAATCAAAGACATCAGCGTGCCAAGGTTCCAAGTACATGGCAAAAGAACCTTTTCGTCTGCCACCACCTTGGTCAACATATCGAGCAGTATCATTAAACACTCTCAACATTGGAACGATGCCATTCGATGTGCCATTTGTTCCTTTGATATATGATCCCTTAGCTCGAATGTTGTGCATCGCTAAACCTATGCCTCCAGCACTTTGAGAAATCTTAGCACATTGCTTTAGTGTATCGTAGATCCCCGAAATACTGTCTTCTTTCATTGTTAAAAGGAAACAGCTCGACATCTGAGGTTTGGGCGTGCCAGAGTTAAACAGTGTAGGTGTGGCATGGGTAAACCACCCCTCACTTAACATGTGGTAGGTGCTTACAACAGATTCAAGATCATCTTTGTGAATTCCTACACTTACTCTCATAAGCATCTGCTGTGGCCTTTCGGAAATAGCTCCGTTCATCTTTAACAAGTATGAACGCTCTAGTGTTTTAAACCCAAAAAAGTCGTAGCTGAAGTCTCTGTCGTAGATAATCTGTGAATCCAAGTATTCTGCATTTTCTTGGATGATTTCATGGACATCTTCAGCAATTAAGCTTGCAGGTTCACCAGTTACAGGGTCAACATAGTTGTAAAGTTCACCGATTGTCTCCGCAAAAGATTTTTTAGTTGCCTTGTGTAAGTTGCTTACAGCAATTCGGCTAGCAAGACTGGCATAGTCAGGGTGAGTAACAGCACTTGTTGCGGCGACCTCTGCAGCAAGGTTGTCAAGTTCCGTTGTGGTCACGCCGTCGTAAACACCCTCGATAACTCGCATAGCGATACGTTGAGGATCCACGGATTCGTGAAGGCTATAACACAGTTTTTTTATTCTGGCTGTTATCTTGTCAAATTGAACAAGTTCACGTCTTCCGTCGCGTTTAACTACGTACATGGCAAATATCTTAGGGGTGGTTCAGGTAGGATAATGAGTGGGTTGTGTCTTTAGAAGTCCGCGTCCATGTTGAAGCTTTTGCTGTCTTCAGAACCATGGTTCATCACGCCAGACTTCTGGTATTCTCCAACTCTTTTTTCAAAGAAGTTTGTTTTTCCTTGAAGTGAAATCATATCCATAAAGTCAAATGGGTTTGTCGCGTTGTATACTTTTTCGTTTCCGAGTTCTACGAGCAATCTGTCCGCAACAAATTCAATGTATTGTTGCATCAAATCGGCGTTCATTCCGATCAGTCTCACAGGAAGAGCTTCAGTCACAAATTCCTTCTCCATGTTCACTGCATCCACAATGATTTGCTGGACTGTTTTCTTAGGTAGCTTATTTACAAGATGGTTGTTGTAAAGAAGACAAGCAAAGTCGCAGTGCATCCCCTCGTCTCTAGAAATGAGTTCGTTTGAGAACGTAAGTCCAGGCATAAGGCCTCTCTTTTTAAGCCAAAATATTGAACAAAAACTTCCGCTAAAAAAGATGCCTTCAACCGCAGCAAATGCAATTAATCGTTCAGCAAAACTTCCATTGTCGATCCAGCGCATAGCCCACTCCGCCTTTGCCTTAACAAAAGGGAGAGTTTCAATTGCGTTGAATAAATGATCTTTTTCTTTTGTGTCTTGGATGTAAGTGTCAATGAGTAAAGAGTAAGTTTCAGAGTGGATGTTTTCCATCATAATCTGGAATCCATAGAAAAACTTAGCTTCTGTATACTGAACCTCTTGCACGAAATTCTCCGCGATGTTCTCATTTACAATCCCGTCAGAAGCGGCAAAGAAAGCCAGAACGTTTTTGATAAAAAACCGTTCATCATCGTTCAGCTTGTCAGACCAATCTGTTAAGTCAGCGGAAAGATCAATTTCTTCAGCGGTCCAAATGCTTGCTTCTTGCTTTTTATACTCAGCCCAGATATCGTCGTGCTGAATTGGGAACAAGACAAACCGTTTGGGATTTTCTATTAAAATAGGCTCTTCCACAGATGTGTTTTCGGGCAAGACCTCATTTATAGCTGTTTGTGCATTTAAGGCACTTTTTGTCTCGTTCTCGAGCTCGTTTATTTTAGAAGTAGATGCGTCCATGTCTTTTGTGAAATCGTAATTTTAAACCAACGTCTCAAAGAAACAATCTAGACCACCACTTTTGCAAGGTCATTGAGCCCACTTTACTATGTAGTTCTCAACACATATGTTAATAACCATGCACAACACTTGTGTTTACTAACGATACAGGGGTTGTAAATTGATGATGTTTTGTAAATTTTATGGAAAAATGACACTTTTGTGGTATGATTTTTTGAGTTCAAAAAGCATTCATGAAATGGACTTAATTTAAGGAACACTGAATGCGTACTTTTGCACAATGCTTAAAGGTCTTTTAAAAATATTTCTAGGAGATAAGTCATCCAGCGACCTGAAGGAAATTCAGCCCGTTGTTGATGATATTTTGTTGGCTGAAAAGTCCCTCTTACACCTCAGCGCCGATGAACTTAGATTGAAATCTACAGATCTGCGAGCAAGAATCAATGACCACATTGCAGATTTGCAAGGTGAGATTAACGATTTAAAAATAGAAGCAGCCAACATGCCCGAGTCAGATCTCGACGCTAAAGAAGCAGTTTTTGAAAGAATCGACACCTTAGAGTTGTCAATTAATGAAGCACTTGAAGTTGTGCTTGTTGAAATTTTACCCGAGGCTTTTGCGCTCGTGAAAGAAACAGCGAAAAGATTCACAGCAGAAGGAGAGATTGAGGTTACTGCACTGCAGTTCGACAAGGACATAGCTGCAAAAAGAGAGATGGTGAGGGTCGAGGGAGAGAAAGCATTTTGGTCGAACACATGGAAAGCAGCCGGGTCAGATGTGACCTGGGAGATGGTTCACTACGATGTGCAACTTGTTGGTGGAGTAGCCCTTCACAGAGGTAGCGTAGCGGAAATGCACACCGGTGAAGGTAAAACCCTAGTAGCGACTTTGCCGGTATTTTTGAATGCCCTCACAGGAAGGGGAGTTCACCTTGTGACAGTAAACGATTACTTGGCGAAGCGTGACTCTGAATGGATGGGTCCATTGTACGAATTTCACGGCCTTACGGTAGATTGTATTGACAAACATCAGCCTAACAGTGAGTCTCGCAGAGAGGCTTATAAATGTGACATCACATTTGGGACGAACAATGAGTTTGGATTTGATTACCTGCGGGACAACATGGCCAAGAACCCGGATATGTTAGTCCAGAGGCGCCACCATTATGCAATTGTTGACGAGGTGGATTCTGTTCTGATTGACGAGGCGAGAACGCCACTTATTATTAGCGGACCTACGCCGAAAGGTGACGAACAAGAGTTTGAATCCCTAAAACCCATGGTTGTCAAGCTGATTCAAGTTCAGCAAAAAGCAGTGCAAGGGTTTCTCACTGAGGCGAAGAAGCTTCTCACCGATGGACTCTCAAAAGAAGAAAGTGAAGCGGCTGGACTTGCCCTTTACCGAGCTTTTAGAGGCCTCCCCAAGTCGAAGCCCATCATTAAATTCCTCAGCAATGAAGGGATGCGACAGCGCATGCTGAAAGTAGAGTCATTTTACTTGGCAGACAATCAGCGTGAGATGCACAAAGCAGATGAGGAGTTGTTTTTTGTGATTGATGAGAAGCAAAACCAAATTGAGCTTTCTGAGAAAGGGATCTTGTATCTGACTCAGGGAATGGAAGATGATGCGTTTTTTACCATGCCGGACATTGCAACAGAACTCGTAGCCTTAGACAATTTGGATTCTAACGATGAAGAAAAATTAGCTATGAAGCAAGAGGTAATGCAGGATTACGGTGTAAAATCTGCACGCATTCACTCTATGAATCAGCTGCTTAAAGCTTATACTTTGTTCGAGAAGGACATCGAGTACGTCATCATGGAAAACAAGGTGAAAATTGTCGATGAACAGACCGGTCGTATTATGGACGGGAGGCGATACTCTGATGGTTTGCATCAAGCGATTGAAGCGAAAGAAAACGTAAAAATTGAGGCTGCGACTCAAACATACGCGACGGTGACTCTCCAGAATTTCTTCAGAATGTACCACAAGCTTGCTGGTATGACTGGAACTGCGGAAACTGAAGCAGGAGAGTTTTGGGACATCTATAAATTGGATGTTAAGGTCATTCCCACAAACAGGCCTATTGCTCGAGATGACAGGGAGGATTTGGTTTATAAGACAAAGCGCGAGAAATACAATGCTGCCATCGAGCAGATCGCTGAACTCAGCAAGTCAGGTAGACCAGTCCTTGTTGGAACAACGACAGTTGAAGTTTCGGAATTGCTGTCCAGGATGTTAGATAGACAAGGCTTAGATCACCAGGTTCTTAATGCGAAGAGACACCAGCAAGAAGCGGAGGTAGTTACCAGAGCAGGTCAGGCGGGAACGATTACGATCGCGACAAATATGGCTGGACGTGGTACCGACATTAAGTTAACGAAAGAAGTGAAAGAAGCTGGAGGTCTTGCCATTATAGGAACTGAAAGACATGATTCTCGCAGAGTAGATAGACAGCTTCGTGGTCGTGCAGGTCGTCAAGGAGATCCAGGATCTTCTCAATTTTATGCTTCCTTGGAAGATGATTTGATGCGTTTATTCGGATCGGACCGTGTTGCAAAGATGATGGACAGGATGGGTCACCAGGATGGAGAAGTTATTCAGCATAAAATGATTTCAAAGTCGATAGAAAGAGCCCAAACGAAAGTTGAGGAAAACAACTTTGGGATTCGAAAGAGGCTTCTTGAATACGACGATGTGATGAATGCCCAGCGCGAAGTGATTTATAAGCTTCGAAGAAATGCGCTCTATGGCGATAGAATTAGAACGGACATTGCGAACATGTTCTTCGAACTTGTTGAGGGAAATGTGGATGCGACGCATGAGTCTAAGGACTACGAAAATTTTCGTTTGGCCATGTTGTCAAACCTAGGTATGGAAGCTCCTGTTTTAGAAAAGGAGTTCCTTGCGGCCAAGACAGATGATTTGGTGTACCTGTGTTATTCTAAATCTGAAGAGAGTTACAGATCGAAGATCGAAGATTTAGCAAGCAGAGCTCATCCAGTCATTCAGCGTGTCCATGATGATGAGTCAAACGATTTTAAAAGCATACTGGTCCCGTTTTCTGACGGACTCAAGACCATTCAGGTAAGCGCAGACATTGATGACAGTGTTGCAACCAAGGCTGTAAGTGTGATGAAGTCACTTGAAAAACAAGTGGTTCTTGCAGTAATTGACTTGCATTGGAAGGAGCATCTTAGAGCTATGGATGATTTGCGAAACAATGTTCAGCATGCTAGGCACGAACAAAAAGACCCGCTTCTCATTTACAAATTCGAGTCGTACGAGCTGTTTAAGCAAATGGTGCAAAAGGTCAATGCAGAGGTCGCTTCCTTCTTAATGAAGTGTACAATTCCTTCAAATGCAGGAGATCAACCCTTGCGCCAAGCTAAGAAAGTCGAAGCGGCTCCATTAGGAAAAACATCTAAGGCTGGTGTAGACAACATTGCCCAACAAAATTTTGCAGCAAGAGACTCTATGATTTCTCCAGGGCAAGCCGGTCGACCACAGGCTCCACCTCGACCCAAGCCGGTTGACCCGATTCGTTCTGAAAAGAAAGTGCAGCCGAACTCACCGTGTCCATGTGGTTCTGGAAAGAAGTTTAAAAAGTGTCACGGCTAAGAAATTAATGCAGGAACTTTAACATCTATTCCGCAAACTTCTTTTATAATGTTTGCAAACAAAATGCATGATTCAGGTGTGTGGATGCTGTCAGTGGTGTGAACTAGAAAATCAAATGATTCTAGATAGACCCCATCTTTGTTGAAGTCGTTTATTTTTTCAGCCCACAAGCGCAGCCTCTTTTCGTCGCTGACATGGCCGTCATACCCGCCAAACCTGACGATTAAAAAAGGAGCGGTAAAGCGCATATGTAGTGCGTCTCTGCGGCCAGCAGTATCACTTATCACAGCACCGATTCCGAGTTGAGCCATGAGTTTCCAAACCAGCTCTGCCTCCCTTCCGCCAGCAAACCAGTCAGCATGCCTGAACTCGATTGCCATTTTCAAGTCGCGTGGCCAATTGTTCAGATATGGAATTAGCTTGCTGCTGTGTTTGGGAGCAAAATGTGGCGGAAGTTGAAGAAAAGTGGGGCCAAGTTTATCCCCTAAAGCCACGAGTCCAGAAATGAAATCATCAGTTGGTCCTTCGCAATTGTTAAATCTTCTGTAGTGAGATATTAAAGCAGGAAATTTTGGACAAAAAACAAAATCTTCAGGCATCTCTTTTGCCCATAAACTCATTTTTTCAGGTGGATAAATCCTATAATGTGTAGCGTTAAATTCTAGTGAGCTAAACTGCCTCCCATAGTGCTTGGCCCAGGTCCTCATGGGGTCCTTTTGAGGATAGACCTTTCCCCGCCAAGACCTCACTGTCCACATCGTCCCACCTGTTCTAACTAGAGGTT
>DDJR01000048.1:0-6035 GCA_002339135.1 Flavobacteriales bacterium UBA2619 | reverse complement strand
AGCTTCCAGCTGATTTCATTGAGCCGATTAGGCTCTTCCTTTACATCGATTTTCCCAAACTTCACATTGCAAACCTAACATCTACAAGTTTAAGATGAACGAATATGAAAGATCATGTTTTCGAATGTAGATGTTTATTTTCTTGCATTCCTAATGAAAAACTTGTGTAATTATTTAGGTCACGCATTGCTTGAGGGTTTTGTTCCGCATACATGCATGAGTTGTGGTGTACCGATCACGTATTACGGACATGTAGCGGGGTCTTGTAGTTTCTGTGTCATGAATTGGGGCGTGTTTGAACCAGGTATAGTGAGTAGCACTTTGTTTAAGGAAAGAATGAACTGTATTTGGTCTGCAGTGGGGTTTCGCTTAGAAGATGGATGCGCCAGGACCATAGTTCACAAATGCAAATACGGCGGAGACCCTATGTTGGTGAAGAAGCTTGGAAACTGGATTGCTGAGCGTTGGGATGCACCGCCAGACAATGTTGTCTTGGTGCCAGTTCCAATTCACCCCAAACGCAAACTTCTGCGTGGCTTCAATCAGGCTGAACGGTTTGCAGCTGGGCTGAGTGAGGTTTGGGGAGTTGGGGTTGATTCCGCGGGTCTTGTTCGCATCAAACATGGAACTTCCCTAACAGGTTCAAATCGACAGGATAGGTCCCACGCTTTAAAAAAGACTTATGGTTTTAACAAACGCATAAACAAAAGCAACATGGCCCCTGTAATTCTCGTTGACGATGTTTTAACCACAGGAGCTACGTTGAGGGAATGCCGAGAGATTCTAGAGTTAAGAGGCAGATTTGTTTTGGGGGCTGTAGTTCTTGCACTTGCTTAGCCAAAGGCCATGCGTAATGTGAGGGAGTTATTATATTTGCTAAAAAGTAATGAAATTATCGGAAGACATACTCGTGCTCATGCAAGCCTTTCTTGTCTCTATCACCGCAGTTGCTTGCGCACAAGTTGGAACCCCTTCGGGAGGTGTTGTCGATGAAGAGGCTCCAATTATTTTACAAATATCTCCCAAACCCAATGCAACGAATGTCATTGGTGAGGCAGGAGGTGGTATCTCTGTTACATTCGATGAGTACGTGAATGTTAAATCACTCAACAGTCAATTGCTGGTTTCGCCTCTTCTTCCTCAAGGATTACAATGGTCCATGAAAGGAAAAACCGTCAACTTTGTTTGGAATGACGAATTGCAAACTGACAGGACCTATGTGTTTCAATTCGGTGATGCGGTTTCAGATATAAGAGAAGGGAACGCCGTAGAAAATTTTATTCATGCTTTTTCAACAGGCGATGATTTAGACACGTTGTCACTAAGTGGTTATGTTGTTGATGTATTCACCGCACAGCCAAAATCAGGAGTGAGAGTTTTTATGTATGATTTTAACGTTTCACCGGATTCAATATTTCATGGCGAGAAGCCCAAATTCGTAAGTACCACAAATGATGAAGGTATGTTTTGCCTCAATTATCTTCCCTCGGGACGATATAAAATCATGGCTGTAGATGATTCTGACAGGAATTATGTTTGGACTCCAGGTGAGGGGTTGGCTATTTTTCAAGACGTTGTAGTTGTCAATGGTGATGTGGTTTTAGAAGAGCCACTTAGAATGCAATCGACTCTTGAACAAGCGGTGAAATATTTTGTAAAAAGCTCGAAGGATTCCCTTGGGCTGGTGAATGTTGTTCTAAGCGGGCCGATTAACTTGACAGATCAGATTGAAGTTGGAGGCAACGAGTTTTTTTATAAAAACGACAATTTGTGGGTGTTTGCGCAAGAGAATTCGTTCGATGTTATTTGGAGTGGAAATGATACGTTAAACATCAACGAAATAGAAATGATTCAGGTGGAATCGTTGAAGGAAGTGAAGGGGCCAGAAGGAAAAATCGTTTCCTCAAAGAATGCAGAGTTTATCTTTTCTAGACCTATAGATAGTTTTGTTGATTCTTTGTTTAATGTCACAAAATCAGACAGTATAAAGATGGTCTTAGACTCAGTTTATATCGATGAAGTTGACCCATTTAAGATTGTCCTAGAAGGAGATTTTGCGAGGGGAAGTTTGTTTGAATTAAGCATTTTGTCTGGAGGAGTTGTTGGATATGGTGGTGTCCAAATCTCAGATACTGCTCGTTTTAAATGGAGTGTTTTCGACAAGCAAAGCTTGGGGGAATTGCGAGTGAAAATAGAAAGAAACGGATGGCTTGAGTTAATATCATCCAATGGTCTCGTGGTAAAAAAACAGATGCTGAAGAACAGTGAGGATGTCTTTTTTAAACAGCTAACACAAGGAACCTATCAACTAAAGTGGACAGGAGACACAGATGGGGATGGGACTTGGGGTGGAGTTGACCTGCGGAAATGGCAGACACCCGAACCAGCTAAAATCATGTCTTCTCAGATAAAAATCAAGGCGGACTGGAGCCACGAAATAGAGTGGCTTGATTAAGCGCAAGCGACTCATCTCTCTTACAACGACATACACTCAATAAATGCGATAGAGTTGTCTCAGGTATATGGTTAAACCATTTCTGAGGTTGTAGATCGATTGTAAGGTGTTAAAAACTTAACTTAAAGATGCAGACAGAATGTGTCCAAATTGTGCAATATCTTCAAAAGAATTGTAAAGCGGCACAGGTGCCATTCTAATTACAGCGGGTTCCCGCCAATCGACCACAACCCCTGCGTCAGATAATTTATCGTAAAGTTCGCGACCTTGTCCATGAGCAACTATGCTAAGTTGACATCCCCTTTCAGAGGGATTTTTAGGTGTAATGATCTCTAATTTAGCTCCTGTTGTTGACGCTGTCGCCTGAACAGTTTTCTCAAGGTATCCAGTAAGCCGCAAGGACCTCTCTCGCAATGCCGTCATGCCTCCAGCTTCTTGAAAAATTTCGAGGGATGCTTTGTGAACAGCCATATTTAAGACAGGAGCGTTGCTAAGTTGCCAAGATTCGACAGTTCCCATACTTACATAATTGGGATTCATTTTAAATCTGGAAGACTTATCGTGACCCCACCAACCTTCAAATCGAGGGATTTCAGAGTTGTGATGTCTTTCATGTACGAACACACCGCTAACGGCACCAGGGCCAGAGTTCATATACTTGTAACTGCACCAGCATGCAAAATCAACACCCCAGTCGTGAAGTTCAAAGGGCACATTTCCCATCCCGTGGGCCAAATCAAATCCGCACATGGCGCCAACTTGCTTCGCTGCAGAAGTGATTTTCTGAATGTTGTGTAGCTGTCCGGTATAGTAATTTACCCCGCCAATCATCACGGTTGCAAGTGTGTCACCGGCATCGAAAATAGCTTGTTCTATATCCTCTACCCTTAGACAATGTTCTCCCTCACGGGGCGAAAGTTCAATGAGATTTTCATCGGGATTCAGCTTGTGGAAGTTGATTTGGCTTATCAACGCATAGCGGTCCGAGGGAAAAGCTTTCGCTTCACATAGAATCTTTGTTCGGATGCCTTCTGGCTTGTAAAAGCTGACAAGGAGTAGGTGTAGATTCACCGTGAGAGCATTCATAGCTACCACTTCAGAGGGAAGCGCCCCAGCCAACGAAGCGAGTGACTCTGAGAAGAGTTCGTGGTAGTGCATCCATGGATTTCGGGCATTAAAATGACCGTCGACACCATGTTGAGCCCAATCGTCTAGCTCAGTTTTTAAAGCTTCAGCTGCTGAACGAGGCTGCAGCCCCAGACTATTCCCCGTAAAGTACATGGTATCCTTGCCCTTGTGTTGAGGAACAAAGAACTTTTCACGAAAACTGCTTAGCGGATCTGCGGCATCTAGTTTACGCGCATCGGCTACTGTTGGAATAGTTGATAACATAGAGGCAAAATTACGAATGGAAAAGAGAGTAACCCATCAAGAACAAGACTGTAATATATTTCACTTCGATTTCGTCTCACAAAAAGGGGAGAGACGAAGGCGACAGAAATGCAAGAGTGGATGCATAAACTAACCCCCACGACTTTGTCAACACCTCCCATTGTGACCAGCCCCGCCCACAAAATAGACGAGACAAGCACAAAGATCATCGCCCGATGAAGTGCCCGTTTTTCACCAATTTGTTGGGGGATTGTTTTCATTTTAGTTGAATCTATGTGTAAATCTCGGACATCAAAAGGAATGGTAATCCCGGCGACATACAGGAGCCTTGCAAGCAACACCGTTGCAATTGTCGGTGTCATATCAGAGACTTCCAATCCAGCAAGACAAGCGGGGTAAATCACAGTTGCTAGAGCAAAAACACTTGCCACAAGAGGCAGCTTAAGATGAGGCTTTTCACGAAGAGGGACAACGGCATAAGACATGCTCAGAATGATGAGAGCGACCAACAAGGCATTTGAAGAATGAGAGAATTCGACTTCGACGATATTGACCGCAGCAATTAACACCGCCACCCAACCCACGACTAAGTGTCTTCCATATTTATTCATGAAAGCGATTCTGTCTTGAGGAGCAGAATGAGGAAAAAATTGTGTTTTAATGAATCTTTGAACCGTATACCCAAGCCCTGTAAAGGCACAAATTAGACAAGCAGCATCACGCGCTCCCCCTTCTAAACCAAGTGACAATGCACTAAAATAAGCGGTTGTTCCAGCCCCTACAGAAATAATGATGTGACTGTATCCAAGAATCTTCAAAATTTGCATGCTGCAAAGGTGATAAAAGATATCTTTGCACTTTCTTTTTTGCTGTTTCAATCTTCATATTTACTCGTATGAAATTAGGAAGTTTCGCCTCACGGCACATGGGTCCTCGTCAAGAAGACCAAACGACTATGCTTTCGGCTATAGGTCTAAATTCAATTGATGAACTAATTGAGAAAACAATTCCTCATCAAATCAGGTTGAGGAAGCCACTCAATTTGAGCAGTGCGCTTACAGAAAGTGAATACTTAGAGCATGTAAGCGACCTTTCCGATAAAAACGTCACTTACAGGAATTACATCGGAATGGGATATTATCCTACTGAAGTTCCAAGTGTAATCAGAAGAAATATCCTAGAGAATCCTGGTTGGTATACGGCTTACACGCCATATCAAGCGGAGATTGCTCAAGGCAGGTTAGAGGCTCTTTTAAATTTCCAAACCGTGGTTGTTGATTTAACCGGAAAGGAAATGGCGAATGCTTCGCTGCTTGATGAAGGCACTGCTGCCGCAGAAGCCATGGCAATGTTGTACTCAGTTCGCCCCCGCGCTCAATTAAAATCTGATGCGACTACCTTTATCGTTGACAAAGCGGTGTATCCTCAGACATTTGATGTGATGAAGACCAGAGCGGAATCGCTTGGAATTGTCATTTTAGAAGCACCGCGTTCTGATTGGGATTTCACAGATGATGTTTATGGGTGCCTTCTTCAGTACCCCGATGCAAATGGTGAAGTTGAAGATCTAGAAGCGCTCATCGCAAAAGCCCATTCTTCCAATGTTAAGGTTGTTATGGCTACTGATTTAATGGCGCTCCTGATGCTCAAAAGCCCCGGTGACATGGGTGCCGATGTTGTTGTAGGGTCGTCACAGAGATTTGGGGTACCCATGGGATATGGAGGTCCCCACGCAGCGTTCTTTGCTGCAGATAAGATTTACAAGCGTAATTTCCCGGGCCGAATCATCGGAGTAAGTATAGATAGAACCGGTAGACCCGCTCTTCGAATGGCTCTGCAAACTCGAGAGCAACATATCCGCCGCGGCAAAGCGACATCAAACATTTGTACCGCCCAAGCCTTGCTTGCCGTAATGGCTTCTATGTATGCCGTATACCATGGTCCTATGGGATTGCGTGAAATCGCAAAGAGGATTCACCGAAGAACGAAATCATTTGCGGCAGCTCTAAATTCTAACGATTCGATGGAGGTTGTAAACTCCAGCTATTTTGACACTCTTAAAATCAGAGTAAAAGGTGGAGAAGATGAAGTGAATTCGTTGATTGCCAGATGCAATGCACTGAAGATTAACATCCGCTATTTCAACGATGGTGAACATGTGGGCGTATCTCTCAATGAAAGAACAAAT
>DDJR01000009.1:5403-5633 GCA_002339135.1 Flavobacteriales bacterium UBA2619 | reverse complement strand
TCAAAGTTACATCTGCAAAAGGTGATGTGATGGTTTGCATCAATAGAGGTTTTCAACGAAATTGCAGAACCGCTATCGCTTTATTTTTAAAATGAGGCAACCTTTTTATTGAAGATTCGTCATTTAAAGCGGCGACTATAATGCAAAACAAAGAATTGCTTGCCCACATTAATGGATGCCTACAAGGAGATGACAAGTCTCAACGTTGGGTGTTTGAGCGGTATTACCGT
>DDJR01000009.1:4943-5073 GCA_002339135.1 Flavobacteriales bacterium UBA2619 | reverse complement strand
TGATGTTTGGTGTGTGTTTGCGATATGTTTCGGATAAAGACGCCACACAAGATGTTGTTCAAGAGGGGTTCTTAAAAATATTCACAAGTATTCACAAGTATTCCTCAAAAGGTTCTTTTGAAGGTTGGAT
>DDJR01000009.1:0-4633 GCA_002339135.1 Flavobacteriales bacterium UBA2619 | reverse complement strand
AGGTTCTTTTGAAGGTTGGATGCGTCGCATCATGGTGAATACATCCATCGATGCGATTAGAAGTCGAAAGGCGACTGGATTGGTTCTCGGTGTTGAAGAATCATTCGACTCCTTTGTTGAAGATGAGTCACAGGCGATAGAAGATGATGAAGAAATGAACTTTACAGTTCACGATGTGCAAGCTGCTATGGCAAAACTGTCACCGATGTACCGCATGGTTTTTAACCTGCATGTTTTTGACAATCTAGCGCACAAAGAAATCTCCTCACAATTGGGGATTAGTGTAGGGACTTCGAAATCAAATCTTGCAAAGGCAAGACGCAACCTTCGAAGTATTTTAGTAAATATGAAAAAGACAGACCATGTCTGATAAGAAGTTTGATAAAAAAATACGAGAAACTCTCGAAAATCACGATCCGGAAGCGACTGCTGACTGGGGGAAGATGAAAGAGAGGTTAGCTGCTGTTGCTGCCCTTGGAGCCATAGGGGTTGGTGCAGCCAGTACGCGAGTGATTTCCCAATTGTCCATAAGTGCCGCTGTGATTTTAGGCTCTGCCACTTTCTATGTTGTCCAGAGATATCTGACTTCAGAGATGGTTGTTCAGGAAGAAGCGTTCGAGGTCTTAGCAGAAGACGACATTCAGGGGGGGGGTGAAGGAGGATTGGAGTATGGAGTTGTTTACAATGAAGAAACACGAATGCTCGAGCCCGTTGAATCAGATGCTGCAGAAAAAGAAGTCAAGCAAGAAAGTGTCACTAAAGAAAGACAAGTTGGAAAGGACGCAATCATTTTATCTCATGATCATCAAGAGTTGGATGAAGAATTACAAATTAAAGACATCGATGTATTTGATCCATCATCGTTAGAATTCCCATTTGAAGTTTCAGCAAAAGAAGCCTGTGTTGGGATTAAAGTTGATTTTCAACTTAGAGATATTGACAAGAGTATGAGTTTTTTGTGGAATTTTGGAGATGGTAGTTTTTCATCAGAATCTGAGCCTTCACATGTCTATGAAGAAGAAGGTGTTTTTGATGTCACACTTTCAGTTAGGTCTCACGGAATTGGTGCAATAAAGACCAGAACAATTGAAAGTTTAATTGAAGTTCATCCTCTGCCCCAAGCGTTATTCGATTGGACTATGCCGCGTAATGTTGTAACCAAGGGGGTTCAAGTGAAGTTAAACAACAAAACTGAAAATGTCAATTCATCGACTTGGGTCGTAGATGGCAATGTCTCTGAAAACAACACACCTGAGTTTAAAGTCCCTGGGGAGTATGAATTGAACCTGATTACCTCCAATAAATTCGGTTGTCAAGACCACACGTCGAAAATGATTCAATTTGGGAACAGAAACTCGCTCAATGCACCAGCCAGATTTAGCCCAAACAATGATGGGCGTTACGATACCTTTATGCCCTTTGGTTTGCAAGGCCTTTCTGAAAAGTGGGAACTTGTTATTTCCGATCAAAATGGAAATATTGTGTTCACATCGACTGATTTCGATAATTGTTGGCATGGTGACTTTCTAAACGGTCAGTTGGTTCCGAAAGGTGAGACGTTTAGCTGGACGGTTGTGTGCTTCAGTCACAGTGGGGATCAACGTCTTTACTATGATTTAATTGAGGTTGAGAGGTAGATTTATTTTTGCGTGTTGATTCTCTTGAAATACGCTCCTTAGCGTATTGTTGTACATGAGTGAATTCGTATCTTGCAATCAAATGCAGCCACACTTTCAATCATGAATTATCAAAATCGTTTTCGCTTTCTTTCGATTGTGTTTTTGAGTCTCACTTATTCACTAGGTGTTTTCTCACAAGAGTCCACAATCTTCACCATGGGATCAGGAGATGTAATCGTCTTTGAATGTGGAACTAACGCCATTTTCACGGATGACAACACCGGAACGCAAGACGCTCAGGACCCATATTCTTGTACAAACAACACGATTACGTTTTGTCCTGACAATCCGGGTGATGCAGTTCAAATTAATTTTCTAGGTTTTGATTTACAAACAAATGCGAATCCGAACAACAACGATGCATTGTTTGCATATGATGGTGACGATACTGGTGCAAATTTAGTTGGAGTAGGTACCGGTAACAGCTTTTTAGGTGTGAGTATTACGGCTTCAATCGACAATCCTACTGGGTGTGTTACGTTTCAATTTGTGTGCAACAACAATGCAAATGGTGGCAATATAGGCTGGGCTGCTACAATAAGTTGCGTGACTCCATGTTCTTACCCTGTTTCAGGAATTGAGTTGGTTTCACCTGAGCCATTTCCCAGCAATCAAGAAGGATCAATCAGCATCGGACTGTGTCCCGACGATGAGATTACTGTTTCTGCCGAAACTTCATTTGGAACTGATGGATTTGCTTTAGATTCACTCGTTTGGAATTGGGGAGATGGGATCGTACAAACGACTGCTGTCAGTGATGGCCTGATCGTTTCACATTCTTATTCAGATCCAGGAGAATACATTGTTACGCTTACAGTTGTAGACGAGAACGGATGCAACAGTACGAACCTTCAGCCTCTTCAAGTACTTGTCAGTACAATCCCTGTTTTCAACACTCAATTTACAACACCTATATGTGCTGGATCTCCAGGGTTTTTAAATGGTGACCCTGTCCAATCTATTACCTGGACAGCTCTTCCTCCCATAGGAGTTTCGGAACTTGCAGACCTTCCAGATGCTACTGGTGTTGCCTTTACGTCAGAATTATTCCTTGACTTTTTCGAGCAAGGTCAAGTTTTAGAGAACTGTGATGATATTGAGCTTATCACGGCAAACATTGAACATACATTTATTGGTGACTTGAGTTTTTGGATTACATGTCCAGATGGAACAGAAGTATTGCTTATGGACAATGGAGCTTCCGGTGGACCTGACCCTACGGGTTGTACTCCCGATGATCTTGGAGGGAATAACTTAGGTCTTGCAGACGTTGAAGGCTTTGATTATTCATGGAACATGGATGCTGAATGGGTTCTCGACGACGCTGGAAATCCGGATGTTGCAGATCCCATGCCTGCTGGTGTTTATCTGCCTTGTGGAGATTTATGTGACTTTGTTGGTTGTCCATTAAATGGCATCTGGACTTTTAATGTCATTGATCAATGGGCAGCAGACAATGGAACATTATACGAATGGGGTATTGACTTTAATCCCAACATCGTTCCAGGTGTAACCACTTTTACTCCTGTGATTGGGTTGGGTTCTGATTCTAGTTTTTGGGACGTAACTACTTTTGATGAAGGGGTCGTCATGATATCTGATAATGGCAATTATGTGGATTTGGAATTTCCAAATCCTGGAGAATTTGATTTTATATACCAAGCAACAAACAATTTCGGCTGTACTTGGGACACAACAGTGAATATCACAGTTATTGAAGGCCCTCAAACTAATATTTCTGCTGGAGAGGATGTTGTTTTTTGTCAAGATCCAGTTCAGTTGTTAGGTGTCTTTACGGGTGGAGGACCCACTTCTTGTGGTGGTTCAGGAGGTTCCTATGATTATTGTTACGCAAACAACGAGAATGCAATATTTAACTATTGCCCTGATATTCTTGGCGATGGAACCATGATGACGATAAACTTTTCTTCCGGAACAATGGAGAATTGTTGCGATTTTTTAAATATCTATGATGGACCTAATGGAACAGGTAACTTGATTCAAACATTCAACACCAACATTCCAGGCTCGGCATTTACGGCTACCAATGCTGATGGTTGTCTTTCCTTTGTGCTCACAAGTGATGGCAGTGTGTCCTGTCAAGATGGTTTTGCTAATTTTGATGAATTGGAATGGTGTGTGAGTTGTGGAGGTCAGGATGCGTGTGGATTTGATTGGTCATGGTCTCCCACTGAGTTTTTAGATAACCCACTTGTACAGCAACCCACAGTTTTAGATTTTGATGGCCAGCCAACGGAATACATTTTGTCAGTTGAACCTATAGGCTTTGACAATTGTGAAGCGACAGATGTAGTGATGGTGTTGCCGGGATTCCAATATGAGGTAACGGATCAACAACCATCTTGTTTAGCGGATGATGGTGTTTTAAGTGTCTCGATCAATGAGCCTTTAAGTGAAGGTCCTTTTACAATTGATTTCTATGAGGGCGGAATACTTCAAGAAAGCACTCTGTTTGACGGAAGTGATTTTGTGTTGCAGAATTTAACTCCGGGTTTATACAGCGTTCAACTGTCTGATGACGATGGATGTGAGTATGAGTATAATTTTGAGATGTTAGATCCGCTGCCTCTCACAATTGATGTCAGTGCTGATCAGGTGATTTGTTTAACAGCTGCTGTTGTTTTGGAGGCTTCATCTGTTCAAGATCCAGCTGAGGTTTGGACATACAACTGGGTGAATTCAGTGACAGGAGATACAACCAGTACAGCAGATGGAAGTTTTGTGGCTAGCCCTCTTTCAAGTACGATTTACACAGTCTATGCAACAGACCAGAATGGTTGTCCATCTGATGATGAGGTGATTAACGTGAATGTTTTAGGTGGAATTATTGCAGACGTCCAAGGTACAGATTACATCTGTAGTGGAGAATTAGCTCAACTTGATGCGAGTGGGTCTTTCGGAGGAAGTGGTGCGGGTTATGATTATACTTGGTT
>DDJR01000104.1 GCA_002339135.1 Flavobacteriales bacterium UBA2619 | reverse complement strand
TAAGTATCGCTGGCGACATCAATACGGATGAAGCGAAAACACTTGTAAGCAAGTACTTCTCCGAGATTCCTAAAGGAAAGAGGTCCATTCCTCGACCCGTCGAAGTTGAACCTACAAGAACAGAGGAGCGCAGGAAAGTTGTATACGGAAAAGACCGACTCCCTGTTGTCATTCAAGCATACCCAATTCCAGCCCAAGGAACACCTGACTATTACGCGGTAGATATGCTTAACCAAGTGCTCTCAGGGGGAGCTTCGAGCAGGCTTAACAAAGCTGTCGTCGACGAAAAGCAATTGGCACTTTATTGTGGTGCATTCAGCTTTGGTCTAGAAGATCCAGGAGTAACCTTTGCATTTGCAATGGTGAATATGGGAGTTGAACCCTTGGAGGTGGAAAAGGCAATGAACGAAGAAATTGAAAAAATGAAGGTCGATGTTATTTCCGAAAGAGAATTACAAAAACTGAAAAATCAAATTGAGACTCAGTTCGTCTCATCCAACTCTACAATGGCCGGGATTGCCGAGGAACTTGCGAACTACCACACGTATTTTGGTGATGCGAATTTAATCAACACTGAAATCGATCGCTATCTTGCGATTACACCAGACGACATTCGCCGCGCAGCAAACACCTATTACAACATAGATGCCCGCGCAACAATATACTTTCTTTTCCAAGAAGACAACAACAAAGACTAAGTACGAAGAAATACTAAGACAATGAAGACTTTAAACAACATACTTGTAGCAGCCTTGTCCTTTGTGATAACCTCTACAGCATCCCTAGCCCAAGTAGACAGAAGTCAAGCTCCTGAAGCTGGACCTGCTCCGACTATTGAATTGGGAGAATCAACCACAAAACAGCTGGCCAATGGAATGCAGCTTATCGTTGTCGAGAATCACAGACTACCTAAGGTTAGTTGGACTTTATCTCTGGAGAACAGGCCCATATTCGAAGGAAGAAAAGTAGGCATGCTTGATCTTGTCGGAGAACTCATGCGTTCTGGAACAACGTTAAAATCTAAAGCAGAACTAGACGAAGCCGTTGATTTTATCGGTGCTTCTTTAAGCGCAAATTACAAGGGAATGCGTGGATCTTCACTCACAAAACACACCGATGAGCTCCTAAGCTTAATGGCTGAGGTTTTACTGAGCCCTTCGTTTCCAGAAAACGAATTGGAAAGATTAAGAACCCAAGCTCTTTCTGGATTACTTGCTTCAGAAAGCTCTCCATCCGACATATCTGAATCACTAACTCGGTCTCTCAACTTCAAAAACAACCACCCTTATGGTGAGATTACTACGGCTGAGACTTTGGGATCACTAACACGTGAAGATTTTGAAAACTACCACAGTACTTACTTCCATCCCAACAAAGCTTATTTGGTTGTTGTTGGCGATATTGACGCCGAAACCGCTTTTGAAAAAGCGAACGCCTATTTCGGAAAATGGACCAGGGCAGATATTCCATTCAACAGATGGGACTCACCTGTCAGACTTAGGGCTACCCGCGTATGCCTTGCTCCAATAGAAGGTTCCGTACAAACTTCAATAAAACTCACTCACATCATCAATATGCCTCCTGGACACAAAGATGCTATTGCAGCATCAGTGATGAATAGTATCTTAGGTGGGGGTGGCTTCTCTGGAAGACTAATGCAGAACCTAAGAGAAGACAAAGCATACACGTATGGAGCACGCTCTAGCTTTTCAAAGGACCCACTAGTCGGCTCATTTACCGCTTACGCAGATGTAAGAAAAGAAGTTACAGATAGCGCAATCGTTGAGTTCATATACGAAATCAAACGAATAACGACAGAAATGGTGGACAGCAATGAGCTCGCAGTTACGAAAAACTACATGAGCGGGAGTTTTGCACGCTCGCTTGAACTGCCAAATACAGCAGCCAACTTTGCGTTAAATATAAAACGCTACGACCTTGCTGATGACTACTACACTTCTTACCTGAAAAACCTCTCAAAAATCACACCTGAAGATGTCTTAGCAGTCGCTAAAAAGTACCTCAGACCAAATCAAATCAACATTGCATGCGTAGGAAACCCATCGATAACTGAATCACTGAAAAAATTCTCACCCTCGGGAAAAGTTGAGTTGTACGATACCTATGGCCGTCCACTAATCGAAAAGTCACCTGCAGCAGCAGGCGTAACAGCAAAAAGCGTCGTCACTGCCCATTACGAAGCCATTGGCGGGGTCAAGTCCTTTTCAAAACTGCAGTCACTTCAACAGTCAGGCTCTGTTGCGATGCCTGGAGGAATGAGTCTCCAATTTTCTCAAACGAATTCTTACAAGAAAAACAAGCGAGGTTTAAGAAGAAGCTTAAGCATGAGTGGACATGATATCTTGGTAAACATCGCAACTGACAGTGAAGGCTTTGTTGATGAAATGGGGGAGATAACCGAAACATTGGGCACCGAACTTCAACACATACAATGGACGGAGCTAGACCCAATATATATGCTTAACGCTTCGGAAAAAGGAATAACCACTGAACTTCAAGGCGTGGAAGAAATCAACAGTGTTAAATACCATGTGATCAACTTCTCACAAGATAATGTGATCAAGATGACATGCTATTTTGACATCGAAAAACAAACTCTGTCGATGACCAAGTCAATCAAAGATGGTCCGGAAGGTCCTACACTAACAACGATTGAATACAACAAATACATAGAGTACGAAAAAGGGATGTCTTTTCCCATTGAAATTGTCACCACTGTGGGTCCTCAAACAATCATTACGAGGTTAAGCTATGTGACAATTAATCCAAAAGTTGACTCATCTATCTTTAACTTAGACTAAGGTGTCCGAAGTGATGAAGAAGTCTGTTTTACAAGAGGGGGCATCTCCCCTAGTCATACTGACTGATGTATCGCTTCATCATCAAGAGCACCAAGTATTACACGGAATCAATCTACAAATTAACCGAGGTGAGTTTCTCTATTTGATAGGAAAAACTGGAAGTGGAAAATCAAGTCTTTTAAGAGCTCTCTATGGTGATTTACAACTTGCAAGTGGATTAGGTGAAGTCTGCAATACCGATTTATCGAAACTAAACAGACGCAATGTTCACAAGCTGAGGCGCAAACTCGGAATTGTATTCCAAGATTTCGGATTGCTTACCGATCGAACCGTGAGTGACAACTTAACATTTTCCCTACGAGCAACCGGTTGGAAGAAAAAGAAAGACATTGAAATCCGAATTGGCGAAGTTCTTGAAACAGTCGGACTTCCTCACAAGGGATACAAGTTCCCACACGAACTTTCCGGAGGTGAGCAACAACGTGTAGGTATAGCTCGTGCGTTACTTAATTCTCCAGAATTCCTTCTTGCTGACGAACCTACAGGCAACCTAGATCCAGAGACAACTAGAGAGATCCTTTCGCTTATGCATGGTCTTACAGCTTCAGGCTGCAGTGTACTTATGGCAACACATGATCACGCCTCCATGAGTGAATTTCCTGGAAAGATCTTGAAGTGTGAAGGTGGGGAAATACTCGAAGTGGAGAAAACGCATGAATCTGAATGAAGTCCGTTGTCTCCAAAACATCGCCTGTACTAAGTGTGATCATCCCCTCTTACAATCAACTTGAGGGACTCAAGAAAACCATTCACGCTTTTTACAGCTTACGTGAAAAAGGAATTGAAATAATCGTAGTCGATGGAGAGTCTAATGATGGAAGTGTTGATTGGATTTACTCAAACAGCTCCAACATCGATCAGGTGATCATTGAATCCGACTCTGGCATCTACGAGGCCATGAATAAGGGAATTAAATTGGCGAGAAGTGAATGGATTTGGTTTATGGGAACAGGAGACTGCCCTGTAATCGAAGGTGCAAAGGAAATGTTGCATATTGTTAAGAATGGTGCGATTGTAACAGAAGAAACCCCACCTGAAATGCTTGCCTTTGGTGTTCACTTACTCGCACCCCGAGAGCCAGGAGTGCCTGAGTTTTACAAGCCTTCGTGGAATGTAGAACTTGTTTGGCGTAACACCATTCATCACCAGGGAGCCGTCTATTCACGAAAACTTTTTACAAGCGAAACGTATGATGTCCGATTTCCTGTTTTGGCAGACTACCACTTTCATCTAAAGATTTGGAAGCAAGGAGTCACTTGCTGGTGCTCTCCTTTGGTTGTTTCAGAAGTTGCTCCAGGAGGAGTAAGCAGGGACTTTTCTCTGTCTCTATACCGAGAAGAGAGATTGTTAAAGCAAACAGTTTTGACAGGATGGCAAAATATGGTTCAGGGAGTTTGGACTCGGTCCAAGTGGCTGAAAAAAAAGATCTGGATTTACATCTAAAAACCCTAGTCCTTCAAGTGCTCTGCAATCAAATGAGAGTCAGCACCCCAGTGGAGGCGTTCTCTAGCAGCCATACATTTATCGAACCAGATTTCTCGTGGCTGAGAAAGAACCTCAGCAACCCCCAAAGCAATCGAGTCAGACGTCACCTCACTTAAAACAACACCCACTCCATTCAAAGACACGACGCGAGCAACTTCTACCATCGGACTTGCGACAATAGGCAAGCCAACATGAATAAAATCAAAAAGTTTGTTCGGAAGACTCAGTAGGTAATTTGCGTGGAGTCCTTTGTCTAAGGAGAGCCCGACATCAGCTGAGGCTGTGAGCTTACGAAGCTTTTCATAAGGCAGTCGAGGAATACAGTGCAGCCTTCCCTTCCATTTGGGGTCGTTCATTCGAACGATCGATTCCTCAAATTCAATACCAGCACCAACAAGAACCAATCTAACACCGGTCATCACTTCAAGTGCATCAACCGCATCAGAAGTCCCACGGTCTCTGTCCATAAACGCACCTTGTAGAATAAGGATAGGAAGGTCAATTGGAATACCAAATTCGATAAAAGCGACACGAGGCAAGACCTCCGGAATGGGCTTTAGGACCGGCATGTTGCGAAGAACATCAACTTGCACCCCGTAGCGCGAAACATAATGCCTGGCAATAGAATCATTGAGAGTAAGCATCTTCTCTAATTTAGGAATGCAATATTTCTCGATCAGAAGCCAAATTTTCCTTTTCAAAGGCTTTCCCGTAAGTCCAGCAGCCTCTGTGAAAAACTCATGTGAATCATAAACCACAGGGAGTTTTCGATGCCGCCCCACAAGAACAGACGGCAAAAGTGTATCAAGGTCATTCGCCCAGATTCGATCTACGTCTGCAGAGCCTAACCACTTCAGTAAGGCAAGTTGTAACTCGATATAGAAAAGTGGCCCAGATTTAAAAAACAAAGGGAAACGAACAGCAGTTCCAGGCCCTTCATAGGGTATGGAGTCGGGCATCTCGCGCCCTACTAAAATGGGCTCGTGCCCATCTGCAATCATAACCTCACATGTTTTTCTTACACGCTGATCAAAAGTGAGATCGTTGGAGACTAAAACTGCGACTTTCAAACGAGATTATTTAAAAGTACCGTCTTTGATTTGTTCTAGGACACGCTTGGTATATCGTGGAAAGTCTCCCCTCATCATCCATCCGAAATATCCTGGGTCACGGTCAATCAAATCCTTGACCGAAACGCCTTTGTTTTTCCCGAAATTAAAGACGACGACGCCATCTTCGTTATAAATGAGTCTGCCCGCTAAATCTGCATTGCGGGTGCGTTGGCAAAATGTGTGGAGTTCGTCCATGTCAGAAGGAACTGGCCCCACTGTTTCACCTCTGCTGTCGCTAATCGTGGAATCGGAATATTTTTCGAGTTGGCTCACAAGAACTTCTAGTGTCGCTGCAGTATCAGGATAAGCTTCATGGGCTCCATCAAGTTCTTTGTCACAGTAGAACTTATAGGCAGCTTTCAGTGTACGCTGCTCCATCTTGTGAAAGATGTTTTGAACATCAATTAAATTTCGTCCTTCAAGCCCAAAGTCAACTCCCACCCTTAAAAACTCTTCAGCTAGCATAGGGACGTCAAAACGGTTGCTGTTAAATCCCCCCAAGTCACAATTCTGAAGAAATTTCACCAAGCCCGAAGCAATCGCGCCAAATGTGTGTTTGCTTTCAACATCTTCGTCATAGACCCCATGCACAAGTGACGACTCCAGAGGAATAGGCATTTCTGGGTTGACTAGAATTCTAAACTCTTTGCCTGGCTGCTCTGGCTTACGGACCACTGAACCATCAGGAGAAATCTTAATCATTGCAATTTCAACGATTCTATCCGTCCCAACTTGCACTCCTGTGGTTTCAAGATCAAAAACCACAAGTGGCTTCTTGAGGTGCAATTTTTTAAGTGCTGCTTCTAAATCCATCGTTTCTTAACCTTCTAATGGGCGATTTAATGAAAACGCTTCTAAGTAATCAGCGACTCTTTGAACAAAACTCCCTCCCAATTGACCATCTACAACTCTGTGGTCATAGCTGTGAGAAAGGAACATCATATGCCTAACTGCAATGACATCACCTTCAGGAGTCTCAATAACAGCTGGCTTTTTACGAATAGCACCCAATGCTAGAATTCCAACCTGGGGTTGGTTAATAATTGGGGTTCCCATTACATTCCCAAATGTTCCCACGTTACTCATCGTGTAGGTTCCACCAGAAATATCATCCGGACCCAATTGACCTTGCCTTGCACGATTGGCCAAATCATTGATTGCACGAGCGAGCCCTTGTAAGTTATATGAATTGGCATTTTTAATCACTGGAACAATTAAGTTTCCAGAAGGAAGTGCGGCAGCCATGCCAAGATGAATGCCTTTGTGAATCACCACATTGTCGCCATCAATACTGGCATTAACACCTGGGAAATCACCTATAGCCTTAATAATGGCTTCCGCAATTAGCGGAGTAAAGGTGAGCTTCTCACCAAACTTCTCTTGAAATAGATTCTTGTTTTTATTCCTCCAAAGCACCAAACTCGTCACATCTGCTTCAACAAAAGAAGTGACATGAGGTGAAGTTTGCACAGAATCAACCATGTGCTTGGCGATCAACTTACGCATCCGGTCCATCTCCACAATTTCATATCCTCCAGAAACCGATTTAAATGCAGGGTGTGGCTCATTAGATGAAGCCGAAACTTGATGTGTTGCCGCAGGTTTGGAGATGTTCTTGGGTGCCGATTGGGTTGCTGTAACTGTCGGCTCAGAAGGCGATCCACCTCGGTTGACTAAATATGCAATCATGTCCTTCTTCGTCACGCGATCTTCAGAACCGGTTCCCTTTACAGATTCCAGTTCTTCAATACTTACTCCCTCTTCAGAAGCGATGCTTCTCACTAGAGGAGAATAAAAACGACCAGACTTGCCGGTTCTGGGTGGCTTGGAACCTGATGAAGCGACGAGAGGTGCAAAAACTGTTTCAACAACTTCTTTTGAAGGAACCGACTGTTCTGCGTCCTGAGGCACAGAGACTTCAGCACTGGCTTCGCCACCAATTTCATAACGAGCAATAGGGTCACCAACCTGTACTATGTCATCTTCAGAGACGAGCCATTCTACAAGCACTCCATCTTCAGGAGCTGGAACTTCACTATCAACCTTGTCAGTCGCAATTTCTACTATGGCTTCGTCTGCCTCGACACTTGCCCCAGCATCAACTAGAAACTTAATAATAGTGGCCTCTGCCACACTTTCGCCCATTTTTGGGAGGAGGATTTCTATGATTGCCATGAAATAGTTTTACAGATTACAAAAGTAATGCGTTCAGGACAAGCTTGAGGTCTAGAGAGCAATTGTATTTTTTACAGCATGCTATTTTAGACAACACACCCCGGAAATCTTAACAAGAACAATACACAGATGTTTCGTAACAGCAGCGTTAGGCAAACGAACGAAAACAAAAACAATACTTTATGTTCGGATAAAGAATTCGTGCATCACAAGCTTTAAATCTTCGAACCAATTGTATTTTCGAGCGTAAGCAAAGTTCATTCGCTCCCTGATTCTTTTGTCAGTTGTTTCGACTGCATTAAAGACCGAAGGACTTACATCTTTGTTTGGAGCGTCTATGCCTACCCAAGTTGCTTTTCCGAGACAGACTCTAACCGAGCGAGATATCCAAGGAGTCCGACCTGAAATGAGTAGAAATGGTATTACAAGCAAGAAGGAAAGCGCAAGAAGCAAATCGAAAATACGTTTTGAACGTCGGGCGGAGGGACCGTAAATAGCTCCGTCAAGCTCCGTTACTGGGTCTGGACCTGGACCTCCTGCCCCCATGACAGATCCGTCATCAGTCCAAGCAATTCGACACACGACTGTTTTATTGACCAAAGAAGCAAGAGCGGTTATAATTTCAGTAGCGCTTACATCTCTGCCGCTAAAGACAACCTCCCCGATTGACTTAACTCGAACGACATCAACAATTGAATGAATTTCTTCTGGGCTTATTACACTCGTAAATTCAGAAATCGAACCTCTTATCTCAACAGAGTCAAGCATATTTGAGATGGCTTTCGATTCTGGGGGGAACGCGATGATTAGGCGAGAAGTCGGTTTGGCATTCAAACGCCACCCTCCAATGACTATGCGACCTATAACAACAACAGATGCGAACCACATCGAACCCAATATTAAAATAGCTCTGGAAAATCTTAAAGCTTCTGGGAGCAGTCCATATCCAGCGATTAATGCGAGCGAACCTATCGCGACTCCGCGCATCACTCTCCTTGGAATCCATGGTTTATCATATCCGCCAAATAGCCAGAGAGTGAAAACCCAAAATACTGAATAGAGAGAAAGAAATTTGATCTCCCAGGATTCATCATATTGAATACCTGAGTAGTCTGAATAAAAGTGAAGTGAAAAGAAGAGTCCTATATAAAGCATAAAGCCCTCCAAAACTGGCCAACTTATTTGTGACAACAGTCTTCGGAGGATAGAAACACCCGCTCTGCCATAGATAGCGATGCGAATAAATATGTTAAAAATACTGGCCTGAGATCCCTCAAAATGCTTGGCCGCAAAAATGAGCATAGCATTGTAAAATACCGTAACATAGTTCAGGCTGCCTTTCTTCGTGCTTTCTCCCTTGTAGTGAATGATTCGCGTACCTGAAAAATAATAGTTGTCCCAACCGCCTTTGATAATCCGCCAACTCAAATCAATGTCTTCACCATACATGAAAAAATCTTCGTCCAACACACCCACCTCCAAAAGTGTTTCACGACGCATCCACATAAAAGCCCCACACAAAACTTCAATTTGATTTGTCTCATCAGAACGGAGGTGACCTGCATAGTAACCATTCAAATTCTCATTTCTGGGAGCGAGCCTGAACAAACCTGAGATTCTACAAAACGAAGCCCATGGTGAAGGGATGCCTCTTTTACTCTCTGGCAAAAATGTCCCAGTCCCATCATACATAGGCACACCCATACAGCCCAATTTAGGTGTAGCATCGGCGAACATCATACATTCGGTAAAAGTATCTTCTTGAACCACAGTATCTGGATTAAGTAGCAGTACATACTTCGCTTCTGAGATGTTGATCGCTTGGTTATTTGCAATCGAAAAACCGACGTTTTCTTTGTTTTCTATCAGTTTGACCCAAGGAAATTTGGACTTCACCATTTGTGTCGTACCATCGACCGATATGTTATCTACGACGAACACTTCGACAGCATTTGCGTTGCCTGAAGCTTCTGAATAATGTTTTATAGCACGTGACACAGAGACAAGACACTGCGCCAGGAATCCCTCGACGTTGTAGCTTACTATAATGACAGACAGTTTCATCAACTATATTTCGTAAATGGTTCTGTTGTCCATAGACCTTGCCAATGTGGCTTCATCAGCATGCTGCAATGCTTCTCCCACAGCAATACCTCTTGCAAGGGTTGTCACTTTTATCTCAAACTCAGCCAATTTTTTATACAGGTAAAATGAGGTAGTATCTCCTTCCATCGTCGATGGCAAGGCAAAAATCACTTCAGTTTCTTCATTCAATTCCGATATCCTGGAGACGAGAGCAGCGATATTAATGTCGGCTGGCCCGATTCCATCCATGGGACTAATTACACCAGCAAGCACATGATAGACACCTCGGTATGTTCCAACATTTTCAATGGCGAGAAGGTCTCGGATGTCTTCAACTACACAAATAAGCCCCCTGTTCCTTTCAGGTGTTTTACAAATAGAACACGTATCTTGTTCTGTCAGATTGTGACAAACGCGGCAGGGAGACACTCCCTCACTCATGTCAATAATCGCATCAGAAAGAGCTCTTACCCTCTCTGTATCACGACGTAACAAACTAAGAGCTAAACGCAACGCAGTGCGACGACCTATTCCAGGAAGTGTTGCTATTTGGTCTACTGCTGCTTCTATGAGACGCGATGGGAGTTGTTGCACGCTGTAAATATAAACTGCATATCGCGCGTATCGAAACAAGAACCCAACAAGTATATTGCACAATATGTCGCAGACCTTATTTTTAATTGTTGCCGGGCTCTATATCGGGATGCTATTTGTCATCGCTCACCTTACTGGCCGAAATAAAAAAGCATCTGACTTCTTTTTAGCTGGCAGAAAAGCACCTTGGTACGTTGTGGCATTTGGAATGGTGGGAGCGTCCCTAAGCGGAGTGACTTTCATCTCAGTTCCAGGAATGGTGGGTGCCAAAGACTTTACTTACCTGCAAATGGTGATGGGTTTTATGGCGGGATATCTTTTTATTATGGCTGTACTCCTACCCTTGTATTACAGGCTTGGCCTGACCAGTATTTACACTTATTTACAAGGACGTTTCGGAAATTACGCATACAAAACTGGGGCTTCATTTTTTATGTTATCAAGAATCATAGGTGCATCATTTCGCCTCTTTCTAGTAGCGATTGTTGTGGAGCTCGCCATCCTGGAACCCATGTACTCACAAAGTGTTCCCAGCTGGGCGTTCGCTTTGATTGTTGCTGTCGTCTTGGCAGTCATCTATCTCTACACACGCAAAGGGGGAATGGCTACCGTTATCTGGACAGACACAGTCCAAACTGCTGCGATGCTAACCGCTGTGACTCTTACCATCCTAGCCATAGGGAATGCACAAGGCTCACACTGGACAGAAATACCTGATCTCGTAAAGTCCTCTGGCATGACGAAAATCTTTGTCTTTGATGATTGGAAAGCAGGCAACCACTTCGTGAAACATTTTTTAGCGGGCGTCTTTGTGTGCATCGCCATGACAGGGTTAGATCAAGATATGATGCAGAAAAATCTTGCTTGCAAAAATTTGCGAGATGCGAGATGGAACATGGGCAGCTTCGCAATTGTATTGTTCTTGGCGAACATCCTGTTTCTCTCACTGGGAGCTCTTTTGTACATTCATGCAAACTCAAATGGTATATCCATTCCTGAGCAAACTGACAAACTGTTTCCCATGCTTGCATTGGATGGAACGCTAGGTGGGGTTATGGGTGGGGTGTTTTTAGTTGGGCTACTAGCTTCAGCATTTAGCTCTGCTGATTCAGCTTTAACGGCCCTTACAACCTCGACATGTGTTGATCTTTTAGACACATCTAGCATGGATGAGAAGCGGGCTGAACGAACTCGGGCTCGCGTCCACATTACCCTAACCGGAGTTCTTTTCATTGCGATTATGCTCTTTAAATCGGTGAACGACAGCAGTGTTGTCGCTGCTCTATTCACAGCTGCAAACTATACATATGGTCCACTTCTAGGCTTATTCTTCTATGGACTTTTGTCGAAACGAATTCCTGCCGACAGACTTATCCCCTATGTAGCAATAAGTGCACCCATTCTATGTTACATCTTGGAGTACACTTTAAAGGCGAAATATGGGTTCAGTTTTGGGTTTGCACTCCTTCCAATAAATGGAGCAATTACAGCAGTTGGACTCGCCCTGCTTCCTAAGAAATAACTACCTTTGACACATGGAAAAACACACTTCGGATCTTCTCAATCGCCTTTCTGAATCTGCCACACTGGCGATGGCTCGTATGGCTCGTGAACTCAAAGCTTCCGGAGTTGATATTATATCCCTTTCTTTAGGAGAACCTGACTTTGACACGCCGAGTGTACTGAAACAATCCGGAATCGATTCGATCAATGCAAATGAAACCCACTACACACCGGTTCCAGGCACCCAACGTGTGCGTGAGGCTATTTCCAAAAAATTTCAACGAGACAATGGTTTGGCCTACAATGCAGACCAAATTGTCGTTAGCACCGGAGCCAAACAATCTCTCGCCAATGTGATTCTGAGCCTTGTAAATCCTGGAGATGAAGTGATCTTACCAGCTCCATTTTGGGTTAGCTATGTTGAGCTTGTAAAAGTCGCTGGTGGCATACCCGTTATTCTCCCAACGAGCATTCAGGAAGACTACAAGATTCATCCAGACGCGATAGAAGCTGCAATTACTGCAAAGACCCGCCTCATGATCTACAGCTCTCCTTGCAACCCTTCAGGCTCTGTTTACACACAAAAAGAAACTGCAGAAATTGCTGCTGTGCTTAGAAAGCACGACAACATGTATACGATTTCAGATGAAATCTACGAACTAATTAACTTTACTCCCAAGCACGCTAGTCTTGCTGCAGAGCCGGGAATGATGGAAAGAGTCATCACGGTAAATGGAGTCTCTAAAGGATTTGCCATGACTGGCTGGCGTTTGGGATACATTGGAGCACCGAAATGGATCGCTGACGCTTGTACAAAAATACAAGGACAATTCACCTCTGCACCTTGCAGCATTGCTCAAGCAGCAGCAGCAACAGCGGTGGAGTCTGATCCTTCAATTTCTCAATCTATGGTATCTGCCTTCCTAAGAAGACGCAATGCCATGCACGCAAGCCTATCAAAAGTTCCGGGAATCAATCTCAACCTGCCCATGGGCGCGTTTTACCTTTTTCCTGATGTAAGTGATCTTTTTGGAAAGAGCTTTAAAGGAAAACGTCTTGAAAACTCTGACGATGTTGCCATGTTTCTCATCGAAGAAGCTCACGTAGCTACCGTCAGTGGCGCAGCATTTGGAACGCCAGAATGCATACGCATCTCCTACGCAGCAGCAGATGAGGTGCTAGAAGAAGCGGTTCGAAGAATTCATGTTGCAATCGGTCAACTAGCATAACTGGACATCAGTTTTGGCCTAAGAATCCAATGACAAAAAAAGAAGCCATAAAGAACATCTCAAATCTCACCGCTTTGGTAGTTGGTGATGTGATGCTTGATTCCTACCTTTTTGGGACAGTAGAGCGGTTGTCACCTGAGGCTCCTGTTCCTGTGGTTTTGATGTCAGGACGTGACGAAAGACCTGGAGGCGCGGCCAACGTAGCAAGGAATGTACAAGCACTGGGGGCGAAAGTTCATCTGGCAACAGTCGTTGGAAATGACCCGGCTGGCAAAAGGTTAAAAGATATTTTCACTTCTCTGTCTCTGGGAGTTTCTGCCTGTATTTCTGAAGATAAACGGATTACGACTGTGAAAACACGAATTATTCGAGACCATGAACACATGCTTAGGGTAGACGAAGAGACTGACGAACCCATTTGCGATGAAACCGCTGACAGACTTCTGAAGGCTTGTCTTGCAATTTTCACCAACTTCAAAATTGATGTTGTGATATTCGAAGACTACGACAAAGGCGTATTAACCCCCGCCCTGATAGACGCCATCATTGCTGAGTCAAAAAGACGTGGCATACCCGTTACCGTAGATCCTAAATTAAAAGGATTCTTCAATTATTCATACGTAGATCTTTTTAAGCCCAACCTCAAAGAACTGAGAGAAGGTCTTCATCGTGACATTGATCTTCCTGAAGGACTTGCTGAGGCGCTGAATGAATTACACGAGAAAATCTCCCCCAAGATATCTCTAACAACGCTAGGTTCTGAAGGATTGTGGGTTCAATGCTTAGACAATAGAAACCGGGAAACTGCGGTTCAAACACACGTCATGTCAAGACCAAGCAGTGTTGTTGACGTAAGTGGAGCTGGTGACACCGTGATCGCGACTGCGTCTCTTATGCTCGCCTCAGGCGCTTCACCTTTGCAAATCGCAGAAGTTGCAAACCTTGCTGGAGGGTTGGTATGTGAACACAGCGGTGTTGTTCCTGTTGATTTAGAACAACTCATCGCTGAGGTATGACCTTGAATAAATTGCGTGAACAAGGCAACAGGTTCTTAGGAACATCGACATCAATGAAACTGCTGTATTTGAAGGTTATTCAATTATTTGTATCGTTGGTCGCACTTGCAACGCTCACAATTTACCATGGCTTCCCTCACTCGAGTCAGGGCGATTCAAACATGATGAATGTGATGGCCTTCAGTTTTGGGTTTTATGTAGTTCAATATCTCATTAAGTTGTCATGCAACATTCATCCTAAAAAGCATTTTAAAGCAACTTGGCTTGAAGCAATTGTAATTGTCACGATTGTCACCGAGGTATCAAGCACCATTTTAACAGGAGACCTTTTAATCACCAACCTGTTTGAAAAGTACTCAATTTCATCTGGCAAAGACTTGAGCATCATCATGGTTCATGGATGTTTTTTCCTCTCAACACTGATTGCGTTGGTGCGGAAAGAAAGATGCGTTGCTCTCATTAAGAGACATCCCGCTGTTGTTTTTTCTTTAAGTTTTCTAGGACTTATCTTCACAGGAACACTCCTGCTAACGATGCCTGAAATGACTTCAAGTGGAAGCAGCATGGCTCTATTAGATGCATTCTTCACCTCAACTTCCGCCACATGCGTCACAGGGCTAATGGTTCAGGATACAATGAGTTTCTTTGCTTTTAAAGGACAAATGGTGATGCTCTTGCTCATCCAACTAGGAGGCCTAAATGCCATTGCCCTCGCTTTAGTCCTCGCAAGAGCAATGCGATCAGGCAATTCCGTTCAACAACAAAATATCACCGAAGATGCAACCAACCTCGATACATTTCAAGGTGGTCTAGCCACGCTTCGAAAAGTGGCCTTGTGGTGCTTCACTATCGAGGCTTTGGGCGCTCTGGCGCTGGGTGTTGTCTGGTCTTCTGCAATTCCCTTTTCTGGATTGGGTGATCGAATTTTCTTGTCAGTTTTTCACAGTGTGTCTGCTTTTAACAATTCTGGAATCACACTGTATACTGATGGTTTTGCGCACCCTTGGCTCGCGACAAATTGGCTTGTGCACTGGGTAATCTCGACACTTGTGTTTTTAGGGGCATTGGGAATGTTCGCGTTGTTTGACATGTTCGAGCCTGCTCGACTGCGCGACAGACTCAGGCACCCAAATAAAACAATCGGGTTCGCGACAAAAATAGCTTTGTATGTCTCAATGATCGTGGTTGTGTTCGGTGCTGTTTCGTTCGCGATTCTTGAAAGCAAAGGCGTGTTGTTTGGCATGTCCAACTTCGGAAAGTTAACAACATCAATCTTCCAAAGCGTTTCAAGAACCGCTGGATTCAACTCTATAGACACAAGCGCAATCAGCTTGCCCATGAGCCTCATATTCATAGCCTTGATGTTCGTAGGTTCTTCTAACTCATCAACTGGAGGCGGAATAAAAACATCTACGTTTGCTGTAATTGGCAGTGATGTTTGGCGCAAAATACGAAGATTCGACCATGCTCAACTTTTCAATCGAACAGTCAATGCCACGCTGCGGTCCAAATCCTATGGCGTTCTCATCTTTTTTCTCGTGGGAAACATTGTGTTTCTGATGATACTATCGATCACCGAATCCTCACTGCTTTCAGGAGAAAAATACAACATAATAGACCTCGCGTTCGAACAAGTCAGCGCCATGAGCAACTCCGGGTTAAGCTCAGGCTTGACGCCATTCCTTTCACCGGCAGGGAAAATGACCATAGCGACATCAATGTTTGTAGGAAGGATTGGGACACTAGCGGCGGCGTTTGTCATAGCAAGCAACATAACAGATACATACTTTAAAAACCCTGAAGACCACACAGTGGTTGGTTAATCAACAAGTCAGAAACACAATGGGAACAAAAGTCACACCATACACCTCAGAATCTGAGGAAACTAAAAAGAAACAAGTCGAACGCATGTTTGACAGCATTGCTCCTAAATACGATTTTCTCAACCACTTCTTCTCACTGGGGATTGACGTTCTGTGGCGTAAAAAATGCGTGCGAATCCTGAAGCGCGAAAAGCACAAGCCTGAAACCATTCTAGACATGGCAACAGGGACAGCTGATTTCGCCATTGAAGCCGTACGAATGGGTCTTACGTCTCAAATAACAGGGATGGACATCTCACAAGGCATGCTTGATGTTGGGATCAAAAAAGCCGCCACAAAAAACTTCAGTGATCG
>DDJR01000056.1 GCA_002339135.1 Flavobacteriales bacterium UBA2619 | reverse complement strand
TGGGCAGGAATGTGTACGAACAATCTACGTTTTATCGAATCATAGGAGACTTGAATGAGTCGATTCAGGAAGCTGTAAAGATTCTGAAAGACGGGACGTTTGAAAAAAGCAACTTGGCTCACAAAACGTTTAAGTAATTGAATTACATTGCAAGTGAATTTATTCATAGTTTTGCACACCTACAAACAATCTGAAATTAAACAATCAATATAATATGTCTAGACTAACACTAGTTGCAACAATTTTCGCATGTACAATCCTATTCTCATGCGGATCAAGCGAAACATCTAACTCTAAGCCAATCACTGAAAGTGATAAAACAGAAGCTGCTGAGACAGCGGTAAACGCAAAGCCAGAGAAATTTGACCCTGCCAAAGCTCAAGCTCAAGAACCTGCTGGACCATTAACGGGAATGTCTTTCAATGAGTACTCACACGACTTCGGTGTGATGGACGAAGGTGATGTGGAAACATACTACTTCGAATTCACAAATACAGGAGCTGAGCCACTTATACTTGACAAGTGCAAAGGTTCATGTGGCTGTACTGTTCCGCAATGTCCTAAGAAGCCAATCGCTCCTGGAGAAACTGGAACGATTGAAGTGAAGTTTAATTCTAAAGGAAAGAAGAACAAACAAACAAAGAAAGTGACTGTTACTGCGAATACAGATCCAGCACAGACAATTCTTACAATTACTGCGAACGTAACTCCTGCTCCAGTAAACTAATCAGTTTTACACATCAATAAAAAAGGGAGACCATACGTGGCCTCCCTTTTTTCATGTCACAATAAATGAATACTTAGGACTCGGCTTCATCTTCTCTCCCATCTGCGTCTGCTGATTCTACATTTACGGTAACGTCCACCTCTATGTAAAGCAGCAATTCACGCATACGCTCTGCTTGAGAAATTTCACCATTGCGCTCGAAAGCATAAGCTACATTTCCAATCAAGCGACGAATAATATCGATCGGTGCGCAAGGGCCACAATTGCTCTCATCTACTGGCAAATCTAAGTGACTTAGAAACTCACTAACATCACGGGGATGGATAACGGTTCCTTCGCTAAAGGGGTTAATGTAAAATAGGATGCCTGAAGGGAGTTCATTGTCTTCGACCAACTCACTGCCGTCATGAACATGATGCTCATCACAATAACAAAGAATAAAGTGGTTGGGAAGATTTACACCGTGGATGGGGAGTTTTAGATCACGAGCTATCGCTAAGTATAGAGTTCCTAGACCTAAAGGATTTCCCTTTTTCAAATCCATCACATCACCAATTAATGCATCTTTTGGATTGGGGTGTCCGGATCTGGAATTCAAAAACCCCTCTTCACTAAATAAGACGTGATTTAAAATCCTGACCTGCTCTAACGCTGTAAGCTCTTCATTCAACTCAAGCCAAACATCTCTTTTCAGCTTTTCGTACTTCGCTTTTATCGCTTGAATATCCAAAAGAGGATCTGCAGCCTTGTGAATCCAAAGGGCACCCTCTAAGATGTTTTGGGCTCCAGAGTCATGCCAACTTTTAATGGCTTTTTTCACGAACGCTCCGTGAAGTCCCTCTACCAAGTCATCCAGGCGATTTTCGTGAACCTCACATTGAGATTTCCCCGCTCTGTGTTCTAAAACAGCCGGGAGAATAGACGTCCCTTTTGACATCAGCTCTTCACGGACGTGTTGATAAACACCTTCATCAGGGTCATCTAAAAGTTGAATTAAAGCATGTATTTCAGAAATACTCATAAATGTCTAAATTATTTCCTGTACTGATGTGACCAAAAATAGGAACTCATTTTACCTATTTTTCACAATTTAAAATCACTTATCCAACCGAAGGTGTTGATGGGGTAACTTTACATTAATGAAAGCACACCCTCGGTTATTTTACGCCCTTTTCTTTACAATAACCTTTCTACTAATCATTTGGGGCATCTATTTCATAGATATAATCTACGAGTTGGAACTTACGGCACATGGAAACAGGCCGCGAGAACTACGCGGAATTAAAGGAATTGTGACTTTTCCATTTCTTCACGGGAGTCTTTCTCATATCTGGAACAACACTGCCTCCTTCTTTGTTCTGAACGGACTGCTGTTTTATTTTTACAGATCTCTGGCTGTTCGAGTGTGGGTGATTTCGTTTTTTATGAGTGGAACTTTACTTTGGATGTTTGGCGGAGGGGGCAACCACATTGGCGCTAGTGGAATGGTGTATGCTCTTGCATCCTTTTTATTTTTAAGCGGCATTGTCCGTAAAAACATTCTACTTCTGAGAATCACTTTACTTGTTGTTTTTTTATATGGGGGTATGGTTTGGCTGATGCTACCTATTAAAGAGCATGTCAGTTGGGAAGGTCATTTGGCCGGGGCTTTTTCAGGAGCTGTTCTTGCTTTTTACTATCGAAAAACAGGACCGAAAAACAACATCTACAAGTATGAACTGACGGAGGGCGCTGATGAAGCCCTACCTGAATGGTGGATGCGCGGAAACCCCAACCACCCTGACACAATTGCGCAATTGGCAGAAGTTGAAGCAAAAGAACTGGAAACGAAAGGTGATCACACAGATTCGACCAACAGCGGTGGATTCACATACCAGTGGACAGCTCGTTCAAAGGAAAAACCTCAGACCAAGTCTAAGAAATCATCAAGCTGAGTCAAACAGGAAAAATTAGATACTCTAGTTGTTGAGCATAACAGGCATCACGAGCATTAAAACATCTTCACCTTCTTCTTCAGGCTCAGAGGGACGTATAATTCCAGCTCTGTTAGGTGCACTTAACTCCAATGTAACTTCAGGTGAGCCTAAGTTATTGAGCATGTCAGCTAGAAATCTACTGTTGAAACCGATCTCAATATCCTTTCCCTGGTAGCTGCAAGTCAATCGCTCTGTAGCTTCATTTGCAAAATCCAAATCCTCAGCATTGACAGTTAATTCACTTCCAGCAATCCTCAAACGAACCTGGTGGGTTGTTTTATTTGCAAAAATCGCTACTCTTCTGATGGCTTGTAGAAAGCTCATTCGGTTAATTGTCATGCGATTTGGATTGTCCTTGGGGATGACCGCATCATAATTGGGATACTTACCTTCAATGAGTCTACAAAGAATAGTCACCTGATCAAATTCAAATTTCGCATTCGAATCATTAAAGCTCATTGAAACATTTTCAGCTGAGGAAGCGGCGTTCTTAAGAAGATTTAAAGGCTTCTTAGGAACAATAAACTGCGATGATTCTTTTGCCTTGGCATCTGTTCTCGCATACCTTACTAATCTGTGGGCGTCTGTTGCGACAAATCGAATGCTATCCTCATAAAGTTCAAAAAAGATTCCTGACATCACCGGCCTAAGATCATCAGTGCCTGCAGCAAAAAGGGTTCTGTTAATCGCGGTCACTAAAGTGTCAGCACTGATCTGAACATCTGAGCCACCTTCTAACTCTGGTGTTTTAGGAAACTCTTCTCCGTTTGCCCCAGTGAGCTTATACTTTCCGGCATCGCTAATCAGCTCCACTCCGAAAGTCTCCAAATCAATTTTAAATGTGAGTGGAATATCTGGAAAAGCTTTTAAGATGTCCAACAACATTTTCGCGGGTATGGCAATCGTGCCAGTATCCTCAGTTCTTACTTCAAACTTAACAGTCATCGTCGTCTCGAGGTCGCTGGCTGAAACAACCACTTCGCCTGGAGCGAGATCGAATAAGAAATGGTCTAAAATAGGCAACGTATTGCTGTTGCTCAGAACACCACTCAACATCTGAAGGTGGCGGAGAAGAAGGTTACTAGATACTATAAAATGCATAATGTAAAGATGCGAGATAATACCCATAAATAAGAGAAAAAGCAATGCGATTTTTCCACACAAATCGCATCATTTCAACACCACAATTAAACAGCTACGTTGTGTTCTCTTAATGCGCTATTTAAAGAGGTCTTTCTGTTGGTGCTTTCCTTTCGTTTTCCGATAATTAAAGCACAGGGAATATGAAACGTCCCAGACGGAAATTTCTTAGGCCTGGTTCCTGGGATGACAACTGAGCGTGGAGGAACATACCCCTTAAGCTCCACTGGTGTTTCACCTGTAACATCAATAATCACGGTACTTTGTGTAAGCACGACTCCTGCTCCTAGTACCGCTTCAGTTCCTACCCTCACTCCCTCAACCACGATGCAACGAGATCCTATAAACGCGCCGTCTTCAATGATGACCGGCGCTGCTTGCAATGGCTCTAAAACACCTCCTATCCCAACACCACCGCTCAGGTGAACTTCCTTTCCTATTTGGGCACAAGAACCTACAGTAGCCCATGTATCCACCATCGTTCCAGAATCAACATAGGCACCAAGATTAATATAGCTAGGCATCAGGATAACATTGTTCGCGATATAGGCGCCATACCTTGCTACAGCATGAGGCACGACCCTCACGCCCGCTTCTGCATACCCCTTCTTCAATGGCATTTTATCATGAAATTCAAACGGTCCTACCTCTATGGTCTCCATTTTTTGAATCGGGAAATTGAGAACAACAGCTTTTTTCACCCAATCATTTACCACCCAACCACCATGACCATCCGGAGATGCACACCTGAGTTTTCCCTGATCTAAATGTTCCATCACAACAGCGATCGCATCTCTAGATTCAGATGACTGAAGTAAATCTCTATCTAACCATGTTTTCTCAACAATATTTTTCAGACTAGAAATCTCCATTTGCTTTTTTCTCAAAGGTATGTATCCACAAGTGTATATTGCACCCATGGCAAGATATATCGGATTTGATTGGGGTTTGAGACGGACTGGCATCGCTGTCACAGACAGTTTTGCAATCGTAGCCTCGCCTTTAATGACTGTTGATACGAATGCAGTATTTACAGAAATTGACCCAATTGTCCGCGCTGAACCTTGCAGAGGCATTGTCGTTGGAGTCCCGGGGTTAATCGTGGGACTGAAGACCGACAGTTCTGACGGAATTGCAACATTCATCTCTGCCTTAGAGAAGAAATACCCATCAATCCCGGTTCACAAGGTGGATGAAAGTGACACAAGCAATGAGGCCATGAGCGCACTCATCTTAGGTGGCATGAAAAAGAGCAAAAGGAAAAACAAAGGCGTTCTAGATAAAGTCGCTTCAGCGATTATTCTACAACGTTTCTTAGACTCGATCTAGCTCTTTCTATCCTTTAAAAACCTCTACGTTTTTTTGCTTCACAATCATCTCTGTAAACTTACCCTCAAAACGAGTCGCCCTCACAATGTGATTGTCTATCCAATGGTAGTTTCCGCCCCTGGGCTTTCCCATGAGTAAACCATGGTATTTAATAGCATGCTTCTTAAGCCAAACCTCAGTCACCTCTCTGTGCTCTTCTGTTCTTGAAGTGAAAAAAGTAAGGACATGCCCTTCGACGTACCATTTATCAAGGGTTTCAACAGCGTCTGGAAATGGTTTACAGGAGGACATTCGTTCCGGCTCTTCGTTGGGAACATCATCTGTAATTGTGCCATCGATATCAATTAAATAATTCTTGATCTCTTTCGGCAATTGTGGGGAAATCGACTCTCCTGCTTCATTCGTCTCTGCAGACAAGTTTCGTTCTTTACTCATCTTCTTTGTTTTTACGAACATTGGAAACAACGTGCATCAGCTCACCAACAACTTTATCACTTGGAAATTGAACTTCTAAAAGCAAGTTTCTTAGTGCATAAAACCCACCAACTTCGCGAGATAAAATATGAAAATTCATATATCTATCCTGGGGATTTCCCTTGCTGAAAATTTGATGAGAAGCACTTGAAAGAGCATGCAACAAAGGTGCATTTTTTCTTTTAATGGCCTTTCTGATTTTCTTTAACAAATTTTCATGAGTTTTATCAACAGCTGCGCCACTTGCAAAAGCGGCACGCTCTAACGTTGGGTCAGCAAGAGACGCTACTGCCACAGATGCATTTTTAAACTCAGTCAATTTATCTTCTAAATTAGAAATTCCAGATGGCATATTGAGGTCAAGCCACACCCTTGTCCACTCTTCCTCACTCCACCAACCTTTGTCAATTGACCACCCAACTTTCGCTGCTTGCAACAACACCTCGTTGCTTAAAACAAGTACGTGATCTCTGAGATGTAAATCTGGCATCGCAACTCCTCGCAAGAAAAAAGCTCCTTCAAGTCGCTTCCAATATCCCAATTCACCTGGGCCTAGTACCACATGAGAATTGTTCAACAGCAACTCTTGATACAAGGGTCTTAACAAAACACCAGGGCTTAAAAACTCAGCATTGTGCTTGCACCAATCCAACCAATCCTCTCCATCAGGATTCATCACTAAGTCACCTGCTACAAACCCATCCGAACTTTGAACAATACCCACCCTCTCTCCATCTTCTTTTTGAAAGAATAAATTCACATCTCTAACGTGCGTGCCAACTTTAAATCCCTTTTCAAAAAGGGATTCAGTGGTTTTGATAACTGATGTCGAAATACCAGAGCCTGTAAATTCATGAGAGAACAACTCAGCAGCCGCACATTTCAACTTAGAATGGCTGGCATCTATCACTAAAAGCTCAGTATCTCCATACCACAATTCCAGCCACCTTCTAAACAAGTGAACATACTTCTCACCATTTGCTTTTGCAATTTTCAACTCCTCCATCACAGCCTTCGCCTCCATCAAATCAACGCCATTCTCCCCCCAGCTATGAACAACTTGCTCTAATCCATCCAATGAGAACTTACCTACTGGCAATTTTGAGTTTTCTAACTGATGCGCCCAAACAAACTTCTCGTTGTCACCATTCACCCAGCTTATTTCCTTAAAATCATGGTCTTCGGAAGCCAACCAGAAAATCGGCACCACAGAGCGACCCGATTCCAACTCGAGGGTTCTAGCGAGTCGAATGGCAGTTATAATCTTGTAATGTAGAAATGCTGGCCCTCCACACAGCTGAAGCTGATGCCCTGTGGTCACAGTTTTTGTTTCGGATCTCCTAAGCTTGTCCATCCTTCCATGCAATGACATTCCCAATTGGTGATATTGCTCAGATATGACATCACACACCAAGGAGCGAACGATTGAGGATTTTGGACTCTTTGTCTCTGCAGGAACCTTCCCCGCATTCCCAACATGTAAGTGATCTAGCACAATGGGGCTAAAACCCGGATACGCCGAAGCCTTCTCAGAATAAAGTTTCAACATGTAAAAAGATTTCTTTTTTGCGAAATTACTGCAAAAGAGTAACTGTGCCACTCAATTCCTTCACAGAACCTTTCTCTGTGGTTACTGACAGAGTCCAAACATAAACTCCAGTTTGAGCCTCTCCTCCAGCTAAGGTTAGACCTGACCAATTCGGTGACTCACCCACACACTCCCAAACCATCGCTCCACTCCTATCGAAAACCCTCAACAAAGCACCATTATTCGATTGAATAGACGGTGCGAAGAAATCATTCAGCCCATCGTTGTTTGGGGTAAATGCTGTTGGTACATAAGTACTACTCTCAAGGTTAAATAAGTTGGAGAAATCACCTCTTGAATGTGTTACATCCTCATTGAGCTCAGATGTTAAATCTCTGATCATAAAATCATCAACGAAATAATACGCCATCGTTCTTCCCGGCCCCTCAAAAGATTCTATCTCCTTTCCAGCATCATCTCCAAACAAACCAAATGTGAAAAACTCATAGTTCTCATTCGCTGTAAAAGCAAATTTCACAACCTGCCAACTTTGATAGTATTGAATTTGAGTCATGCTAATTTGTGGGTGAAAAGCTATGGGCTCACGAAGCTGTTGTGAAATGACATCGGTTGAAAAAACAACACCTAAATCGCTTACACCCAATCCCGCAGTACTGTGCTTGTAAACATCTCCATTTGCAATTGCAAAAGAAAACTCATACCTCTTACCAATTTTTAAAGGCTCAGAAAATTCCCCCATCAAGTACTCTCGGGCATTGAGACCTGAGCGTCTACTTACCTCTAAACCGGCAATCGCATAACCGTTGTATGCTTCAATGTACGCCAAAGGAGTTTCTGGAAGATCACCACCATTGTATCCAAATGAGTGATAATAATCAGGATTGGCAGATGAACTACCTGCATTTGTCCAATTGTGGATTAAATCCCATTGACCTGTCTGATTGGGAACTGTTTCACTAAACTCAAAACCTCCATTAATAACATAGACTTGAGCACCAACAGAAACAACGGACATGATTGAAAACACAACACCTAAAATAAATTTAGTCGCAATAAATCGATGCTTCGTTGGTGATATTTTTACTTTTAACATAATCATGAGTTGCAATCTAACCATTACAACATAGATAACCTAAA
>DDJR01000089.1 GCA_002339135.1 Flavobacteriales bacterium UBA2619 | reverse complement strand
TCTTGATGTTATCACGTTTACCCGTGATTGTAATGTCCCCAGCTAAGCCTAAGGCTTGAATAACATTGATCTTAGGGTCAAACACGCTAAAGGTTCCTGGGTTATTCACTTCTCCTAGAATTGTAAACCTAAAATTCAAGAAGTTGATGTTTACAATGGGGTCGATGATGGACTTGCTTAATTCTAGCTGAATTAATAAAGATGCTTGACTTGGAGTTAGCCCTAATACATCAACCTTTCCTACCAATGGAAGGTTTAAACTGCCAAGTTCGTCTACTTTAAAACCCTCCAATAAATATTGATCATTTGACCTCGCTTGCATGATGTCTGAACGGAAGGAGGCTACTGAAGTCATATCTAAAGCGGAGACCGATACTTTGAGAATGTCGTTCTTTTGAATGGTAAAGTCTTCAAACTGACTTGAAATGTTTTGCTCGGTAGTTTGAATTTCTTTTTGCTCATCTTTTTGATTATCGTCCTGAAATAAAACGATTGATTCTTTGGTAGCACAAGACGACATCAAGACGCATAAAACACTAAATATTAAAAAATTCCTAGGTTTAATCATTTAAATTCTTTTGTATGTAGTCGAGCACAAAAATAGTATTTTAATTTTAAATATAGTGGAAAACCTATAGACGAAATGTTGTTAACATCTAATTGTATAGAGTCGAAATCGTCTTTACTTAAAGGCATTCTCTCCGGTGATGTCCATTCCGGTAATCAACAAATGGATATCGTGGGTTCCTTCGTATGTGATGACGGATTCGAGGTTCATCATGTGTCGCATAATGGGGTACTCGTTCATGATACCCATCGCACCGAGCATTTGACGCGCTTCGCGAGCTACAGTGATGGCCATGTCCACGTTGTTGCGTTTCGCCATTGAGATTTGGGCTGATGTAGACTTTCCTTCGTTGCGAAGTTGGCCGAGACGCAAAGTGAGGAGTTGTGCTTTCGTAATCTCAGTGATCATCTCAGCGAGTTTCTTTTGCTGGAGTTGGAACGCTGCGATAGGCTTACCGAATTGCATGCGTTCCTTGGAGTAGCGAAGAGCTGTATCGTAACAGTCCAGAGCAGCGCCGATGGCCCCCCAAGCGATCCCATAACGAGCTGAATCAAGACATCCAAGTGGCGCTCCAAGTCCAGATTTTTCTGTCAGGATATTTGCTTTAGGAACGCGAACGTTGTCGAAAATGAGCTCTCCGGTGTCAGATGCGCGCAGTGACCACTTGCCCTTCATTGTGGGGGTTGAAAAACCCTCCATTCCACGTTCTACGATAACTCCGTGAATCCTTCCTGCCTCATTTTTTGCCCAAACCACAGCGATTTGTGCAAACGGTGCATTCGAAATCCACATCTTCGCCCCGTTAAGGATAACATCATCTCCATCCTCCACATAGCTCGTTGTCATTCCCCCTGGATTAGATCCATGGTCTGGCTCAGTAAGCCCAAAACAACCTATCCACTCACCCGTACCGAGCTTGGGGAGGTATTTCATTTTTTGTTCCTCTGATCCATACTTCCAAATGGGATACATCACAAGAGAGCTTTGGACAGAAGCAGTAGAACGAAGGCCTGAATCGCAGCGCTCTAGTTCTTGCATGATCAATCCGTAAGAGATTTGATCCAAACCTGCACCGCCGTATTGCTCAGGGATATAAGGTCCGAATGCGCCTATAGCTCCCAGACCAGGTAGAAGGTGCTGGGGAAAAACTTGGTTTTCTGCTGCATCTTCAATAATTGGGCTCACCTCTTTCTTGACCCATTCTCTTGCTGCATCACGGATCAGTTTGTGCTCCTCTGTGAGGAGGTCGTCCATGTTGAAATAATCGTGTCCTGTGTATAGATCTGTACGCATGGTTGTGTAGTTATTCGAACCGCAAATTTAAGTTGTTATCTTCTGATTTCGATGCTTCATACCCACTATCTGTTTTCAATTCTAAAACACCGTCTGCGTAGGCTGAAACAGCTAATTTGTCAGCTACTTCGTTGTATTCATTTCCAGCGTGACCTTTCACCCAGACAAACTTGACCTCATGTTGGGCATAAATGCGTAGAAACCTCTTCCACAAATCTGGGTTTTTCTTGTCTTTAAATTTCTTTTTCACCCAATTAAAGACCCACTTCTTCACAACCGCATCAACGACATATTTTGAATCAGAATAAACGGTCACATGCGTGCCTTTGTTTTTCAAAGTCTCTAAAGCGACAATCACCGCCAGAAGCTCCATTCTGTTGTTTGTTGTCAAACGAAAAGCGCCACTGAGTTCTTTGTAATACTTCCCGCCTGAGGCAAGCATCACCGCACCATAGCCTCCAGGTCCAGGGTTTCCGCTTGCTCCTCCGTCAGTATATACAATCACCTGTTTCATTTTACAGGGGTTTTCGAATCTAGAATCAATGCTGAAGCAACTCTCGGATAGTATTCGTGTTCCAACTTAAGAACCTCTGAAGAAATCTCTTCTGCTGAGGTTAACTGTGAAACATCTATCCGTCCTTGGAAGACAATTTCACCCTCATCGAAACACTCGTTAACGTAGTGAATCGTCATGCCGCTTTCTTTCTCCGCTGCCTCGAAAACTGCACGATGCACATTCATTCCATACATGCCTTTCCCACCAAATTTAGGGAGGAGAGATGGATGGATGTTTAAAATTTTATTTTCGAAAGCTCGGCAAAATTCTATGGGGATTTGTAAAAGGAATCCTGCAAGTAAAACCCAATCTACATTGACTGTCTTCAGCTTCTTTAGAAGCACTCCCCCGGCAAGATCATCACTGGTAAAATGAATCGAACTTACTCCAGCTTGTTGTGCTTTTTCTAGCACTCCTGCGCCACTGCGATTCGACCCAACCAGCACAACATCGACACCTTCAGTTGCAGAAAAGCAATGCATCAATGCCGCCGCATTCGAACCACTTCCAGAAGCTAAGATTGCTACTCTCATATCACTCGGATTCTTAGAATTCCATCACTCCCAGCTGGACAATTTGCCGCTCGTAACTGTTTATATCTTCCTCCATTTGACCGATTCGCGTATCTAGCTCTTTCACCAAGTCATCTTGAGGCATATAATACTTGAATACTCGTAAGATTCTATCGTTCACTTGCAGCGCTAGATCAACTTCAGAGGTCATCGCCGAGTAGAATTCGGGTTGAAGAGATGTGGCATACGCAACGACCTCTTGTTGCTGGTCGAATAGGTCCAGAACAAGCTCGTGTGCCATCTCTAAAGCAGCAGCCTTTTGATCGGCCGTGAGACTCGAAGACTTCGGTGCTAAGATGGTATCCTCTGTCGCAAGCTGGATAAATGCTTCTGCAACTGGCATCAACACTCTTGTATAGGGAACGTTTTCTTTGGGGGTTCTCCTAAGAAGTTCATTCAACACAACAAGGGCCCTGTTGGGATCGTTTTCTTCAATCAGCGCTTCAGCTAAATTCGCCATCTGAAGTCTGATGTTCGTCACCATGCGTCGGTTGTTTTCATCCATGTAAATACCATTCTCAAGGTCATCCATCCCTCCCCAAGACCAGTTCTCCATCACGTTGTTAAACATCAAGTCAGTTGACACTCCACCTGTTACATTGGGGTTAGAGTTCTTTGGATATTTAATCGGAACCAGTCTGTAAGCCAAACCTTCCAGTCTAAAGTAATCCTGAAGTCCGATATACGCATCTCCACCGGTCGTTACAGCGAAGTAAATTGGACGTTCCCAATTGTTATTTGCTAGCATCGAAAGCAACGCTACCTGATTTTTTAGAACATATTGCATTGGATTTCCTTTGCCATCGACAACTTCCCACTCAACGGCATTCGCAATCATGTTGACTTCGTCACCTGAAACGATTCCCAGATCTACAACCTGAGCAGAGTCCACGGGAATGCTGAATTTGTTAGATGGAAAATAGGGGTAGCTCTTGGGACCATAGGATTTTTGATCTTCCTCGTCTAAAGCTGTTTCAAACGCCTTAGAAATATCTAAATAGCCTGCATCTCGAGAAGGTTCAAGTAAAATGATATCTCTTGTTCCCTGTCTGTATTGTTCCTCAGTCATTTCTATCGGAAGGGGCGCGCTTTCGTATGCACGACGTCTCATTTGATCGATGTACCAATCCGTATTTAGAAGACTCAAGTTGCAAACCCTCACATCCGTCCTAACACCTTCCACCTCTTGTGCATACCAAAGTGGAAATGTATCGTTGTCTCCGTTCGTGAAGAGAATGGCATTGGGTGCGAGCGAATGCAAATAATTCTTAGCGAAATCGACCCCAGTTGTTCTGTGAGCTCTGCTGTGGTCATCCCAACCCTCTGACGCCATCAGCAAAGGAACACACATCGTAACTGCAACAAGGGCGAGTGCTCTTGCGTTTTCATTGAGTCCCGCGACTCTCAAACCATGGGCAATTCCATAAAGAACTGCGGCTGCAAGAGTCATAAACAACATGCTTAAAGACAAATAATTGGGAATGCCGCTCATGGTTTCAAGGAGATAGAAAACGACCCCTGCACCCAGCGGAAGGCTCAGGCCTTTTGCATGAATGAACCAGTCGGAACGCCTTGCTGCATCAAAAAGAGCATACACGCTAAGACCTATCCACATCGCAAAGGAATAGAAAGACCCAACGTAGGCGTAATCCCTTTCGCGCGGCTGCATTGGTGTTTGGTTGAGATAAACGACGATTGCCATTCCTGTCATAAAAAAGAGGAGAGCCACTGTTCCAGCACCACGTGGGTCGCGTTGTATTTGGAATACAAGGCCTATCAAACCCAGCAGAAGAGGTAAATAGAAGAAGTGGTTGCGACCCTTGTTTTCCTTCATTTCCTGAGTAAGGGTATCGCGATTCCCGAGGCGAAGTTCATCGATGGTGTCCAGACCAGACAACCAGTTTCCGCTTGTAAAGTCTCCGTGACCTTGTGTGTCATTTTGCTTTCCTGCAAAGTTCCACATAAAGTAACGAAAGTACATCCAGCCCATTTGGTAGTCTACGAAATAACGCAGGTTTTCTGCTTGTGTCGGTTGAAGTTTCTCTTGAATTCCGTCAAGAGCTCTTAAGGCTCTTTGTTGTTCATTGTAGTCCTTCGCCCGTGATGCCATACTCTCATAGTATTGCTTCTCCTGGTTGAGACCTTTTACGAATTGTTTTCCGCTTGTTAATCCTCTGTCAAACCTCTGGACAAGCATCGCATTGAGCGCTTCTACAACCCGAGGGTCATCTAATGGAGCCAAACTCATTCCACCTGTTTTAGGGTCTCTTACCAGAACGGAATTTGCATCTCTAACTTCAAATTCTCCATCCCAAGCTTGGCCGTATTCTTTGAAAAGACGTTTTAAGGTTCTTTCCAACTCTGACTTAGACATGGTTCCATTGAACACATCTTTTTCAAGGTGAATTAAAAAAGCTTGCCTTGACATCGCTCCATCAACAAGTGGGCTTGTATATCTGGCTGCCTGGTTAAATCCTTTGTAATTGCTCCAACGCTTGTATTCTTTTACATGACGTCCTTCCGATGAGTACATTCTTGGAAACAACATCGTGAAATCTGGATTGTAATTCGAAACAGTCCCCTTCTTCTCTCCTGAATTAATATACTCCTCTACAAGATGGAAACGTGTGTTTGAAGAGTCCTCGATAAAGTTTAATGCTGTCGACTCACTTTTAAACGACTTCACCCTAACGTCACGTGTGCCTTTAAGTTCCTTCACGCTGAAGCTCTTTACCCAAGTAGCTCCACCATCTCCCTGAGGGTTTTCAATTTCAAGTGGCGAGTCCCAATATTGACCTGTTGAAAGTGGTCTATCTCCATACTGCTCTCTGTTGAGGTATTTAAGAAGTTGGAAAAAATTCTCTGGATCGTTTTCATCCATGGGAGGATTGGCGCTAGAACGTACTACGATCGTTGTAAAAGAGCTGTACCCAATTAACATCATCGCGATACTGAGGACGAAGGTGTTTGCTGCCCACCAACCTTTCTTCCTCGAATAGAGAACTCCGAATGACAGAATTGCAATGAGAATCAACAGATATGCAAATATGCCTGTGTTAAACGGCAGGCCCATTGAGTTCACAAAAACCCGCTCGAAATCTCCAGCAAGTTTAATCACACCTTGAATAAGTCCTATTTGAATAAATCCAAGTAACGCGATCGAAACCACGCCAGTTATGACCAGCCCTTTCATACTGAACTCGTGCTTTCTGAAGAAGTAAACGAGAGCTATTGCAGGTATCGCAAGTAGGTTGAGAAGGTGAACTCCGATTGAAAGTCCCATCAAGTATGCGATGAGGATAATCCACCTTGAAGAGCCAGGTTCGTCAGCCACACTTTCCCACTTCAATATCGCCCAAAACACGGCTGCTGTAAATAGTGAAGACAGAGCATACACCTCGCCCTCTGTCGCACTAAACCAAAATGAATCCGAGAAGGTGTATGCTAGCGCACCTACCACACCTGAACCCAGAATCGCCCATCTTTCAGCTGAAGAAGGTTCGACAGAAAACCCACCTGAAAATCGTCGCGCAAGGTGAGTGATGCTCCAGAATAAAAATAAAATAGTGAATGAACTACTCAATGCAGAGAGGGCATTCGCAGCAAAGGCTGCTGTCTCTGGGGAAGAAAAGACCATCAGAGCACGTGCAAGTAACATAAAGAGCGGTGCGCCAGGAGGGTGACCCACTTCAAGCTTATAAGCTGAAGCTATAAACTCACCACAATCCCAAAAACTAGCAGTAGGTTCTACCGTAAGAAGGTAAACAACAGTTGCAACAGCCCATACGGACCATCCAACAAGAACATTTAAACGATCGTAGCGCATTCAATCAGGCAATTCAGTTTTTTGCAAATACTTGCTTGGCGAAGATATACACAATTGGGCCGCCTTATCGCTGTACGACAACTCTTTTCAAAGAGCTTTCAACTCCTACTATTTGAATGGTATACCAGCCGTTGACAAGACCATCTAATGCTAGCGTCTCTCCATTTGACACGTTCAAATCAAGAACCTCTCGACCCTGAGAATCATACATCTTCATGGGCCATATCCCAAGAGGTAAGCCACGCACAGTAACTCCTTCCGAAGTGGGTACAGGGAACACATTCCATCCTGTCGCATCCGCGAAATAAGTTACTCCTGTCGTACATTCTCCCTCTACCCATGAAGTTACACCACCATAGTTGATTGCGTAGCAGATGTTTGAGTATGTCACACCATCACAACCACAAACTGGAGCATATTCTTCGGTACAACTGAATTCGTTGTCGATTTGGTCTGGATCTATGCAGGCTTCGTCTCCTGAACAGCCTTGTACCTCGATGGCCATTTCCAGCTCTACCCCTTCTTGACATGATTCACTGTAATACACAACAACAACATTATAATCTCCGTCTGAGTCATAGACATGAGACGCCCAAGAGACACCCTCTTCAACTTCAGATCCATCACCAAAATCCCATGATATATAACTGTTTTCTTCAACATTTGTTAACCCAAATGACCAAGAACACATGTCCCACTTGGGGAAAATAACCTCAATTTCCTCAGGGCAACCTCCAGCTCCAACCGGGTTTATAAATTCACAAGCCTCCACAATACCACCACACTCTTCAGAAACAAAGTCAACACAAAGCAGAAAACCCTCGAGGTAATCAGAATCTAGAACCTGATAAAACTCAACTCCCTCGGCAACAACATCACCGTTCACTGTCCAGGTTAACCAAGCATTGTCAAAGTTCCCGTACGCTTCGAAATAGCCGTTATTTCCTTCAAAA
>DDJR01000043.1 GCA_002339135.1 Flavobacteriales bacterium UBA2619 | reverse complement strand
TTAAACATCAACTTCTCCGAGGGTTCGTAGACGAATTCTGCAGAAAGCCTTGAGGGAAGCAGGGACATCCTTTTCGCAGACCTCCCCGTCAATAAAAGTGAATCCACCAACAAATCTCCATTTGAGAGCGATTCGATCGAAAGACTGTCACCATATAAAGGTAAACCTGTCGTCGAAAACCCTTCTTGAAACCAAGCGACACTTGAACCTTCTTGCTCAAACAGAACTCCTAAGTCCTTGAAAGCAATCTCAAACCTAATCGGCAAAGTTTCTGAGGCTAGTGGAAACCGACCTGAAATTCCCAGACCATAAGATGGCAGAAGGCTCACCGAAGGATCACCACTGATTGTTGTATCTATGAGCGCGTGTATTCTACCCTCCGTTTGGAGATACGAATCAATCGAATCAGCATCTTCTGACACCCAAAAATAACCATAAGGGATACTCCACTCTGCCCCTGCCAACCTCTGAACAACCGACACTTCGAATCTTTGCTGCGTCGTGGAATTCTCAACCCCCAATGCAAATCGATTAAATACTCCTGCCCTTACACCTGTTCCACTAAAGACATCTACCCTGCCAGTATGTCCTCCATTTCCATACCACAACAATTCGAACATATCATCCGTCCACCTGACATCATAAATTGCCTCAGACCCCATGGATCCACAAAGTGCCAATTCGCTTTCTTTAAAAGGACTTGCAGTCCAAATTTTTTCCCATCCGACACTTCCACCCACATACCCAAATCCACCCTGATGAGATGCTAAGACTGGATCCAAAATATCGTGATCAATAAATCCACCATCAGCAAGGTTGTTTAAAAACCCCGTTGAAATGACATTGCCGGTTTGCGTTGCCCAAAAGTTTAACGAAGCTCGTCCACGTAAACGATCTGCTTTCGTGCTGTCTGAGTTTGCCAACTCTGGCAAAACATGTGCATGTAAACCAACAGAACATAAAGCTAGTAAAGCTGTAGAAAAAACCAATCTATAATCAATCATTGTTACTCTACTTCAATAAGTTGTGTTCCTTCAATTCGAACTTGGACGCGGACATTTTCGTACCCAGTGAATGTTACTGCACCAGCGGTACTTGCAATGAGCTTAACATGCACACTTCCACCAGGGCTGATCGTCTCTTCAGTCATGGGAATCACCAACAGCCCATGTTTGCCCACCTCTGGATAAGAACTTCCAGCATCGATGTTGCCCGTCATGGTCACAACAGTGCCTTCCTCGTCATTTACCGTGTAGATAATTTCTGCTAAGACCTCAACGGGGAATGTACTTGTGAGATCAACCAACAGACTGCCATCAAACTTTGGAAAATTCATCGGATCTATGACGTACGTTTCGTCCAACACAACACCATCAAGTCCCAATTTAAAAGGTATTTCTAATTCTAGGTCCAACTGCGGTGGAAATGCATTGTTGATATAATCATGCCCCAATGAAACATCTCCGAAAGGATTGAGCTGAACTCTTCCTGACATGGAGACATCGGTAGGAAGAGTCTCGATTAAATCAAAGACATTGGAACCCGCTTCTCCCAAATCAATTTCAATACTGCTGGGATTGATTAACGTCTCATCGTTCCAATGAGCTCTTGCAATGTCATTTGCGCCAAATATAGAAGGGTGAACTAACTGTTGCCCGTCCATAGAGACTTCATCGAATTTCAATCTCAATTCAGCACCTATGTAGTTTTCGATTGTTAATTTTGCACGCGCTCCTTCCAAATCAAGAATGGGGTTAGGGATTGCAATTGTGTCTAAAAGGGTCACGTCAGAATTAAATTCAATATCTACTTGACCAAAGTACCCTTTAGCCGTTTCAATTTTAAGGTCAAGAAGTTCAATCTCAACCAACATACTGTCTGAAGGTGTCAGATAGAAAATATCAGTATTTAAAACCGATCCTGTAGTTGTAAAGGTCGATATCATGATGTTTTCACTCAAACCATTTTCACCTGACAAATTAAAAACTGCACCCGTTAAATCAATCGTTTCCGTTGCAAAGCCACTCTGACCATCTTCAGCTGCTGGAACTGCCAACTCAATGCCAGAAATCACACCATCAACAGTAACACTGTTTAAATAATACGCCATGTCTAAAATTCCTTCCACGGAACTTTCTACAGACAACCTCATTGATCCAGAACTGAGAGTGATTTCCTTTAAATATGCATCAGAATTTTCACCAAAACTTGTGAAAAATATCTCATCGGTTTCATTGATAAACAAATCACCCAAAGGCACAGGTACTTCAAATGGCAAATTGCCTTCCATCGCCATATTCTCCTCAATTAAAGTGTCTGGAAGCGTTGGTAAATAATCTGCAGAAAATTCACCGAAAGGAATTTTATATAACATTCTAGCTGGTTCGCCTCCCTCACCTAACTCAAGCAATGAATCTGGAAATGACGAAGACCAAGTAATATTGTCATCCACCAAAGGGAGAGAAATCTCTGTATTCCAACTCAAGGTCTCTCTGTCCTCACAGCTTACAAACAATGCAGCTAAAGACAATAGAACTAAAGAGAGTTTTATTTTAATCATTTTTAATTAAGTTAAATTCTTTCCTGAAGGGTAGGATTGTCAAAAATACGGCGATACAAGCGCATCTCAAAGCAAGTGATGCAAATTGAAGTTCAAATACACTAAAAACCAGGTATGACAAGCACACTATAGAAGCAATCTTTCCAGATGTTTTCTTCAACCCTGAGGAAATGGGGATAAAGTAAACCAAAGCAGGTAGCGTCCAGATCAGATTCATGTTTGCCCATGTATCCGTGTGATTTGTGAAAAACCACATACAAAGCAGGAGCAATCCAAGCAACGAAGAAGAAACAGCGACCACAGCTCTTAAAGTTTTAGTAAACCACCATCTCTCTTTTTTCATAAGTATCAAAAAAAGCAACATGAAGGCAAGCAAGATCATCACGACAGAAGGTATCTCTAACACAGATTCAGGCAACCAAGATCCTTCATCAAAAACAACAAAACTTTCACCCTTGATCAGCAACATAGGAATTCCATCAACTGTCATCTGACTTAAAGCCATCGACAAATCATCGGGAATGAAGGCATCACCACAGGGCGGCATCATCTGGTCAGATTTAGGTCCCAAAAGAAAATTAATACCGAATGCTGTCCATGGAACCCCAGACATATAGGGCTGCAACCCATCTCTGAATGTTCTACCACTTCCTACACAGTTTGCCTCAAAGGATTTGCCTAAAGATTCTTGCAACAGATAAATCAGCCTGGTTGCACAGTTATCTCTGAAAAAGTCGTAGCTGTAAACGGCATTCTCCTCTTGAAGATTCCAGGCAAGATATTCTGCTACTTGTTTAACTTGTAATGGAGTTAGATTAAGCTTCTGCTCCTTCACACCTCTTCCCTCCTTTAAATATTGGGTTTGAAACTGATAAAATGGCAATGCTGAAATATGATAATCCAACCTGCCAATCATAAAATTGTAATAAAAATCTTCGCTGAAAGAGAACGTTCCGTAGTTAAATACCCAATCAACGATAGGCACTTGAGCAGGATCGTAAATGCGAACAGCTGCATGACCGAAAATAGAGTAGGCGTCATCCCCAGGAGAAGAAGTTAAAATACTGACTTCTGTATCTTTACCTAAGCTTTCATACCAATTTGCTTGAATAGAAATTGGAGAACAAAACCAAAGTAAAAAGAGACTCAAGGCACCAATTATCCCTCGAGACAACTGACTTGCAGCACCAGAAAGCCAAACGTTTTTATACCCCCCTTTGCCATCTTCAATAAATTCTACAAACAACTTGCCTCCTGGCATATGAACTGTCCTCTTGGGGACACCACCATTGAGCGAATAATCAACAATTGAAGCAGCTACAGCTCCGGTTCCGCAGGCCTGAGTCTCAGCCTCTACGCCTCTCTCATACGTCCTCAAAGCCAGCCCATCTTCAACCGTGCAAAGCGCATTTACGTTCACACCTCCTTGATCTGAATAAGCATCGCTGTACCTGATTTTACGACCAAAAGCATCAATATCAATCTCGCACAGTTCGTCAAAATCTTTCACCAAATGAACATAGTGTGGAGAACCTGAATCGAGAAAGAAGTCCTTCGAGTTTACCAACTCAGGACCGACAATAGGTCTAAATTTAACACTAGGAACATCCTTTTCAGTATGATGCCTTACACTGTGAAGACCATCACATGCTTCAAAAACTGCGCTATCTCCAACCAGACCTTCACTGCGAGCATAAACAAAAGATGCCCTTGTTCCATTTCCACAAAATGAGCGCGAACCATCTGAATTTCTGTAATCACACTTGAGGTCAGCTTCGTCAACAGATGATTCACAGATAACAATGAAGCCATCACAGTTTTGCTGACAACATACATCCTTTACAAAAGCATCGTCCAGCTTGGTCAAATCTCGACTCCCAGAAAGCTTCAATCCATTCACAATCATGAACGTATTACCAGTTCCTTCCCACTTTTGGAATTCAATTTGTAAGGCATCACTCATGCCTCGAAGGTAACGTACCTTTGCTAGGATGGCGCAACACTCTACCACTTCAATATCCACAGATAAACTTCTCGCAGCTTACCGAACAATGCGAACCGCCCGAAGCATGTCTGACTTGTATGAAGAACACGCAAAACTGACTTCAAAATATGTTCATGCATGTTCGAATGGACACGAAGCCATTCAAGTTGCAGCTGGTTCATTGCTGAGGAAACAAGATTGGTTGAGTTGCTATTACCGTGATGACAGCATGTTGCTTGCAATGGGATTGAAGCCCGAGGAACTGATGCTACAACTTTTCGCAAAACGAAATGATCCGTTTTCAGGTGGAAGAACTTATTACAGCCACCCATCACTTAACCGTGAGGACCTTGCAAAAATACCACACCAAAGTTCAGCGACTGGAATGCAAGCCATTCCTGCTGCCGGTGTGGCAATGGGTATTCAGCACAGGGAAAAATTGGGCCTTGACACGCCGGCACTAGGTGAAGCACCAGTTGTCATGTGTTCTATAGGAGATGCAGCAACTACTGAAGGTGAAGTAAGCGAAGCGCTTTATATGTCTGCTCTCAAAAAATTACCCGTGATTTGGCTTATACAGGACAATGAATGGGACATTTCAGCTCACGCTCGGGAAATTCGATTTGGAGATGCCACCACCATGGCCGCAGGGTTTCCACCCATAGAGGTACGCCAAGTGGACGGGACAGATTTACCAGCTTGCATGAAACTCATGGATGAAGTTTTTGATTTGGTAAGACAAGAACGCCGGCCCTTCCTGATACACGCGACAGTGCCTCTTTTAGGTCACCACACCTCAGGCGTTAGAAGAGAATTCTACCGAGACGACCTAGAAGAAGCCAACCAGCGAGATCCCCTTCCACGTATTGAAAAGTATCTTCAGGAATCAAATCTTCTAGACGCTTCTGAGATAACACTTCTCAAAGCTGAAATAGATGCAGAGGTAAATGAAGCCTTTGACAACGCTCGCAATGCTGAAGAACCTGTATTTGAAGATTTGCTAGCCCATCGTTTTGCACCAACAGAGATCAATGAAGAAAAAGGCGTTCGTGAACCTGAAGGAGGAGAACTCACCCTGATGGTAGACTGCGCTCTTCATGCCATGCAGGAGATTATGTCGAAGCACCCAGAATCTTTACTTTATGGTCAAGATGTTGGAAAACGCTTGGGGGGTGTTTTTCGGGAAGCTGCAAAGCTTGGCGATAAATTCGGTGAAGACAGAGTCTTTAACACGCCAATACAAGAGGCTTTTATTGTTGGATCCACACTTGGAATGTCATGTACAGGACTCAGGCCCATTGTCGAAGTACAATTCGCAGACTACCTCTGGCCAGGACTCAACCAACTCTTTTCTGAGCTCTCAAAATCTTTTTTCTTGTCAAACGGCCAATGGCCTGTTCACTCACTGATCCGAGTGCCTGTTGGCGCTTATGGGTCCGGAGGACCTTATCACAGTTCATCGATAGAGTCTGTCCTTTCCAACATCAGGGGCATAAAAGTGGCATACCCCTCCAATGGAGCAGATTTAAAAGGACTTTTAAAAGCTGCTTATTACGACCCCAACCCGGTCATTGTGCTTGAGCACAAAGGCTTATACTGGTCAAAAGTTCCAGGCACGGAAACTGCAAAATGCATCGAACCCTCAGAAGATTATATCGTGCCCTTAGGCAAAGCACGAGTTGTAACCCACGCTTCAGAGAAAATAGCTTGCACATTAATCACCTACGGAAGAGGAGTCTATTGGGCTCTAGAAGCAGCAAAACAATTTCCTGGCGCAATAGAAATAGTGGATCTAAGGACGATCGCACCTGTGGATTTCGACACCATTTCGAAAAGCATCAAGCGAACAAATCGTTGCATCGTTGTAACAGAAGAACCCGAAAACAACACATTCGCCCAAGCTCTTACGGGCAGAATCGCAAAGGAATGTTTCGAGTATTTAGATGCTGCGCCTGACCTCATCGGAAGTGCAGATTTGCCCGCTGTTCCGTTGAATGAAAGTATGGAGAAAGCCTATCTCCCGAACGCAGACAAGGTGGCAAAGCGAATAGCCAAACTTCTTAAATTCTAGATCATTATGAAATGTTTTTTCATGGTAGTCGCGGTTTTATTTACAGTAGAAATTGCGGCACAAATAACTTCATTTTCAATCTCTTTTTCTTGTGTTCCCTCACATGAAAATGGCTTTTCGCCTTCCAAAGTCGAAGTGATTTCACATGCCGGAACATTTAAAATTACGGAACACTCGGAAAGTGGGAAAACCCAATCCTTTCTTCTTTTAGGCGAGACGCTAGGAAGCGTAAATCAATTTACCTTTTTCGGAACACAAGTCGCATTGACTGGACCGATGCCGAAATTACTTGAAGAAAATCCGAACAACTCAAAACTCATCATCGACTCAGGGGAAAGAGAGATTGCTGGCATGCGTTGCATTTCTTGTGGAGAAAACAATTGGTGTTCACCTTCTTTGGGACCTCCTCCGGCTGGCTGGCCCGGCACAAATATGCCCCTAGAAGCCAACATAAAGTACGGAGATACATCCTACAGAGTACTTGCAACCTCAGTCACCACATTAACAGACAACGACTTCCGACGAAGTGGTGAATATGCCAATGCCTTCAAAATTAACAAAGGAAGAACTGTTGTAGATGCCAGAGGTTTTGTTGAATTGTTCCAACTCTCCCCACCTACTGACGTGATCAGATATTAGCCCATGAGCAGCTTGAAGTTAAAAGGACAACTCTAACTGCAAGCGAGCTAAGTAAGTGTCTTCCATCTCCCCTTCTAGAATCGTTGAGAAATCTGCCTGCACCTTCAAATTGTGACCGTCAATATATTTTGATATTCCTAGAGTATACATACAAATATCCTCTTGTGCGAGGACATCTTCTGGAGTTACTGATGTAAATCTCGCAGCCAATTCCCAATCACTTGGCAAGAGATATCCAGCCTGAAGATTCAAGGCAGATCCAGTAACAAAATGATACACTAGGCCATCTACATCATCTATAAAAACTGGACTTTCGTCAGATGATTTCATAGCATACTCGACCATCACCGAGTAGCCTTGAAATTTAAACATCAGGTCGGCAAACACGGTAGACAGCGTTCTTGTTTGACTTAAAAAAGACCCCGTATTCCCTCTTGATCTAGAAGCGTTGTCATGATAATCGTATGAAAAACCGAGTGCCAACTTGGGCTTGGGTTCTCTCTTTATATCTGACCCGAAATAATCTCCCTTACTTGTGAAAGACCCCAGTGGAAGAAGCTCAACTCTTGCTGTATAATCAAATCCTCCATCATTGCCAGATGTGATATTTCTTCCCTCACCTTGAGAGACAGAAACAATTGCTTTTGCCTTCATGGTTCCAATCTGAAACTTTTGATGAAGCTGTATTCCCATATCACGATCGATATTGTAATTAGAATTCAACAGGGATCTATCCACAAATTGAAGTTTTGACGAACTGATCACACGCTCTCTGTTTCCAGGAAGTTTCGTCTGCCCAAACCACAAATGTGTATTTGAAGCGATTTCATATTTACCTACTGCATCTAAAATGATCCTTGCCGAATTCTTCGTTTGAGGCAAAGGACTTCCATGATCCCTATTTGACAACCCCAACTCAACTTTATATTGGAATTTCGGATTGACAGCAACACCTTCAAACTTCAATCTGGCCCTTCTTACAAGAAAATTTGTTTCAA